>DYMA01000224.1 GCA_020721815.1 Sulfurovum sp. | reverse complement strand
TATCGCTTGTGTTTAGAATGCTAGGTAACCATAACGTTGTGAAACTGGACAATTAAGAATATCCAGTAGCGTCTTGCCTGTGCGATTGATCGACTCAATATAGGAGCGAACTTCGTGCGAAAGTTCAACTCTCTCAAGTATCTCACTAAAGCCTATAATGGCATTAAGCGGTGTGCGTATCTCGTGCGAAATATTGGCGATAAATTCACTTTTGGCGATAGAGGCTGTTTTGGCTGCCTCTTTTTCTTTGAGGCATTTATTTAAAATCACTTTATAGATAGCGTTTTGTACCACCTCTTCGAGGTCTTTGATGTTGATAGGCTTGATGATGTAGCCTTGTACGTTCATATTGATAGCACGAAACAAAAACTCATTTTCACTAAAAGCCGTCTGGAAGATAATAGGGACTTCGTGGTTGATTTGGCGAATACGCTCTACCATCTCGATTCCGTTAAGACGGGGCATTTTTATATCGGTAATAATCAAATCAATGGAGTGGGCTTGAAACTTCTCCAATCCCTCCTCGCCGTTGCGTGCCTCAATCACCTCTTTGAACCAATGCCCGATATTAAAAATCAACTCCTCTCGTATCCCGTTGTTGTCTTCTATGAGCAAAAGTGTAAGCTCTTTGAGTACCTCTTTATAACGCATCTTCTCTCTCCTTGGTGCGGGGCAGGGTGATTTTAAAGGCAGCACCGTTATGGCTCTTGTCGCTTAATTCAAAGGTTTTGTTGTAGGCTTCGATGCTTCCTTTGAGGTGTTTATTGACAATCTCTTTGGACATATAGAGTCCTATGCCCGTACCTTTGGTGTCATCTTTGGTGGTATAGTAGGGTTCAAAAAGCCTCTTTTGTACCTCATGGCTCAATCCTATGCCGTTATCGCACAACTCAATTTCAATACGGGAGTTTAGGCTTTTGAGGTTGATATAGACGATACGTTCAAAGTTGTTGTGTTCTACAAGCGAATCTTTGGCATTGGAGAGGAGATTGACAAAGACCTGCTCAAACTCATCGCTGTAGCCATAAAAACGCCAATCCTCTCCCGCTTCATACTCCAACACACACTCAATATCGTTGTTGCGAAACGCACCCTCAAAGATGGCTAGAGATTTGTTGATAGAGTCTATAAGTGAAAAGTTCGATTGGTTTTTGGAGGGAGAGTAGAAGTTTCTAAAGTTTTCAATCGTCGAGGACATTTTTTCAATCAAAAGCATCCCTTTGGTCACACGACTCTCGACAAACTCCGCACTCAACATCTCTCTCTCGTAGGCACTTTTGCACGATTGAATCACCAAACCCAGTTCATTAAGTGGCTGTCTCCACTGGTGAGCGATATTGCCAATCATCTCCCCCATGGATGCCATTTTGCTTTGCGAAATAAGCAACGCTTCGGTCTCTTGGCGTTTTTTACTCTCGCTATCGATTTGATTTTGCAAAGAGATTTGATGGGCTTTTTGGGATTGCTTGGCTTTGATGTAATCAATGGAGGCTTCAAGCACTTCAATGAGTTGCTCCATAGAGGTAGGTTTGATAATGTAGCCTTGAATACCCGCCTTGATGGACTCCGTTAGATACTCGGTATCGCTGTAAGCCGAAACGATTAAAATAGTGACATCTTTATCTTTTTGACGGATACGTTCAATCATCTCAATACCGCCCATAAGGGGCATATTAATATCGGTAATAATAATATCGTAACAGTTTTGTGTAAATTTTTCCAACCCCTCTAAACCGTTGGTAGCTGTGTCAATGGTCGTAAAAAAGTTTTTTAGAAGTTGGGCATTGGTGAGGCGAACACTCTCGTTGTCCTCCACATAAAGCAACCTAAGCCCTTGACTGATGGATTTGATTTTGAGTATTTTATTTTTGTACAACATAAGAAAAAAATCATTTTTCAAACAAAATAATATCGTAGCTGTTGGTTGTTACAATCGCTTTGGAGGTGTGAACTGAGCCTTGTCGATTGGTACGGCTAAGTTCATCTCTAAGGTCACTAATCTCATCTTGCATCTCATCCATCTTCTCTTTGAGTTGCAAAATAATATCAACCCCTGCAATATTTACCCCCAAATTTCGAGTCAATCGCAATACCATTTTGATATGGTCAATATCTTTTTGGGAATAGAGACGTACTCTGCCTTGGGTTCGTGAGGGCTTAATAAGCCCCTCTTTTTCGTATTGCCTAAGCGTTTGGGGATGAATCTCCAAAATATTGGCCACCACACTAATCAAATAGACGGGTTCTTCATAACTGTGCATCTTCTCTCCTTTGGAAATTGTTTTTTATTTATCCAAATGCTTTTTAAGTTCATCCATAGAGATATTAAGCTCTGTTGCCACCTCTTCGATGGAGAGTTTAAACTTGGTTATCATTTTGATAGCCGTATTGATAATCCCCTGAGAAATCCATCTCTCTTTGGCTACTTGATACCCTGCTAGTTTTTCAATATTCATATCTCTTAACATCTTGATTACCTGTCCAGTTTCACAACGTTATGGTTACCTAGCATTCTAAACACAAGCGATAGAC
>DYMA01000223.1 GCA_020721815.1 Sulfurovum sp. | reverse complement strand
TCTCTCTTGCCCATTTGGAGCTAGTTCGCTTCCCCAACTGTATAGATAATAATCTCTTTGCATAGTCTCCAAAACAGTGTTTTGAATGTGAAAAATTTTACGATTGAGGTGACTTTGTTCGATATGAATCACGGATTGTTGGTGGCTTCCCAATAGATACTCTATTTGGCTTTCATCAAGCTTGTTTTTTGGAAAAGAGGATGGTTTTGACTACTCTATCATTGCTATCAATGAGGCGATAATTGACCAAAATGCCCACAAAGATTGCTTTGGTGCTTAGTTCTTTGGTGCGAAGGATTAGGTAGCAGTTTTGTTGGGTATTTTTTTCTATCAAATGATAAACCAAATCCTCCTCGTTTTGAGAGATTTGGTTTCCATAAAAGCTTATGGTATCCTCAAAATGGCACTCGATGGTGCGGTGGTGGATAGTTACCGTGCGTTCCCAGTAGCTCTTTTGATGCCCAAAATCCCCACTGGTGTAGTTGTAGGCGTAGTATTGCATGGAGGAGTGGTTGGTTCGCCCTAGCCAATAGACGCTATCAATAATGTTTTTATCAATGACAAGATTTCGACTCACAATGGTCTCAATGTGTTGTTCGTAGCCTGTGAGCGACTCTTTTGAAAATATCACCACCTCGGCAATATCCAATCCTAATGGAAAGGTTCTCCCAACAAAAAGTGCTGGAAATCTATCGTTGATAGTGTCTATGCTTAGTTGCATGTAGGCTCTATTTTCCGATTGTTTTCTATCTAATGTAATTAAAAACTTTCCATTTTTCTCCACCAAATTCCCTTCAAAAAGATAGACATTTGAGTGCAAATGGTAAAAACAAACGGTGCCATTGAGTGTAATGGTCATTTTGTATTCCCATATCGTAAAGTCGCTTTTGTTGTAGGCATTTTCATAGACAAACCACTCTCCTACAATCTTTTCAATATTTTTGCTCCATTGCGTTGGCTCTTGGGGTTTGGGTTGCGTTTTGTATCTATCACGCTCTTTGATAATCTCTTCTATCTCCTGTTGGCTTTGCACTTCATCGCTAAAGAGTTTGGCAGGGAGTTGGTAGGCTGCCATAAGGGCATAGATATGAAGCGGTTTGAGTCGTTTGGATTTTTCGCTTCGTAGATGGTAAATATCTCCCACTCGTACGCCAAACTTTTGGGCTATATCTTTGGGTTGGAGATTTAAAATATCCATAATAGTAGATAGTTTTTGAGAATCACAAAACACCTTGTTGTCATTCATTTAGGACTCTTTTTTTTGATTTGTATTGTACTCCAAAATCTGTTTGTAAGAGCTTTCTTACAAACTCTATTCCCAACACTCTTGCAACTGTAACAACTTCGCCTCTCTTTGTAATAACAAAAACTTATAATACTTTTCATTTGGATGTACAATAACACAACGCATTCATGGAGTGAAAGATGATGAGCAATGATGATGAAGTTTAAACCAGAAGCAAGGAGGAGAAGATTTTCTACTCACTCCACGACATATTTAATTTATCGTTCGTACTGAGCTTGTCGAAGTACATCAAACTCAAGACCCTGCGACCCTTCGACCCTTCGACAAGCTCAGGGTGAACGGATACGATATTTTTACTCTGTCGTGAAGCAAGGATTTTCTATCTCACACCTCTATCAAAATTGGCTATAATACCATCAAAAATTCTTAAGGGTTGATATGGATATTTTTGATGCGATTATAATTGGCACAATAGAGGGATTTACGGAGTTTTTGCCTGTCTCTTCGACGGGACACATGATTGTGGCGAGTGATTTTTTGGGGATAGAACAAAGTAAACTTATCAAAGCCTATGAGGTGATTATCCAACTTTCTGCCATACTTGCCGTCATGATACTCTACCGTGACAAGCTCAAACCCTCCCAAATCCTATTGTGGCAAAAGATAATGGTAGCTTTTTTGCCCTTAGCCATCATCGGTTATCTCTTCAAAGACCCTATTAAGGCACTCTTTTCTATCGAAATTGTGGCGTGGATGTTTATTGTGGGAGGGGTAATATTTTTGATTGTGGAGTATTTTTACAAAGAAGAGAAAGCACATATTACCAATGTGGATGAACTTAGCTACAAACAAGCTCTTTGGATTGGGATAGCCCAACTCTTCTCCTTCATCCCAGGTACTAGCAGGGCGGGGGCTACGATTATAGGCGGGATGTTGCTCAAAATGGATCGCAAAAGCTCAGCGGAGTTTTCGTTTCTCCTTGCTATTCCCGTCATGGGGGCGGTGAGTGGGTACGATTTGCTTAAACACTATCAAGATTTTATAGGGATTGATTATACCCCTTTTGTAGTAGGTTTTGTCGTGGCTTTTGTCGTGGCGTATATTACGATTAAGCTCTTTTTGGCGTTTTTGGCACGATTTAGCTTCGTGGCGTTTGGGATTTATCGTATCCTTTTTGGGATAGTGTTGTTGGCTTTTTATCTATGAATTATCGCCATCTCTTAACCCTTGTTTTTTTTGCTATTATTGTTTTGCAGGCTAATCGGTTAGCTCCTCCTGTTACCAATCGTATCCATAAGTGATGTTTTT
>DYMA01000036.1 GCA_020721815.1 Sulfurovum sp. | reverse complement strand
CTGCACCCACTGCTACCACCGGAGCAGCTAGCGAAGTTGTGAAGCGTACAGGTACGGTAATACGACGCCACTCATTGCTACGCATCACTCCATCTTTGTCATTAAGGTTACACTCCAGTGTAGTGTTGCTATCTTTGACCAAACAGCTTCCATTGTCACCTGGAAAATTGGTAGAATTTCCCTCCACCACAGGCGTGCCTACAATCTTCATCCCCGTAGGCAAAAAATCTTTGACTTGTGTATTGGGAGCATATCCAGGTCCGTCGTTTTCGACATAGAATGTGAAGTTAAAATCCTCCCCTACCTCTACGGGGCTTTTGGTCGAAGTTTTGGTAATATTCAAATCAATCGCCGTTCGTACCGTTGTCTTCTCATCCTCTTCGTTGTTTTTAGCCTCTGTCTCATTTTGATCACAAGTGACATTGACCTCATCGTGATAGACATCCCCTTTGATTTGGTGTGGAGCCGCATCAACATGAAAGACCAAATAGCGTTCATATTTACCCTTGCTTTGCAAAATTCCTGGTACGCTACAGTTTATTTCAGGTGGATTATCATTGGGCTCGAATGTTGCAGGGCTAGGGGGCGTACAGTGTCGGCTTAAGTTATAGTCGCTTCCATTGCTATTGTTCGTATCCCCCAAAAAGGTCATGTTGTGATCATCAGGAGAGACATTGACGACTTTATCGATGTATTTTACATTGGTAGCTTCGGATGGTCCAAAGTTGTTGATAGTAATCTTATAGACGATAATATTACTGGCATTGTTATCGGGGTCATACTTGACAGGCTCAATGAAAATCTCCGATTCATCCTTTTCGATAGAGATATCCACCTCGCCGTAGGTAATGGGCAGGGTCTCATTAAGCTCATCATTGGTATGGTTCATATCAAAGGTACTTGTCTCTACGCTCACACTATTATTAAGCTCCCATGGTGTTTTGGGTGGTGTATTGTAGTGAATAGGGCGAAGTTTTAGGGTAATGTTAGCGGTCTCTTTGGGGTCAAGCGTTCCAATAGCACATTTAAGGGTGATATTGCCATCGGTTGAGCTACAGGTATAAGAACCATCGTTGATCTCAAGCAGTCGATAGATACTCGTATCAAAGAGATTGGTGAGATTGACATCTTGTGCAGGGGCTGGACCGTTGTTTTGGATTTGGATATAGTAGAGTGCATCCGTTCCTGCTTTGATTTTGTTATCTCGTACCTCTGAGAAAACAACCTCATTACGAATCACCTGCACATCGGCTTTGGGAGCTACCGTGAGGTTGGTATCGTCTTGGTTGTTGCTTCGGTTGGAATCCCCTACTTCATTGGAAAAGGCACTCGCGGTGTTTTTTTTAGTGCCGTGAAGCATTGCACCGCTTACGGTAATATTGACCTCTACACTCTTATTGGCTTCAAGTGTATTAATCGTACATCGCACCTCACCGCCATTGATAGTACATCCGCCCCAATCGCCAATACTCACATTATGCTCTACCGATAGGCTTGTTGCTCCCAAAGAACCATACCCTGGATAGTATTGGGGTATGTTGTCGCTTACGAGTATATTGGTTGCGCTTCCTGGTCCTTTGTTTTGAATAAGGAGTTGATAGGTTACATTGTTCTCGCTTGTGGGTACTGTGGCTTTATTGCTGGTTTTGGTGACGACAATATCAGCATCGTTATTGGTAGCTGTAGCATTGATTTCGGCTACTTTATTGTCGTTGCCACTATTATGATCCCCTGGAGTTCCCAATGAAGTGGTATTGACTTCTACCTCATTATCCAAAACACCCGCTTGTAACGCCGTTGTTTCGATGTTAAGATCAGATGCCGTTATACCGTTGGCTAAAGCTGCGTTATAAATACAACTTACTATCCCACTACTGTAAGTACAACTCCAATTCGTTCCGCTATATCCTACATAGCTCTCATTGACATCGAGTTTATCATTGACACGGATTTGACCCGAGGTGGCATCACGAGGACCGTAGTTTTTGACACTAATAGTAGAGATAATATTATCCCCCACCGTGACAGGGTTACCTGATATTGGATTGTTTTTGGTCACTTTGACCTTATCGACTCCTATATCGAGTTGATCGACTCGTACCTTGTAGCTTATCGATGAAGCATTATTGTCGCTCAAATCAGCATCGGCTAGGGTGGTAGAGTTTATATCCGCCCAGTTTTTATATTCTTTGTCGCTTCCCATTGTGGGCGTGATGGTTTTGATGGTAATCGTTTCGCTAGTCCCTTTGCTTAGATTACCGTCTCGCTTACACTCTACATATTGCCCTGCTACGGTACAGTTCCAATCAGCAGGGGCAGTGATATTGCTTTCAACAAAAGTGTGTCCTATGGGGATAGTATCTCGTACCACGACATTAGGGGCATCGACATAGCCCGTATTGCTTACTTTGAGTGTGAAGGTAGCCACCTCCCCCTCAATAAATACCGCCTTATCGACACTCTTTTCCATCTTGAGGTTTGTACCCTCTAGTATCGTGACATTGACATCGTTGAAGTTGTTGCTGGTGTTGATATCAAAAATATTATCGACTGAATCGACTTCACCTACAAGCGTAACATCTCCAAAGTAGTTGGTAGCCTTAAGACGGAAATTAAACGTAGAGTTATGATCTACGGTAAATTCACTTCCACCGTTGTAATCACAAGTGATTGTGCCTACTGGTGTCTCGCTACACGCCCACAAGCTATCGTTATTATCAGGCGTTGCAGCATCATCACCCGCAAAGACAAATCCACTGGGCAAAACATACTTCACCGATACTGTATTGGTGCCATAAGGTCCATTATTGGTTACTTTGGTAGTGTAGGTCGCAATACCCCCGCTAATCACCTCAGGCGTGGGATTGACAAGCATCGTGACAATCTCCATATCGGCACTAGGAATAACGGTGGTTTTGGTATTCTCTTGGTCATTGGCTTTGTTGGTATCTTTTGCGTAATTGACCGTGGCATAGCTTTTGAAGACACCCGTTACTGGTCCTGCTTTGACAGTGATATTCACCTCTTGGTAGCTATTACCAGGAAAAGGAGATGTAAAGGTACACACCAACTGATCGCCAACAGCACCCGTACTCGGTGTTGCTCCGCTATAAACACAACTATGTCCGCTATTGACCCTTTCATAGGTAAAGCCACTAGGGATACTAATGTTGAGTTCTACATTGGCATCCGTTGGAATACCCGTGTTGTTTTGCAACTTGACACAATAGTCAAAACTCGTACCCGCAGGGACTTGCTCTTTGCTATCTTTGAAAATAGCAGGTTGCATATCGGTCTCACCTGATGCGTAGAGAGTGTTAGCCATCATCATAGTGAAAAACAACACCATCATTAAAAAGCGTAATTTCATCGTCTATCCTTTCCATAATAAGGTTTCTAATATTTTATGCAACTCAGCCATCTCAGCAGAGATCTGTAGCTTTCCGTCTTATCCTCGCAGATAGTTTGGCCTTATACTTGTCGAATTGCTACAATTGTAACACATATAGCAAACAAACTGTATCGGTTTAGAATCCAAAAAAGATAATTTTTATCCTTTTGTGTAGTTTGTTGTTAAATTGTAGCAAAAAGTAGTGAGGAAGTAGTGAACAAAACAATACTAAAGAGATTTAGTATAAAAAAAATTTTAATCTATAATTATATCCTAGAAAACTTTAAAAACAAACCAAAAAGTACCAATCCTACAACAATTAAAAAACTGTTACCCATCGTATCGTGTGCAAAGGCAAAGTAACCAGAGTCTATTGTGACGGCATAGACAACAAACACGATGCGTAAAAAATTGGCTACTATCATGACAACGTAACCGATTGCTATCCACAAAAGTTTTTGTCGCACTTGGGCTTGGTATGCTACAATCGAAGCAAAAAATATCAATAAACCTACCACTCCATTGCATGATTTGTCAATCGTAATATGATAGTAGGGTGTAACAACAATATGGTAGGCATCTACCTCAAAATGCAAAGCAAGTGCATCTATCAAAAGTTTTTGATGAAAGTGATTGAGTTGTATCGCTAGGGCGTTATTGTCAAAAAAGAGAAAATAGAGCAATCCCGTAGCATAGAGAGGATAGAGGAGCAAAAAACGCTTCATGGTCTTATTGCTCCGCAAAAATTAAAAGTCGTACGTAACACCAAACGAGATCATATCCATATCGGGTCGCCCATCTTTTTCGAGGAGTTTTTGATAATCCACAAAGAGTCCCCAACCCTTCTCTTGGTCACCCATACCATCAAAGGCTCTGTCGTATCTTCCTTCTCTTTTGGTATCTTTGGAGAGGTCATACTCCATTCCCACGCCCCACGAAAAGCCTGTATCATCAAAGCTTACCGCAGGATTGTCGCCAATCTCAGTGTAGGCATATCCTGCCAACGCATAAACATTAATATCGTTAGTGATATGGTATTGAGGTTTGGCAAAAATCCCGTAATGGGCTTCGAGTCTCGCCCCCTCAGCCTCTATCCATGTCGTAGCCGCACGCAACTCTACGCCAAAATATTGATTGAAATCATACCCTACACGCAACAACGCTCCATAGGTATAATCCTCAAAGACACCATTGGCACAAGGACACGTCCCATCAAAAAATACTCGTGAAACCCCAACGCCCACATACAATCCCGATACATCAACGTTCTCATCAAGTACAGGCACAATAGGGGGGACGAAATCAGCTCCTCCAAAACTCTTACTGCCCAAACTAGCTACTATAGCCAACAAAATCGCTATTTTTTTCATAATTTGACCTTTATTTTAAACTATTAACTCTAAACAAAAAAATTTATAGATTATAGCACAATTAAGTTCAAGTTTAGGTAAAAAATTGTTTAAGGAATCTATATGAGATATACAACAATGTTTAATTGTTTGACCAACTATTGTTTTATCGATTTTGCGTATAAAAGTTCTGGATCCAAATCAAGCTTGTTTGCCCATTGGATACTGTCGAAGCTCACTTTTACGCTATCAAAAAGTACTTTATCTTTAAGTTCTTTAAATTTGCCTATTTCTAAATAAACAGAAACATCAAATTCCCTAATCTCTTCGTTTTCAAATGTTAAAATCAATTTGTACCCGTCTTTTGGTTTTACATCTTTTACGGCTAAATACATAGTTTCACCCTCTTGCTATCTTAAAGGATCAATTGGAAAGGGCAATTCTCCATTTTGTTGGCATTTTTTCTCACTTTTTTTTGATTAATTAATTTTCAACCTTGTTTTTTCAACAATCTACCCATCCATAATTCCCACTCTTAAAGCCTCTTCGTAGCTTGTTGTTCCCTCTTCTACGAGTTCTCTAAGCTGGTCGGCGATGGTTTTCATCCCCTTTTTTTTCATTTGGGTTCGGATTTGATGGTCGGTGAAGTTTTGTTTGATCATCTCTTTGACGCTATCATCGACCATAAAAAGCTCACCCACCGCTACACGCCCTTTGTAGCCTGTAAAGTCGCACATTTTGCACCCAATGGCGTGTTTGGTTACAGCATCAAGAGAGAGGCTAATATCCTTTTTGGCTACACTGCTTAGTTCAACATCGCTTTTGCAGTGTTCGCAGAGTTTTCGTACCAACCGTTGAGCCAATACCCCCAAAAGCGTTGAGGAGATAAGATAATCGGCAATCCCCATATCCATAAGACGAGTAAGCGATGAAGTAGAGTCATTGGTGTGAAGCGTTGAGAGCAATAGGTGCCCCGTAAGAGCCGATTGGAGTGCAATCTCACCCGTCTCATGGTCACGTATCTCTCCTATCATAATGACATCGGGGTCTTGACGCAAGATAGAACGAAGCCCCGAAGCAAAGGTAAGCCCCACTTTGGCATTGACTTGAATTTGGTTGATGTTTTGAGCGTTGTACTCGACTGGGTCTTCTACGGTAATGATATTTTTATCGGGCGTAGCGATGTGTTGCAAAAAGGCGTGAAGCGTGGTTGATTTACCACTTCCCGTAGGACCTGTGACCAATATCATCCCATGAGAGTGACGAAGCAACGAGTAAAATCGCTGGGTCATTTCGTGGGTAAAACCTAGATTTTCAAGCGTAGGAATATGCTCACTTTGCATCAATATCCGCATAACAATACGCTCACCGTAATAGGTTGGCAAAATAGAGACACGAATATCGAGTGTTTTGCCTGAAATCGTCACTTGCGTACGCCCATCTTGCGGGACTCGTTTTTCGGATATATCAAGATTGGAGATGACTTTGATACGGTTGGTGACAAGCCCGATTACTTTTTTGTCCAAATCGATATGCTTTTTGAGTGCTCCATCGATACGAAAACGCACTTCACCCTTTTTTTCGTTGTTTTCGATGTGAATGTCACTTGCACCTTTTTTGATAGCTTGAAAAAAGAGAGAATTGACAAGCTTTACAATAGGAGCTGAGCCTTCGCTTGAGAGTAGGTCTTGAGAGTTTTGGATAAACTCTAGCAAATCGGACTCTATCTCTATCAACTCATCGGAGGTTGAGGAGCTAATCTCTTCAAAATCGCTGCTGGTTTGTATCTCTTGAAATTTGTTCAAAAGTCGCTCATAGCTCTCATCATCGACGAGATTGAGCGGATAATTAATGGAGAGCTTCGCTAGATAGTTGAGGGCGGAGGCGAGTGTAGAGGTTTTGGTAATGGCTACCTTTTGATTTTCTACAATCGAAAACAAAAGAGCGTGTTTGGTGGATAGTTTGTGATCTATCTCCTCTTCCCACAACGGCTCCAAATTGACATCGACAAGCTTTGGTATCTGCATTAGTCATCTTTCCCTGGTATAAAAATCTTGTTGTTCTCATCGTGTCGGATACGACTACTCGCAGGATGTGTCATAAGGGACTGGGGAGTTGTCGTAGTCATTGAATGGGTTGTTTTAATCCGTGTATCGCCTGTACGTCTCTTTTCAAGTCCCTCAAAGATGAGCTGATTGTACTTCTCTTGCAATCCATCGAGTTCTACGAGCAAGGTTTTAAGTTTTTTAAGGTCACCGCTTCGCTTGACGATATAGGGAGTAAGATAGATAACGACATTGACTTCACTTTTGGAGTTGGCTGTTGATTTAAAAAGCTCTCCGATGATGGGAATATCGCCCAAAATAGGTACTTTGGTAATCGATTTGCCCGTAGAGCTTTTGATAAGCCCTCCGATAATAATTGTCTCGCCGTTATCGACAATCGCATTGGTAAGCACTTTTCGTTTGGTTGTGGTGGGTCTATCGGCGGTGGTAGCTGAAGTACCCAAAATATCCTCAATCACGGTCTCGACGTTTAGATTGACTTTGTTGTTACTTGAGAGTCTGGGTTTGACTTTGAGCGTGATACCAATATCTTCACGACTGTAGGTGTTTCGTGTCATATCTTGGGCGTTGTTACCCTGAGCGGTACTGGTCAAAATCGATTGGGTTTGTCCTACATAGATAGAGGCCTCTTTGTTGTTGGTGCACAAAATAGAGGGTTCGCTCAAAATTTGCGCTCCGCCGTTTTGAGCCAATAGGTCAATCTTAGCCCCCAAAGCAAAGAGTTCGGCTATATCGCTTGAAAATTTAAAGGGAGTATCGGTATTGGTAATGGCGTTTCCGTTGGCATCGTAGCTGGTCGTTTGGGTATTAAGAAAGCTCAAAAGATTTTGCGATACCATCATGGATGAACCACCTAACATCCCACCTGCGAGTGAGTAGAGACCATTGGAAGTAATCCTACCTCCCTCAAATCCATAGCGAATCCCTAGCTCTCTTGCGATGTTGTTGTTGATTTCAACAATTTTGGCTTTGACAAATACTTGAGGTTTTTCGACATCAATTTTGGCAATCGTATCACGAATGTTTTTGATTTGTTCAGGAGTAGCCAAAATAATCAAAGCGTTTCGCTCGACATCGCTTACTACCATCGCCTTTTGGGCTTCGGCGTTGTTGGCCCCTTTGCCTTTGACAGCGGAGTTGGCGACGGCTACACCGTTCATTTGGGCGATTATTTTGGAGAGAATCTGCTCCATCTCTTCGACGTTGGAGTTTTTAAGCGGAATAACGTACATCTTTTGCTCCGTGCCCTCCCCCTCAATATCAAGCTTTTTGACATAATTAACCATTTGATTGACATTATCTTTTTGTCCTACCAAAATAATCGTATTGGTAGCCTCATCTGCCATAACATCGACTTTTTCACTCTCGATGGTTTGGTCAAAGAGCTTTTTGGTCATTAAATCGGCGTTTTGTTGTACCGATTTTGCCGAAGCGTTTTTGAGCTTGACAAAAATAGAACCTTTTGTGCCGCTATCTTCAATGGCATCAATAAGTTTTTTGATAGCTTTGAGCGTGACGGGATTGGCGGTAATGGAGATGGCGTTGTTGTTTTTGAAAGAGAGTACCTGAGCGTTCTTGTGCAAAAGCGGACGAATTTGGGCTCGTATCATCGAAGCATTGGTGTATTTGAGAGGGAAGATAACGGTACGCATCGTATCGCCCATAACCGATTCACTCACCGCCAGTCCCTCACCTGCAGCTTCGTTGTGTTTGACTACCTTATAAAATTCTCCCAAATCAACCAAAGCAAGATTGTGCGTCGCCAAAATAGAGTTGGCTAGTTGAATAAGTGAACTCTTTTTGATAGGCTTTTGGGTGATAAAATTGACTTTACCGTTAAGCTTCTCATCGACTAAAATATTCTTTTGGGTAATCTTACTGATATTTTCAATGAAATCGGCAAGTTCCAAATCTTGAAAATTGACGTTAATCGTCTCTTCTTGTGAGGTAGCATTATTTTCCCCCCATACCAACGATACAATAAGCATCAATACCATTGCCATTTTATTTAATCTCATAATCTAACTCCATCTCCTGATTTTTTCGTTTTATTGTCACGGTTAAGCCCTGCATGGTTTGAATGTTTTTGTAGGCATCAAAAGCATCTTGGTAGCTATTAAGTCGCTCTCCATTGATAGCCAAAATAACATCGCCTCGTTCAAGCCCCAACTTCTCAAAGCCGCTATCACGACGCACAAATCGCACCATAAAGCCTACAATCTCTTTGCCGCTTTTGATTTCACTAATACCAATATCTTTCCATATATCATTGGGTTGTTTCATGTATCCCTCTAGCATATCACGCTTGACGACTTTGACACTGCCTCTATCGATCACATCAACCGCTTCTTTGTTCTCCTCTTTGGGCAGAGAAGCGGTTGTAATACTGGAGTGCGTCAAGGGTTTTTTGGAGGTAAATTTCAACGCATAGCGTTTGCCCTCTTTTTCAAAAAAAGCCTCATCACGCGTAGCGTCTATCAAGACAAACTCATCAACATTTTGACCCTTTGAGAGTATGTGCGTTTTGGGCCCTTTTTGCACCGTAGCTATCACGATATCGTGCGAGACATAGATACCTATGAGACTCAAAGCACTAATAGGCGTAGCGGGTTGCGTGATTGGCTCTACGGGCTGGGTGTTAATCTTTTCGCCCTCTTGCTTGGCAAGAACGACACGATAATAGAGGGGTTTTACATCGCTTTTGCTTTGAAGCTCTTGCGTTTGTGAGGGCAAAAAGATAAGCGTTGCTACAAACCATACCGCCTTAACCCCCACTATCAAAGCCAAAACAAAGAGGATTGATTTCATATTTTCACTCTTAAATAGCGCTTTCATAGTACCATCCATTCTCATCTTGTTGCATCATGGGTTTGAGCCACTCACTGCCATTGATGTCGGCTATATCGATACGCACCCTACCCTCTTGGGTCATGGTGAGTTTGGCGTGAAGCACTTTGTCTTGATAGGAGAGTTTGATTCCTAGCCCCCTAGGAGCAAAAAGCGAATGGGTTAGGCTTAGATTAAACTCATCCAAAGGCACCATTGAACGACTTGAAGCATCCAGCACGACACGGCTAACATCCACAGAGCTAAAAAGTAGCAGCGTTGAAATATCAAGCTCCCCAATCGTAGCGACTTCAACGCCTTTGACCGATAGACTCGCACCCTTTGCCTCTATCCCAAAAAGTGTCGATTCAAGCAACTCTTTGGAGATAACCGTATCACTTAGAGCCAACTCCTCTTCCATAAGAAAAAAGAGGCGTTCTTTGGGAGCCAAAATAACGATACTCAGCCAAATCACAACAAACGCAATAAGTATCTTTTTTACCATTTGCATACAAGCTCCAGTCGATAGGTTTTATCCTCTTTGGTGAGCGAAAACTTATCAATGATAACGGCTAATGTTGCTATTTTGTTGCTTAGACGATTGAGTTCGTCGATGCTAAGGGATTTAAACGTAGCGGTTAGTTTTTGGCTTTTAATTCCAAAGCTCTCTATTTTCTCCTTGGCTACTGTACGCTCCAAAGCACCGAGTTTTTTGCTCAGTGCCTTATCTCCCCAAAGCTCTTGGAGGGCAACAACACGACTCACTTCGATTTGGGCTTGACTAAGCTCTACTTTGGACTCTTTTAGGGAGCTATGCGAAACGCTCTTGTAGCCAAACCCCAAAAGCATAAAAAGCATCGAAGAGGCCAATACAATCTCTAATTTGTAGCGTTTGATGTTCATATTTTTGCCTCCAACTCAATGGTTGATGCATCTATTGATTTAATCTTAATTGATTTATTGAGCATATTGTAACTGCTTGTATTGGGTACTTTGAGTTTGGCTTTCATGGTCACTGGCGCTATCTCGATACTCTCCACAACACCGCCATAACGCACCACCGAGTCAATCTCTTTGAGAAACTCTCGCTTTTTTCGTTCACTGCTGTCTCGTGAGCTGTATTTTTTGGCGATGCTATCACGTGAGTATTTGCTTTGGAGTGCGGGATAATCCTCTAGCAACGCCTCTACGCTTTGCCCCTGTTTGGACTTAATCGAAGCGTATCCAAACCCCTCAATCCAAAAGATAGTTCCCAATATCGCAAAAAGAGAGGCTAGAAGTACGGCATCTCTTTTGGCTATCGCCCTGCCCCCATCAATTCCAAACGATACCCCACCGCTAGAAGGACGAAAACTCTCATCAAAACGCAAAAAGCGTCGCTCCCCAAAGAGTGCCTTGGGCATGACGGTGACAACATCATCAATCAACCCCAGTGCGGTTGTGGTATCGAGTTCAATAGGATTGGCAAACATCGTTGCGCTTTGTTGGGCTACGTAGAGATTTTCGACACGCATAGGGTCAATCCCGCATTTGTGCAAAACCTCTACAATCTTGTGCGTTTGATAAGCGACAAAGACCCATCCTTGCTCATCTTTAAAAACAATGTATTGATACTCTCCTGCATCGAGTAGCTCATCAAGCACCGAAGGGGCTAACTTTTTGGCTTGGTAGTGGTAGCCAATCTCAAGAGCCTCTCGTTTGAGCGTATAGAGCGAAGGGGAGAGCATAATATCAACGCTCTCGCCCTCAAAACGTAGAGTCGTTGCAGAGTTGCTTAAGAGTATCAAATCCCGCTTATTGTTTCGAATAAAATTCAAAATACTGCGCCTTTCCATCTAAATAATTAAAACTAAAATTGTACGTTTCACCGCCGTAAGCGTACGAGGTAGTACACTTCATTTGTTTTGACAAAGCATTGGAGAAGATGGTTTTGTCGTACATCTCCATGTTTGCACCGTTGTCGTTTAAAAATGCTGCCAAATCCTCTCCCTCTATCCACTCCTCATCGACGCTCTTTAAATCCAAATCAAAAAGCAACGCAATAAGCTCTGATGAAACGTATTTGCTATCGATATTGGCATGGGGCGACACAAAAGAGAAGTATTGTTTCCAATTGATATTCAAAGCTTTGGTATCCCCCGTCTCTACAACGTAACGGTTTACAATCGTGTTGAACTGTTTGAGCGAAATTATACCTTTTTTTTGTTTTAATCTAATAGACTCATTTTTTCCCTCAATATCTTCCATGATAAATTCTAAAAGCTTAGCATCATTCTCAAGATTGTATTGGTTTGTAATGGTATCAAAAAGTTTGGTAACAATGGCATATTTTTTTTGATTTTTGGTATCGTTTTGTAATCCAAACCAATTGATATCGACACCATTACTCAGCGGTTCGCACCCAATTGAGAGGTAAAAATCCCCCTCTTGTTCTTGAACCGTTTGGGGTGCTAGGTACAACGTTGAGATAATATCGGAGGCATTTTTGCCTTTGAGAAGCCCATCAAGGGTGCGTGCAATATCGGCATAATAGATATTGGCTTGAACAATCGCCAAAGTGTGAAGCGAATCTTTTTTGGCTCTTTCAAGATAGGAAAAAGCTACCCCCATGAGTGCCAAAAGCGCAGCAATAACCGTCAATGTAATAAGCAGTGCAATGGCTTTTCTCAATCTTGTTCCTTTTCTATTTAATGTATTTCTTCTGGAAGATGAACACGTCCATCTTCCATTCATCTCACTATAGTAATGACAACTCACTCCACGACATATTCAATTTATCGTTCGTACTGAGCTTGTCGAAGTACATCAAACTCAAGACCCTTCGACTCTTCGACAAGCTCAGAACTCAGGGTGAACGGATACGATATTTTTTACTCTGTCGTGGAGTAAGTAATGACAATCAAATCTTGGCTTTTTGTGGGGCTAAAGTCCTACTTCCCAATAAGATGGTGGATTTCACCCACTCTACAAAATATCAATTTTTCTCTTAGAGTGCGTTACATTAACCTCAATTGGGTAAAGTTCCAATTGAAGTGATAATCCTTTGCTCAACCGCATTTTATGCTTTTAAAAGCACTAAGTGAGTAAAATATTATCCAAATTTTTATTAATAAAGTTATAAAACCTATAAATGTAAGGAAATTTTATGAACGCTCGACGCTACACCAAAGCCTTTTCTCTTCTTGAACTTTTGGTTGTTATCTTGATTTTGGGTCTTTTGGCGGCTTTTGTTGCTCCTCGTGTCATTGCACAAGGTGAAAGAGCCCAACGTGACCTTGTCTGTACCCAAATGAAAACCATTGGAGAATCACTTAAAACCTTTAAACTTGATAACGGTGCTTTTCCTGATACCGAAGAGGGACTTGCCGCACTCGTAACCAATCCCGATAGCGACAAATACCCCAACTACCTCAACAATGGTTATATCGAACGCATCCCCAAAGATTCATGGAAAACCCCTATTACCTACATCAAAAATGATGACAATTATGAGCTTATTAGCTTTGGTTCGGATAGAAAAGAGGGCGGAAGCGGTGATGGAGAAGATATATTTTTAAGCACTTGCTTAAAGTAGCAACGTTTGAAACATAGAGCATTTTCACTCATTGAACTGCTTGTTGTTGTCTTTTTAATTTCACTGGTTTACTACTTTGTTTTGAGCAATGTTGCAATGGACAAAAATCAAGAGGAGAAGATCCTCACCCCCCTTACCCTTCCCTCTATCGCCCAAGAACTCCTTGAGAGCGAGGGGGAGCTTTTTTGTATCAACGAATGCCAAACCTGCTACTACGCACCTGCCCATGGCGATATGCATCTCTTTGAGGGCAAAATTGATTTGGGCAAAGAGGTTGAAGTCTATACACTTGACCGCTCCAACAACCTTCAAAAACAAGAGTTTGGTCGCATCGATGATGCCAAAGTCTGCTTACGTTTTCGCCTCTATCTCAATCAAAGCTCTACCAAACTTGTCATTCAAAACACCCGTGGGGTCTTCTATCTCCCCTCCTACTTTGGAGAGCCTCAAAAGGTAGCGACTCTCGAAGAGGCACAAGAGCTATGGACACAACACAACCGTATCATCTCAAGCGGAGGCGATTTTTACTAATGGATTCAAAAATAAAATCACGCAAAGCCTTTACCATTATCGAACTCCTCGTTTCGGTTGGGCTTATTGCTATTGTCGTTATGGGCATCCTCAAACTCCAATCCCAAACCCGTGACATGGCATTTTATATCTCCCATCGTGCCAAAGCACAACTCTCCAATACGCTCTTTACACTTGATAGCGTTCAACAATATCACGAGTCCAACAAAGATGCCTATACTATTATTGGGAATAGTTTTAAATTTGATGATTTCAAAAGCAAAGAGCAACTTGAAAAGATTAAACGTGACATATTTATCACCGATCCCCTCACACTCGATGAAGAACAAGCCCTACCTTTTAAAGTCTATCAAATCAAACTCCGTGGAGACGGTGCGGCTTCTAGTTTTTATCGCTTTGGGATTAATTAACGCTTCAAATCAAAATCTCCATTTTTTATATTTACACCATCGGCTATTAATCTTTGATAAGTATAATATACCCCAAATGCACGTTAATGGAATGCTATGGCAAAAAAGAAAAAACATATCGTAAAGCTCAATACCAAAGTACGCTCTTTATTTAATGAATTACCCTTTGATGAGGGCATTGCGGAGGTGGATACAGCACTTTTGGAGGGCTTGATTGTTGCACTTGATATGGAGATAGAGCCTACACGTGCGGGGATGATTAAGGCTCTTCGGCGAGTGTGGAGCGAGGGGGATTATCCCAAGCGTCACCAAATCGTCAAATATCTCGATACCTACTATCACCCCAATCGTGTCTCCAAAAAAATCAAAAAAGATTTAAGAGACAAAATCAACGAGGCACTCAGCGGATTGGTCTATACAAAATTGGACGAAGAGCTTTTGATTGAACATTTTGCTCACACTCCCCCCTCATCGCTCTCACTTGAAGCGATTGCCCACGAGTTTGCTCATATTCAAAATCAAGACCGTATTCACAAGCTTGAAAAACGTCTCGATGTCATCTTTGCTCCCAATGAGATTGAATTTTATGCCAAATACCCCTTTGAACTCTTTGGCGTGGTAGTCGAAAAGGAGTTGTTGGGCGGTTTTGAACCCATTGACAATCTCTTAAACCTAAACGATGAAGCCATAACCCATCAAATCAACCAAGCCAAACAAAACGCCTACGACCAAAAGTCCAAAAGTATCGTCCAATTTATCGACTCCATGCAGCACCACCCCTATTTAACCCACGATGAGATTATCGAGCATATCAAAAAAGCCCCCGTTGATAGTGAACTCTACCATATTCCTCTTGATGTAGAAATCTTCAAACGCTTAGTTAAAGAAAGCTCTTCCAAGGTGCAGTATCGTTTTGAAAGCGGATATCAAACCAATCAAATCATCGTCAAAAAAGATGAAAGCTACCAACTTTTCAACACCACGCTGGAGTTTACACTAGAGACAACTTATACCAAAAACTTTCTTTCGGGTGTGGTATGGAGAGGCGACAAGCTCCCTTTTCATGTCGATTTTAGCAATGTTTATGAAGAGGAGGTGCGTGCCTTTAGGATATGGATTGATGCCCTCTACGGTGAGCTTGAAGAACTCTCCAAAGAGGTATCGGTGGATACTTTTGCGATAGAAAACTTTATTCTTGAAACCATCACACCCATCATTGAGAGCAAAAGAGAACTCAAAATCAAAGAGAAACATCTTCGTACTATCCGTAACAACTTTTTGGAGTACATCAAGCCCATCAAAGAGCAAAAGCAACGAGAAGAGTTGTTGGCAAAATCGATTCGAGATTTTAAATCGCTCTTTTTGGTAGCAAGAAGCCTAAAGCGTGAGATTATCTTCCATGTAGGTCCTACCAATAGTGGCAAAACCTATCAAGCCATGCAAGCCCTCAAAGAGGCTACTACGGGCTATTATCTAGCACCTTTACGACTATTAGCCCTTGAGGGGTATGAGGATTTGTGTGCAAGCGGGGTGAATGTTTCGCTTATTACAGGCGAAGAGGAGATTATCGATGAGGAATCGACGCATATCTGCTCCACTATCGAGATGCTCAATACCTCCGTCGATGTCGATGTGTGTGTGATTGATGAGATACAGATGATTGACGATAGAGATAGGGGTTGGGCGTGGACCAATGCCCTTATTGGCGCTCCTGCTAAAAAAATCTATCTCACAGGTTCAAGCGATGCTTTGGAAGCTGTCAAAGGAATTTGTGAATATCTTGATGAAAAGCTCACCGTAATAGAGTTTCAACGCAAAAATGAACTCACGCTTTTGCCCCATCCCACCGATATGGGTCAAATCGAAAAAGGGACGGCTATTGTCTCCTTTTCAAGACGTGATGTGCTTTCGCTCAAACAACAACTGGCCCACAAATACAAAATCTCCGTCGTCTATGGCAATCTCTCTCCCGAAGTACGCCGTGAAGAGGCTAGACGCTTTAGAGAGGGTGAGAGCGATATTTTAATCTCCACCGATGCGATTGCCATGGGACTTAATTTGCCTATCAAAACCCTGCTCTTTGCCAAAGACAACAAATTTGACGGACTTCGTCGCCGTGAGATTACCACCACAGAGGTGTTGCAAATTTCAGGTCGTGCAGGGCGTTACGGGATAGAAGAGAGGGGATACGTGGGGGCATTAAACCCCTCATCCATTTTGGCACACATCAAAAAAATGTTCAAAAAACCCCTCCCTCCTATCAAACCTCCTTTTGCCGTAATGGCAAGTTTGGAACACGTTTTGCTCATCGGGGAGATTCTCAATATTGACAACCTAGTGAGTATTTTGGAGTTTTTTGCCGACAACATGGAGTTTGATGGTCCTTTTGTCGCCGCCAATATCGATTCGATGCTTGAAATTGCTCAAATTGTAAGCGATTACAAGCTTGATCTCATCAGTCGCTACCACTTAGCATGTGCTCCTGCTAGTATCTCCTCTCCCTACATCGAAAGCAAATTTCACTACTACATCCGTCACCTTGAAAAGGGCGAGGCGATTGAGTATATCCCTCCTCGCAAATTGCCCAAATACGCACTCACCAACGAAATGATGCTTGATGCCGAAGATAGGGTGCGAGAAATATCGCTCTACCTTTGGCTTTCGTTTAAATTCCCAGAGTATTTTCAAGATACACACAAAGCCATTGAAGCGCGTATCAAACTCAACCGCTTTATCGAAGAGTCGCTCAAACGAGGAGAACTTATCAAACGCTGCACCAAATGCGGTAAAGATTTGGATTTTTCCTATAAATTTTCAATTTGCGAGGGTTGCTTCAACCGCAAAAACCGCAACTATCGACGCTTTGGCTAGATTTCACAACAACCAAAAAAGCCATTGTATTGACCGAGCATTTGGGATTGTGAAATACCCAAAACTCGGGCTAAAGCCGAGGCTACAAAGCAAAAAACAACCAATCTATGCTACAATAACCCCATGAAAAAAGACATCACCACCAAAGATAAGTTTATCGTAGGTTCGGCTTTAGCCGAACATTTGAGGCTATTGAATGCTTCAAACTCGGCTAAAGCCGAGGCTACAAAAAGTAGCATAGCTGAAGAACATCTCAAATTTAGCTACAATATCATTGATATGCACACCATTGATTGTGAGAAGTTTCTACGCTTAATTTGGCTATCAAAATAATAACCAAAACAGGCTAATCGGTTAGCTCCTCCTGTTACCAATCGTATCCATAAGTGATGT
>DYMA01000035.1 GCA_020721815.1 Sulfurovum sp. | reverse complement strand
CATTCCCCATAGAAAGGGCTTTTGATGGGTAATTTGACGGGAAGATTCGTTGTATTAAAATTAGACCAAATAATATCAATATTTGATAAAAAAAGAACTTAAAATTGTTTATCTATCAAATATCACTTCCAAAAAATTACACCTATTTCACACGCTCACTATTGCAAAACAAGAGAAGCCTGCAGCAGAAGTAGATAAAAAACCGTTTGACTTACTCCACGACAGAGTAAAAAATATTGTATTCGTTCACCCTGAACTCAGTACGAACGATAAATTGAATCTGTGCAATCTATTTTACGAATACACCTACACATGGGAAGCTCCCGCCTCTTTATGATGGGGCAAAGTATCGAATAGAGGCAAATCCGTTTGCACCGTGGAGGATACACGCCTCGATTTGCTCTTGGGTGACAATGCCGCCCAAAGCGATAATAGGTGTATCAATGAGACCTCTTAGCTCTTGCAAAGCTTCCAAACCGATAGGTTTGCCTTTGTTGGGAGTATCGAAAATGGGGCTATAGGTGAGCGTATCGACTCCTAGCTTTTGGGCTTGAAGTGCCTCTTGTTGGGTATGGGTACTGGCTACGACAAAGAGTCCCAAAGCTTTAGCCTTGGGGATGTGTTCGATTTGCGATGAGGTTAAATGCACACCTTTAGCACCCAATTGATAGGCGAGAGGATAATCTCCGTGGAGCAAAACCTTATCCAGTGGATAGTTGCGACTCTCTTGCAGAAATCTTTGGGCATTGTGAGCGTAATGCGGAGTCGTTTTGTCACGGTAAACAATCCAATTGGCTTTTTGAGCTATCCATTGAAAGTTTGCAAACCTATCGGTAATGGCGTAGGCGATCATTTTAATCCTTTGAGGGCAATAGTGTATATCACTCTATTTTACTATTTAAAGTTCAATTATATCATCAAAACAATCGCAATCAATCCAATCTTTTTGTGTTTTTATACTCCTCTTAGGATCGAAGCTTTGCCACTCTCTATGCAGATAAACTTCTCGTCGTCGTGAGTGTGGAGAATATGGACAATGCTGCCCTCCTCCTCTTTGGTCACAATATCTCCTTGTTGAAGCGGCATATAGAGTGCGGTATCGTCGCTCTCATTGCACAGTGCATCAATGGCTAATACCTCGACACTATTGGGACAGCTTTCTCCCCCACAACTCCCTAATGCAAAGGCTAAAAGTGTGAGCGTTATCAATCTTTTCATCTGTTTTTCTCCTTTTTTGGTCTTGTTATTCAATCATTAAATCATCGTCTAAGGGTGTCTTAGATTGAATCAAAAGTTTGCCGTTTCGCACAAAGACTCTAATGGTAGAGCCGTGTCTAAACTCCCTATCGCTTCTAAGGGTGTGGTGCATCCCTAGAGATTTGCCTGTAGCCTTATTGATTTTGATAAACTTTGTTTTGCTTTTGCCTTTGCTATTGGTGATTACAATGGCTCGATAAATCAATCCATCGTGTTCTATTTGCGTTTGCGTCGTAAGCGTTGCGTTTTCATCCATTGTTGTATTGGCATCGATTTCAAAGAGTGCTTTGGTTGTTTGGCGTTCAAAAATCACAATGTGTTCCACTTTGCCACGGGGCGTAAGGGTTGTTTTGATGGTGTGCGTAGCCTCTTGTGTGGGCGTTGTGATACTAATATTCCCCTCTTCATCGACAAACGTTTGACTCCCTTTGAGGTTGAACGTTACGCTTTTTGCATGACCGCTCAAAGAGTCGATGAGGGTAATAGTAAGCGTTTGAGTCGCTTTATTGAGGCGTATTTCAATGATTTGATGCTCCATGACAATCGTAGCTTTGATACTATCACTATCTTCATCGATTTGGATTTGGTGATTGTGTGCAAACTGGGCAATCGTATCGCCTACTTGGATTGCATAGATACCATCATGTGCAGTGACGCTATCTTCTATCTCTTCATCTTGCGTAGTGTTTTGTTCCAATGGTTCGCTGGTATCGGCGGTAGTGTTCTCTTCTAATGTCTCCGTAAGATTACCCTCGGGCGATAGTGTGGTGTTTGCCTCCAAAGTCGTGTTCTCTTCATGTTGCGTTGTGTTTGTCTCTAGGGCTAGGTCGCCTTTGTTTTCGATGATAGTGTCGTTGTTTTCAACCGTTGTATTTGTCTCTGTTTGAGTTGCGTTATCTTCAACCGTTGCATTGTTCTCTATTTGAGTTACGTTATCTTCAACTGTTGCGTTATTCTCCGTTTGAGTTACGTTATCTTCAACCGTTGTATTGTTTTCAATCGTTAAAGCCGTTAGTGTTACCGTTTGGGTTGTTTCGATGCTCTCTCCATCATCATCGGTCACTTTGAGCCTTACGTTGTACTCCCCTGCTAATGCGTAGGTATGGGTTGGGTTTTGACTTGTTGAGCTATTACCATCGCCAAAGCTCCACTCCCATAAGACAATCGCACCGTCACTATCGGTTGAGCTATCGATGAAATTTGCACTCAAGCCCGATACCACGAAGCTAAACCCTGCTATTGGAGCGTTATTAGCAGGTGGTGGAGTGGCGGTGACGTTGATACTTATCGTATAAGAGAGCGTTGAGTTGTCCTCTCCATCATTGACTTTGAAGCCAAAGCTTGTGTAGCTACTTCCTGATTCACCACTGATAGGAGTATAGGTTAGCTTTGCAATATCCGTAGTATTGATCTCTTGATTTGTACTTACTCCCGTGCCATTAAACTTCAAGCTCCCTTTAGTGGGTAGTGAAGTGATAATAACCTTTTGGAGTGTATCGCTCGTGTCGTTATCCTCGAAATAGAAATTTGCACTACCAAAGGTATAAGTAGCATCTTGTGCCAAAGTGATAGTAGCATCTTTGGATATGGGGATACTATTGCCCAATTTGAGTCCAATCACTACAGGGTCATGGTCGGATTGTCGATAGGGCAACGTACCATCAAAGATATTTGTGTCTCTGCCAAAATCGGTATTGTAATCAATCGCACTGGCTTCATCGGCATTGATATGCCACTCGGTTGCTCCCTTCACTTGCAATTTAAGTGAAGTGTTGGCAAAGGCATAATCAAGTGTGCCAATTTGCCCATCAAATACATAGGAATAGGCACTACTGCCCATAAAGTGTCGTGCCAAATCAGTATAACCGTTGTTCTCCAAATAGGTAATTGGCTCTTCTTTGGCATAGGCGTTCATATCCCCTACTATCAAGAAGTCATTATCACTGCTATTTGTAGGGTCACTATCAAGCCACTTTTTAAGAGCCGTTACGCCCAAAACTCGTGTGCCATTACTTGCTCCCGCTCCATCGCCCAAATCGGTATCTCCAGTATTTGTCCCCGCACTTCCTTTGGATTTCATGTGTGCAACGACAAAGGTAAACGTCTCACCCGTAGCAACCTCCTCAAAAGTCGCCGCAAGTGGGGAGCGATTGGTACCGCTACCGTTAAAGATAGTCCCGCTCATACCAATAGAAGCCAAATCACTATCGTCTAAAATCTCAATGGTGGTACTATCGGCTATTTTAACCGTAGCACTTTTGTAAATCATCCCTACCGCAATCACATCATCGCCCACATTGCCACTAGGCACATAGCTATAAACCGTATCACCCAAAGCCGTATTGAGTGCATCGACGAGATAAGCAATAGCAGGAGTTGGTTTGTGGTAGTTGTTCTCTATCTCCATAAATCCAACCACATCCGCATCAAGGCTTTGGAGTACTTTGACAAGCTTTTGGGTTTGTCGTGCAAGTTCCGTAGCATCATTAGCCCCACGACACTCTTCTGTGCCACTTAAACCGCAGGTGTTGCCAATGGTGTTGAAGTAGTTTAGCACATTAAGCGAAGCGACTTTAAGATTACCGCCTACATTGCTAGGCGTTGCGGGGCGGTTGTTGGCTTTGACAAAGTTATTAACGCCCTCTTGGATTGAACGTACTCTCCATGTCGCACCACTAGCCGAGTTTCCTGCCCATTGATAAGATAGTACCCCTTTAAGATGGGTAATGGTATCGCCCATGCGTTTATCACTGGCGGTATTAAAGGTAGTTCCAAATCCATCGAGGTTACCAATAGCTCCATTTTGCAAAGACAATCCATCGTCATAGGTAATGGTTCTAGCCCCTATCGTCTTAAGATAGGCTGTGTAAGCCGTTGGATTGGGGGTATAGATTTGACTAAATTGCTCGACTCTTCCCCCTTGGGTGAGTTTGATTTCATTAAATCTACCCAATTGATACATCTCTGTAATGGTAAGCGTATCGCTAAACTCTACCAACATCCCCTCAAAGGCTTCAAGGTCGGGCTGGTGTTTACTCGCTTGTGAAAGCGTGGTTGATGGTGTAGGCAATGAGATTATTGTAGGTGTTGGCAAGGTATTACCACTGCTTAAAACTCTCACGCTTGAAGCTATGATTTGCGTCTCATCGTAATACTCATCGACACTTCCGTTAATCTCTACCCAATCGCCCACATTGACATTGTTAATAAAATTACCCGTACCCTCATAGACAAAAATTCCCTCAGAAGTAGAGGCGTTGCCATCGCTCTCGTTATCCTCTTCTTGGATATAAAATCCTCTTAGGTTGCGTTTGGTATCATTATCCCCATCTTGAAAATCCCCTACGACAATCGCCCGTACGCTTACACTTTGCCCATCGAGTGGAGAGGCTGTGCCACTACCTTGAATCTCATGGATAAGTGCCATGGTTGCAGTTGGTGTCACCACTGTAGGCGTATTGCTTGTCCCTGGAGTGGGTGTTTGGGCTACAAATGTACCGTTTCCATCGGGGCTACGGCTATTGGAGTGACCCACTTGATCACCGTTGGCGTTTTCATCGTATTGTGTGCTTTGCCATAGTCCTGTGAGAAGTCCACTATCGTCTGCATCGGCTGTATCGTAAACAATCGCATCGAGTAGGTTGGTTGTGGTTGGGGCTGTACCGTTGGGGAAATCCAAAGCACTCGCTAGATAGAGAGCTACCGCATCCGCCCCATTTTCCAAAAAGCCATTCCCAACTACTGCATCGACATTGGCAACCCCACTATTGCCCAGTACAAAAAAGCCATTCGCATCGGTTGTATTGCCATCCAAATCAAACGCTTTATAGGAAATATCACCGTTACCGTTAAAAAGCACCAATACCAATCCATCAAGAGACACATTCCCCACTCCACCATCGTAAAGCTCTATAAACTCCAACACATCCGTTCCTGCCGTATCGGCATCGACTTCGTTGATTGTGATAGAGGGTATCGTACCTACTACACTTCCCAATGTCACCCCATCGCTTTGAAACTTTTTCCAGTTGTTTTGCTCCAATTTTTTGGCTTTTGTGGTTGTGCCGTACCAATCGGTATCGCCGTTGTCTCGAATCACTTGAATGGTTTTGGTATCGCCATTACTTCCCATAAAATCGCTACTGGGCAGTTCTACAATCCCCTCAAAGCTTCCTTCACCACTAAGCGTTGCGCTTCGCAACTCGGGTTTATCGTTGGCATCGCCGCTCCATGTATAGAGTGCAAAGTTACCGCTACTATCGGACGAACCTGCGATGATAATGCATCCATGGGTATTACACTCGATACTTCTAATCCCTCGTCCTCCCAAATCCAGCTCAATAGGAGTGCCAAAGGTAGGAGTTGCACCCATAAAGGTATCAAAGTTAGTAATAGGCACAATAAGCGAACGGTTGCGGTCGCTCACATTTACATTGGGGGCACGAAAACCCAAATAGGCGGTTGTTGTACTACTAGGAGCCATTGTAAGCCCCTCGATACTCAAGCCATCCGTTGCTTCGGGTGCTTTACCATCTGCCGCACTTGCACTCAAACCGTAATAGTTAGCTCCCAATCCGTGAGCGTTGGTACTATCCCAACTCGTCAAATCACTCTCCAAAGCCGTGTATTTGCTCTCAAAGGTTAATGTTGTCGATGCACCTGTGCCCGATAGTGTGGTTTTGAAAATCAACGCACGGTCATTGGCTTGTGTGCCATCGCTCTCATTGCTGTGTGAACCCATCCAGTAGATGGTATTTCCTATTTGGGTTGCTGCTTCAATATCAACCTCTTGTTGTCCCTCTAGTCCCAACGCACTGTTCATATTGATGGTTTTGATTGGCAATCCTGAGTGGGTTCTATCATAGACTCGAATGACTTGATCTTCATCATCGGCTACGAGCATATAGGTAGCATCAATGGCAATCGCCGCACTCCCATCGGTCGCATCGGTATGAAAACGGGCATTGCTAGAGCTATTATCCGATACACGGTAGGCGATGATATAGCTATTTGTGTTTACACTATCGCTCACCGTTACGGTAATATCTGCTGTTCCTTTGGCTTTGGGAGTAATTTTGAGCTTTCGAGTAGCCCCTGTGCCGCTTAATGCCAAATCACTATTGGCTACTACGCTTTGATTGCTACTTGTTGCACTCACTACCAAGCTACCCACGGCTGTATCGGGATCGGTGAGATTAAAATCAATCCCCAAAGTTTTGGCAGGATCGGTAGTATCATTAAGCGAAGCCGATACAAATCCCATACCGCTCTCATTGAGCTGTAGATACGATGTGGTTGTCGACGAAGCGGTAATGAGAGGGCTTACGCTTATCGCCGTGCTATCTTTGATACCCGTTATTTCGATATTATCAAGCGTGAGCTTATCGTTGCCGTTGTTATCAAAATCACTAAACTTAAAGAGTACCAAAGGTTGATTGTTAATGGCTGTTGCACCGCTTAAATCCAAAGATATACTTTGAAAACTACCCGTTGTAATGGCTTTATTGTTAAATGGTTTGCTCCACGTCACTCCCCCATCTACGCTATACTCCAAATCAAAGCTATCGGCTAAATCACTCTCATAATCAAATCGAAGCTCCAAAGCCGACCAATGGATGGTATTAATAGCAATAAGTAGCTCAGCATCATCCCCATCGCCCTTAATATCATCCCAAGCAATTGCCTTACCTGCACCTTGCGAAACACCTTCGCTATCGGTATAGGCTACGCCCCCTTTGCCGTTATCATCAATTGTTTGATAGAGTTGTTTAAGCGTGGGAGTGCCTATTGTATCGTCTGTTTTGGGTGCAATCTCAACATTATGGGCGATATTGCTTAAGCTATCAAATGTCCAAATCACCATTTGGTCGCGATTTGCTCCGATAGTTGTAAAATTCCATGTGCTATTATCATCAATCCCACTAAAGTTATTATTACTGCTATTTTTCAAAGCACCGCTATCTATTTTGATATAGTAGGCAGTGTTGGATTCCAAATCGCTAAAGGGGTTGATGGTAACGCTTTTATCACCGTTTGAAAGAGTCACATGAGCTACGTCAATAGTATGAGCTTTGGTGTTGTCGCTCATTTTATAGATATAGATATTTCCACT
Organism: Sulfurovum sp.; assembly: GCA_020721815.1. Classification (GTDB taxonomy): domain Bacteria; phylum Campylobacterota; class Campylobacteria; order Campylobacterales; family Sulfurovaceae; genus FS08-3. The sequence continues at coordinate 10,149 of DYMA01000035.1, read as the reverse complement.
CCCTTTGGCTACGCTCTCATTAAAAACTATCGTTAAGTTTGCATCAATCGCTACCCCTGTGGCATTATCCGCAGGGGTTGTAGAGGTGATAGTGGGTGGGGTGGTGTCGCCACCAATTGTAAAATTTCCTGCGAAGTTTGCAACAACATTTGCCCCATTTGAACTTTCAACGCCCCAATTGTTAGCGTTATTCACAATAGTTAAATAGTTGCTAAATGAGACTTCTCCACTTCTTGCTCCATTAAAATATCCACCATCGTCTCCACTCCCATGTATTAATGTAAAATCAATGGCATGGGTACCCAGTGTTAATCCTGTATTAATTAAATTTAAATCACTCCCGCTTCCATTGTTTGTAAAAGCTGACAAAAATGAAGAGGGTGTAGCATTGTAAGCTGAAGCTTGGTAGGCAAATATTTGGTCGCCACTTGTACCTAAATTAAAATCTGTGTCAATTTCTGTAATAGTTCCTATATTGACCGATGGTGTCTTCCCGTTGATAATAACAACACTGCCTTTTGCAATACCACCTAGAGGTGCATTCCATTGCAATGTTCCTTCACCAAATTCAAAATTTGTGCTATTCCATTCGCCATCTGTGAAAAAAATCTTTTCACCTGATGGAATATCTACTAATGCTACAAATGCAAAATCATCGTTATCATCGGCATTAAATCCAACAAACGCAATATCTCCCGCACTTAATGCCGCATTGGCGTGAGTTCCTAAGTACCCTAGCATCACGATGGATAACAAGAGACTTTTTATCAATAAAAACAATTTTCCCATAACCGCACTTCTCCTCAATAAATTTGAAATGCGAAAGGATAAGGAAAAGAAGATTAAAAATAAGCTTACTTTAAGAATATGATACCATTATGTTACTGCTTGTTATCGGGTTGTAATCTAGGTTGTAAACTTAAGTAGAATAGGGTTATGAAAATTTTTGGAAGAGTTGCTGATGCGTTCCAAGTCGTGCAAAGTTGATGTGTTTATCGTCTTGTTTGTAGATTAAAAGCCAATTGGGTTTAATGTGGCACTCGTCAAATCCTCAAAGAACTTCTCTTTGGAGCTGTATCGAAGAATATCTCTATCACTCTCAAGATTTTCTATAGCACGGAAAGTCTCATCATTGGCAATTTTATTGATATAGTGTTCAAGCTCTTGATACTTTTGATAATCCATTACCACAACAAAAGGTTTGTCTCTTTTGGTGATAAGCAAATCTTCCCTCAAAGCATCTTGAAGCAGCATACTGTTTTGTCTTAATGCACTTGCGGTAATTTGTTGCATCTTGGCTCCTTTTGTCAAAATTGTACATTTTGTCTATTATAAACTTTCTGGATAGAAAAGTCAATAAGTCCAACTCTTGTGTGCGAAGTTTATAGGTTCATGTTATAATAGCATTATTTCTTAGGATTGCCCATGAAACAAAACGCTTACGCCAAAGTCAATATATTTCTCAAAATCACAGGTCACAAAGAGGGCTACCACACGTTGCTCTCTCGCTTTATGAGGGTTAAGCATCTCTACGATACGATAGAGTTTGTTCCTGCTTCTTGCTCCTCGTTTACGATTGAGGGGTGTGGTGATATTGATACCCAATCCAATACGATTTACAAAGCCTTTGTAGCACTCAACGAATATACGGGGGATTTGGATATATTGGAGTATTTTTACAACCACAAAGTCGTTGTCACCAAAAATATCCCCTCACAAGCGGGATTGGGCGGAGGCAGTAGCGATGGGGCTACGTTTATGCGTATGGTCAATGAGGTGTGCAAATTGGGGCTTGATGTCGATACATTGGCAAAAATTGGCTCGACTATTGGTGCGGATTTCCCCTTTTTTATCCACAACTATGAGAGTGCCAACGTCTTGGGATTTGGTGAAATTGTCGAAGCTTTTGAGGAGGAGGCGTTGGAGATAGAACTCTACACCCCTCCCATAGGATGCGATACCGCAAAGGTTTACAAACGCTTCAAACAAGAGTTTTTTGGCGATATTAAACGCTCCTCTTTTATCGGCTGGGAGCAAATCCCCTCTCGTGAACTATTGGCAAGAGTTGATGCCCTAAACGCCAACGATCTCTACAAAGCAGCACTTTTGGAGTATCCTAGACTCAAAGAGTATGCCCGTGAGGGGTGGTACTTCTCGGGAAGCGGAAGCACTTTTTTTAGAGCAATTGATTAGATTTATTGATGATATTTTTTTATTTTGTAAGCTAAATAGATGATAATTTGAGTAACTGTTTTGATTGGTAACGTCGCTCTCCTAATTTGCAAGGAGTTAAAGATTTATTTAATCAAAATCTGCTATAGTTTGACGTATTAAACACAAAGGAGAATGAAATGGCAGTAGTAATTACTGATACATGTATTAACTGTGCAGCTTGTATTGACGAGTGTCCAGTAGAAGCAATTGTTGATGAGGATGATAACCCAACGGGTGAAGAGATCTATTATGTTTACGCCGATAAATGTGTAGAGTGTGTGGATCACCACGAGGTACCCGCGTGTGCTGAAGCTTGTCCAACAGAGGGCTGTATTGTATGGGGTGATACAGTTGATGGTATGCCAGAGCAAGAAAACCGAGGCGCAAACGGTACGCCTGTAATCGAAGAGTAATCCCTTTAAACTCTTTTGCCACTCTCATTTTCAATGGGAGTGTCTATCTTCTTCTATTTTCCACTATTTTCTCTTTATATTATGATTGTCAAAACAAAAACTATTTTTTTATTTAATATTAATCTCCAAAATGATACAATTCCATCCAAAAATATTTTTATCGGGGCAAACCAGTATGGAACAAACATTATCAATCATCAAACCAGATGCAGTGGCTAAGGGTGTAATCGGAAAGATTATCGATCGTTTTGAGAGCAATGGACTTAGAATTGCGGCTATGAAAAAAGTTCAACTTAGTCGTGCAGACGCTGAAGCATTTTATGCTGTACACAAAGAGCGATCTTTTTTTGGTGAGTTGGTTGATTTCATGATCTCAGGACCTGTTGTTATTATGGTGCTTGAGGGTGAAGGAGCTATGGCAAAAAATAGAGAACTTATGGGTGCAACCAATCCCAAAGAGGCAGCTGCGGGAACTATTCGAGCAGACTTTGCAGACTCTATTGATGCCAATGCGGTTCACGGAAGTGACAGTTTGGAAAATGCTGCGATTGAGATTGCTTTCTTCTTTGCACAAAGAGAGATCAACTAAAACTCTTCTTTTGCCAAAGGTAAAGTTTGAGTGAAAGGAATTTTTTTGGAAACTTGTTTTCAAAAAAAGGAGATAGATAATAATGAAGATACTCTTTGATAAAATTGGCTCGAATGCCAAAGCGTTTGAGTACCCAAAAGATGGTGCTATCTTAAAAGGTAGTTTATCAAAGAAGAGCCACCATGAGATTCATTTGGAGGCAGACTTATCGGGGACAATTGAATTGGATTGTGTCCGATGCGGGACAAGCTATCTTCATCGCCTTGATAACCATTTGGATTTGATACTAAGCGATAAGGTAGTAGAGACTCAAGAAAGTTTAGATATTATTGAGTTTTTAGACGGTGTCATCAATATAGAAGATATTGTTGATAGTGAAATTAATTCTATCAAAAGTGAGTACAACTACTGCACACAATGTGCCAACTCACTTGATGAGAATTTTGAAGTAGAATTTTAAACAAAGGATATAACATGGCAGTACCTAAGAGACGAGTAAGTAAAACCCGAGCGGCAAAGAGAAGAACACACTACAAACTAGAGCTTCCAAAGCCTGTAAAAGATGCTGATGGAACATGGAGAATGCCTCACCACATGAATATGACAACGGGTGAGTACAAAACAGAAGCCAAATAATGATTAGAATAGCCATTGATGCTATGGGTGGGGACTTTGGTCCCGAACCAATAATAGAGGGTGTAATAGCCGCTCTTGACGAACGACCCAATACCTTTATACCTATTTTAGTGGGTGATAAAGATGAACTCCTTTTGCATATCCCTGAATTTTATCTTACCAAAGTTGAATTTGTTCAATCTGGTGATGTAATTGAAATGAGCGATAGTGCTACCAATGCTCTCAAACGTAAAAACTCCTCCATCTATCAAGCCGTTGAATTGGTACGCAACAAAGAGGCAGACGGTGTGGTTTCGGCGGGTCATAGCGGTGCTACCATGACACTTGCAACGCTTCGCATTGGAAGACTCAAAAATGTCTCCAAACCTGCCCTTGCTACCCTTATGCCCAATATTAGCGAATCCAAAACATTGGTGCTTGATGTCGGAGCTGTCGTTGATTGCAAACCGCAAAATCTCTATGAGTTTGGGATAATGGGACAAGCCTACACCCAAAAAATCTTAGGACTTGCCAATCCTCGTGTGGGACTTTTGGCCAATGGCGAAGAGGATACCAAAGGCAACGAACTTACCAAAGCCTCTTTTGGGTTACTCAAAGAGATTGATGGATTTGTTGGGAATGTTGAAGGACGTGACATCTTTAATGGCTCTGTCGATGTGGTGGTGTGCGATGGGTTTACGGGTAATATTTTGCTCAAAACCAGCGAAGGGGTTGTATCGACTATCTTTGCAATGATGAAATCGAGTATCCAAAAATCAATCCCTGCCAAAATCGGTGCTTTGCTTATGAAAAAAGGTGTTTTTGGTGCTTTGAAGAAAAAAGTCGATTACGCCGAATACGGTGGGGCTCCACTTCTAGGAGTCAATGGTTGTGCTATCGTAAGCCACGGAAGCTCCAATGCCAAAGCGATTAAAAACGCTATATTTCAAGCTATTGCCTTTAGTAAATCCAACGTCAATGAACTCATAGAAAAACGTATCAATCCTCACGAATAGAGGTTATTGTCTCCTCATTGGCTCTCTTGATGAGCGATGGGGCGATACTCTCTTTGGGGTGGATGTTGGCTTTGGTTTTGAAGCTCTCAATTTGGCGTATGATGTTGTCTTTGCCACTGTAGAGTTTGCCATAGGCTTCGTTGTAGCTTATTTGAGCTTTTTGCAATGCAACGCCTAGCTTATCGAGATCATCAACAAAAGATTTGACTTTGGTATAGAGTTTTTGAGCCAATCTCGTCACTTCAATAGCGTTTCTGGCTTGTTTTTCGTATCGCCATGCGTTCTCAATAGCACGAAGTGAAAGCAGAAGCGTTTGGGGACTTACAAGTACTACGCCGTTTTTATACGCCTCTTCGTAGAGTCCTGTTTCGTGTTCCAATACCACCATAAGAGCATTGGAGAGCGGAATAAACATCAAGATGAAATCAAGCGAATTTACCCCCTCAAGCTCCTCGTAACGCTTTTGAGAAAGGGTTTTGATATGGTTTTTGATAGAAAGAGTATGCGCTTTGAGGTGCTTGGAGTCGTTTTGGTTGATATAGGACTCATAATCTTTGAGTGAAGTTTTGGCATCGATAATAACATCCCGTCCAGATGAGAGTTTGACAATGACATCGGGACGATAGAGAGTACCATCGGGGCTTTTGAGTGTATGTTCACGCAGATACTCCTCTCCCAAACGCAATCCGCTCTTTTCCAAAATACGTTCAAGTATCATCTCTCCCCAACTCCCTTGGGTTTTGTTTTCGCTTTTTAGGGCATTGGTGAGGTTAATGGCATCGTGACTCATTTGGGCATTGAGGGCTTGGAGTTGTTTGAGTTCATTGCGTAGTGACGTTTGCTCTTTGGTTTGATCCAAATGAATCTCTTCGACTTTGGCTTTGAAGCTTTGCATCTGCTCTTTGAGCGGTGTCAAGATGAGATTTAGAGACTCTTGATTTTGTTCGGTAAGGTTTTTGCGTGAAGCGACGAAGACTTTATTGGCAAGATCTTCAAACTCTTCAATAAGCATCTTGCGTGAAGCTTGAAGATCGGCTAGACGATACTCCATGGTGTTTTGTTGCTCTTGGAGTTTGGTTTGCAGTGAAGCAATGGTGGCTTTGTGAGTACTTTGATTTTGATAGAGTTGGGTTTGCAAACCGTACAGCTCTTCAATGCGTCCCTCTTTTTCGATAAGGCGTTGAGCTTGGTCTGTATTTTTTTGCTTAAGAGTAGCTATCTCGATGGAGAGGTTGTGAATGTTTTGCTCAAAGCTTTCGAGTTCTTTGGCTTGATAGAGCAAACGCATAACCAAAGCGATAGAGAGAGCCAAAAATACAAAAGCTACAATGAGCGATAGATCCATCAAATACTATTTCTCAAAATAAAATTTGGCAATCGTATCGGGCGAAAAGGGTTTGCTCATAATCTCTCCAAAGCCAGACTGACGCATCTTTTGCAGCTCATCGGAAGTGGACATACCGCTAATACCAATAATGTGAGGCAAAGCTTTGGCTCCCTCTTGGAGGCTAAGTTGGTGCATCTCCATCAAAGCTTCTGAACCGTTCATGTGCTGCATATACTCATCAAGGAACATCATATCAAGGTTGTGGTTTTTGTAAAGCTCAATCGCATCGCTTCCGTCTCGTCCTAGTAGCACTTTGGCACCGAGTTTTTCAAGTACCACTTTGAGATATTTGGCACTAATGGCGTTATCATCGACAATAGCTACGAGTTTTTCAACTTTTTGTGTGTATTGGGCGTTGGGATTATTGTCAATATCAAGAAGGGTTGCGTAGAGTTTTTTGAAACGAATAGGTATCGTAAAGAGTGTAATGGCATCGCTTTTGAGATCAAGCTCTTCAAGCATCTCTTTGCGATAGACCACAACTTTGACCATATTGAGTTCAATCTCAATGATGTTGAGGCTATTGACGTTGTCCATTGAGCAAATGAGAGCATCAATATCTTTGGGAATATCGTGATAGGTATCGTAGCGTTGGAAGTTTGTAAAGTTGGCTCGCTTGAAGTATCGCTCCAATAGCTCCAACGCTTGGGCGTAGTTTGGAGAGAAGAGAAGTGCCACTTTTTGAGTGTTTAGCTTCTCAAAATCGTACGCTTTGAGATTGGGGTCTATCTCATCCTTGTTTTGGCACGTTAGATTAAAATAAAATCTTGCTCCCTCTCCCTTTTGGCTCTCTAGGTGCAATTGAGTACCCAAAGCGGTAGTGAATTGTTTGGAGATGTTAAGTCCTAGTCCTGTACCGCCAAACTCTCCTGCGATGGTGCGATCCTCTTGCATAAAGGCTTCAAAAATCGCCTCTTGCTTCTCTTTGGCAATCCCAATACCCGTATCTTTGACGCTAAAATCTATCGAGTGAGCATTTTCATTATACACAACATCGAGATTAATAGCACCGCCGTGGGGAGTAAATTTGATAGAGTTTCCAATGAGATTGCTCACTATCTGTTTAATCTTTTTTCTGTCACTCTTGATGAGTTTGGGCAATTGGGGGTCGATGTAGGTGTTGAAACAGATATTTTTTTTATCCATGCGTGAAGCAAACAGCAGCACCAACGATTCGAGTTCATCAATCAATGAAAAAACTTCACGTTCAACCACTATTGCCCCGCTTTGGGCTTTGGCGTTGTCAAGAATATCGTTGATAAGTTCAAGCATGGAGTTGCCACTGTTCAGCATGGAGTTGATGTAATCAATCTTTTCGCTATCCATATTATCGGTATGAATAAGCTCCGTAAAGCCCAAAATTGCATTGAGAGGTGTACGCAACTCATGGACTATTTGGGCAAAGTATTGATCTCTTTGTGCGATTTGCTCCTCAAGACGCTTTTTGGATTGACTTATCTCACTAAGACGCATGGAGACAATCTTCTCAATATCAATTTGACTAAAGTTTTTATCGCTAGAGAGATGTTTGAAGCGACTGTGGGTATTGAGAAAAAAGTCTGTAAAACCTCTAAGATTTTCCAAATCGTCTTTGATAAATTGATAAAAATTCCCCTCGGTGATAATAGCTTGAACCACCGCCACAAGCTCATCGGAGGTATCCAAAATAGGATAGACCAAAATATCTTTGATGGATTTTTGCAGGGTGTTATCAATGGCTTGAACGTAGAGTTTATGGTCGTTAATGTGATTGATAAGCAAAGGAAGTTTGAGTTTGACTGCCTCTAGGATAATGCTTTGACCCATAGTGGTATTGATACGTTCATTGGGTACTTTTGAGGTCAATTCTTTGGTATCGTTATCGTATAGCCAAATTTTAGCATCGGTTGCCGATGAGACATTGGCGGCAATATACTCTAGTTCTTTGAGTAACTCCTCTTGCTTCTCAATCTTTTTTAAAGCATCCATTTTGCTTTCAAGAAACGCTTTGATATCTTCTTGCGATAGAAACTTCACTCTCTCTCCTTATACGGAATACTTAATTATGTTTTTTGTAGATTTTTTCAAAGTCGTTGAAATTATCACTAAATATCTCTACAAGGTCAGGGTCAAACTTGCTACCGCTTTCAAGTTCAATATACTCTTTGGCCTTCTCCAAAGACCACGCCTCTTTGTAGGCTCGTTTGGTAGTCAGTACATCAAAGACATCAGCAATAGCAACGATACGCCCATAGATATGGATAGCATTGCCCTTGACTCCTCTAGGATAACCGCTACCATCAAAAGCTTCGTGGTGTTCATGAGCGATAATGGAGGCTGCTTGCAACAAATCTCTAGGAGAGTCTTTGAATATCTCATAACCAACCGCTGGATGGGTTTTGATTTTCTCAAACTCTTCGAGGCTTAGCTTGTCTTGTTTGTTGAGAATCTTTTGATCAATGACAATCTTGCCTATATCGTGCAAGGGCGTTGCCAGTCCAATCTCATCAATCTGTTTTTGAGGCAATTTAGCAAGTCTTGCCAACAAAGTAGCGTACTGGGTGACTCTTTGGATGTGTTTGGAGGTGGTGCCAATGGATTGCTCCTCCCCGAGTGTGGCGATAATATCAATAATTTCACTTTGTACGCTCATCATCTTCTCCTCTTGGGCAACACGGATACGGATTTGATTATCAACCCTAGCTTCGAGTTCAAAAGGATTAAAGGGCTTGGAGATATAATCAACCCCGCCGCTTAAAAACCCCTCCAGTATCGATTCATTATCGGATTTGGCACTGATGAAGATGATAGGAATCTCTTTGGTATTGAGATCTTTTTTGAGCGTTCGTGCGATATTGTAGCCATCAATGGGTGACATCATAATATCAAGCAGCATAAGATCAATACGGTACTCTTTGGTACGCTCAAAGGTCTCTTGGGCATTGGTGGCGTAAAGGAAGTTGTATTTTGGGTTGGCCTTTAGAATATTAGCAATGACACGGATATTATCGAGATTGTCATCGACAATCAATATATTAAAATCTCTCATCGGTTTCCTTAGAACTTTTTATAGGGTATTCATCCATAAGCGTTTCAACTTTGGCTATATCAAAGCTATCAACAGCCTCTATTATCTCTTGCGTGTAGCGATTTAACGGTTCTAAATTATAGCGTGAAGCAATCGATTTTAGCTTAATAGCAAAGGTTTTAATAGCGTTTAGGTTGCCTTTTCCTTTGATTAAACCGTACTCTTGGTAGAGTTTTTGGGCTACATCGTAAGGCAAATAGATACTCTCATGGCTTTGGGTGGAGATACCCATAATATCAGCCGCATCAAGAAAGCCCCTAGAGAGATAGTAGCCTACACGCTCAAACTCAACAATAAAGCAACTCCCCTCATGCTCACTGGACTCCACACGAATCTCTCCATCAAGCAAACGGGTAAGCTTTTGTGCGATAGCAAGTCCTAGCCCCATGCCACTGTAGCGGTATTGATCTTCTTGGTTGGATTGCTCAAACGACTCAAAAATTCTCTTTTGATCTTGGGGCTTGATACCCTTGCCGCTATCTTCGACCCTAATAATAAGTCGCATATACTTCTCATCGTCTCTTTGGGACTCTAGGGTGACCTTAATAAACCCTTTGTCGGTAAATTTGATGGCATTGGAGAGAAGATTAAAGATAATTTGCTTAAGGCGTACGTCGTTAAATTCAATAGAGAGAGGTACATCCCCAATAGTCTCAATGGTAAAATCAATGCCACTGTTGAGAATTTTGGGATAATACATAGCATAGACTTCTCGTAAAAGAGTTTGCAAATTGATGGGTTTGTAGTCGATCTCTAGCTTGTTGGATTCCATACGGGACATGGTTAAAATATCATTAAGTGTCAAGTTTCACCACGTTGTACCATCCCCTTTAAAGCAATAGCATAAA
>DYMA01000222.1 GCA_020721815.1 Sulfurovum sp. | reverse complement strand
CACTGGGGGCTTTAAGTGCTTTAAGCTATCTTTAATTTGGGAAGATTCGCTTCAAGTTGGCTTTGTGTTTTTTCTATGTTGGGTGCTTCTACTAAAGAGGAGGCTACGTTTTCAAAGTCGTTGCTTGTGACCAATTTAAAATAGATTGCTTCGTGCCTCGCAATGACTGGCTTCAAAGAGGGTTTGTTGGGTAAAATGCGTAATATCAGCTAGAAAGATAGAGGCTATAATAAAGATTTGAGTATAATCATGTTTTAATTTCTGATGCCAAAGGATAGCAATGCCTTATCAAAAGTTGCTTTTGTATAGCCTATTTATCGTAGCACCGCTTATCGTTGTATCGTTGCTAAGTCTTGATAGAACCATAAGCGACTACTTTTTTGCCCAAAGAGGCGATGCTTTGTGGCACTTTGGCAATTTTATTACCTACTTTGGCAAAAGCGACATCTATTTTATCATCGCCATAGGACTCTACTTTGGCTATCGCAAAAGCAATGCAACGCTCTCCAAAGCGGGTATCTATCTGCTGTTGCTCAATCTTGTTTCGGGTATTGTGGTCACTGTTTTAAAATTTATTTTTGCCAAAACCCGTCCTTTGCTCTACCATAGCGATGGAGTTTTTGCGTTTGATTGGTTTCGGTATGAATACGCCTACAATGCCTTTCCCTCGGGGCATAGTGCTACGGCACTGGCGGTTTGGTTTGGTTTGGCATTGCTCTTTCCACGCTACAAAATCGCCCTTACGCTTGTGGGAGTGATGATAGCTTTTAGCCGTATGGTCATTGATGCCCACTATCTAAGTGATGTGCTTTTTGGTAGTGCGATAGGTGTTGCAACGGCGATGTTGATTTATGCCAAAATGCAACTCAAAGCCTTTGAGTCTGTGCAACTCAAACCCTATCTTATTTTGGGATTTAGCGCACTCTTTGCACTCTTTTCGACGTTGGGATATTTGCCTCTTTTTGATTTGGACGAGGGGGCGTTTAGCGAAGCGATGCGTGAGATGATGGTGGGCAAGGATTACATTACCACCTATCTTAATGGAGAGCTACGGTTTGATAAGCCCATTTTGTTCTATTGGTTTGGACTTTTGGGAATAGGAAGCTTTGGGGTCAATGAGTTTGGGGCTAGGATCGCTTCGGCGTGGTTTGCACTGCTTTGGATTGGGGCTACTTATCTCTTTGTTAGGCGTTTGATAGATACCCAAAGTGCCTTTTGGAGTGCTTTTTTGATGCTCACCACCTTGCAAATCTCCATCATCTCCAAAGCCGCTATTGCCGATGCGTTGCTCAATTTGACTATTGCCCTCTCGATGTTTAGCATCTATTGCTACTATCTCAAACGTGCATCAAAATATATCTATCTTACGTTTGCCTTTATGGCGTTAGGGGTTTTGACCAAAGGTCCTGTGGCGATATTGATTCCTCTAGCGGTCTCATCTATCTTTTTTGTATGGCTTGGGGAGTGGAGGGCTTATCTTAAGGCTCTTTTTCATATCCCTGCCATTTTGCTATTTTTGCTCATCGCCCTACCGTGGTATTACCTAGAGTATCAAGCACAAGGTCAAGCCTTTATTGAGGGCTTTTTTCTCAAACACAACGTTGAACGCTTTGGTAACTCAATGGAGCAACACTGGGGACCTTGGTTTTATTATGTTGGTGTAATTTTAGTAGGAATGCTTCCTTTTACGGCACTGCTTTGGGGTGCTTTTAAAAATATCAAAGCCAAACTTCAAGAGCCTCTCACGCTCTTTTTAGTGATTTGGTTTGCTTTTGTATTTATCTTTTTCTCTTTTTCGGGTACTAAACTACCCCACTACGTTATTTACGGCTACACACCGCTTATTATCTTGATGGCAAAAGGGATACGTACCCAAAGTGAGTCATTGATAATACTCCCTCTTTTTGTTTTTTTGCTTCTTATGATTGCTTTGCCTGATTTGCTAGTAGGAATGCACGATACAATCAAAGATGAGTATATCTTGATAGTGGTTGAAAATATCCACAAAGAGTTTGGTTTGCACTATAAAACGCTTCTTTTGGCATTAACCTTTCTATTGGTAGCAATAGGTCTAAGTAAGCTCACAAAAGAGTACAAAATCATCGCTACGGGTGCTGTTTTCATCATTGCTTTAAATTTTGGAGTACTCAAATCCTACAGTGCTTTGGTACAACAACCCATCAAAGAGGCCGCTTTGTTTGCCAAACACAACGCCCTAGAGGTAGTCATGTGGAAGCTCAATACCCCCTCCTTTAGCTTCTACTCCCAACGTATCACCCCCAAACGAGAACCCAAAGCAGGTGAGATTGTTCTTACCCGTTCACCCCAGCTCAAAACCATCAAACACTACGAGGTGTTGTATCAAAAATACGGAGTAGTGTTGGCAAAAGTAATCGCAAAATAGTCTATAAGCAGAGGATTTTTTATGAAAACTTTTATTGCAATACCTCTTGTCTCTACCACTCAAAATTTACTTGGGATGGGGTGCAAAAAGTGAGATATTAGACAAATATCATTGAGATTTATCTGTATCAAAGATAGAAAATATTAAAATCAAATTTATTAAATATTTTGTAACCACTCACCCCATCACCTAAGCCAAAATTAAAGTAAAAAAC
>DYMA01000034.1 GCA_020721815.1 Sulfurovum sp. | reverse complement strand
TTGCTGTTTTTATTTTAAGGTTTTTTGGGGTAGAGGGGGGTGAGTGGTTACAAATTTTCTATCGTTTTGAGAGCCGATTTAATTTTGCCTTTTTCATCCTCTGTTTGACCCTTATTATCTTTTTTGCTCTTCTTCTCTTCAAAGGGTATATTTAGCTCCACGCATAACTCTTCAAGCAAATCATTGGTATCGAGAGATTTGTAGCCTCTGTGTTTGGCTATGGCATAAAGCACCGAAAAAAGCTCTTCTATTTTTAACTTCTCTTCAAAAGCCCTTTTGGCTCTCAATTCCCATTTGTTTTTATAGATATTTTGCCTCTCTTGATACAAAAAATACTCTTTTTCGCCCAATCCAAACTCTTCAAAAAGTTTTGCAAGGTTTTTCTTTCGTTTTTTGCGTAAATTGACAAGATTGGAAGCACTGCTACTAGCACTGTGTAAAAGCTTTTTTGAGTTACCATCTTTGTCGGTAGCCTTGTCAAACATACTCACACCATAGTCTATCAAAGCGTATCTATCGTTTTCATGCTCCCCCAAAAGAGCGTATCCAATACTCGTAATTCCCAAATCCAAACTTAATATTTTTTTAACCATAACGCAACCTTTTGCTATAAAACTACTCTATTATTGTAATGGTACACTCTTAACGTAAAATTTTTCTTAATCATAATGTAACACAAAAGCAAACCCAATCGCTCTTTGGTTATAATATCTCTCAAGATTATCGTTATGCCAAGGAGTCCATTTTGAAAACAACGCTTTTTGGGAAGTTTTTTTTGATTTTGCCGATTGTTTTGATGTTTACCCCTTTTGTGTTTGTGTTTATTTTTGGGTTGTGGTATCTCTATGAGAAGCAGTGGCTTATCTATTGGCTTTTGATGGTGGTGGGTATTTTGGCATTTGTTAAAATCACTTTTTTGATTTTTGGCGACAAACATTATGAGATATTCAAAGACAAACCCCAAGTTGTGCCAAACGATAGGTGGGACAATAGAGACGATGAGGTTTTTGCACAGATGCAAATCTTTGCCAAAGCAATCGACAAAAGCTCCCTTGCTTTCAATCAGGGATTGCCCAATAGGCTCCTCGATATGGGTATCCAAACCACCCAAAAAGTCGCCTCATACTACTATCCCGATAGCCCCAATCCCGCCCTTGAGGTGAGTTTGCCCCATCTGCTCAAAATCAGCGAACTCGTACTTAAAGATATGCGCAAAGAACTTATCGAAAAAATCCCCTTTTCGCACCGTATCACCATCAATCACTTTTTAAAAGTCCCCAAGGTGGTTGATTTTTTCAACGATGCCCATGCGAGTTATCGTGTAGGACGTATGATTGCCAATCCTATTGGTTCAATCCTCTCAGAGGTCAAAGATCACATTACAAGCAAACTTTTTGCCTACTCCAAAGAGGAGCTTTTGAGGTGGATGGTTGATTTTTATATTTTGGAAGTAGCGCGTTACAGTATCGATCTCTATGGGCATAATATTACGCTCAATGCCTTTGAGCCAACCTTGCAAGATACGCCCACGCCCAAGGAGTCTCCTATCAAGATTGCAGTAGTAGGAGAGGTTAATAGTGGCAAATCGAGTCTTATTAATGCTTTGTTGGGTAACTCAAAAGCCTTTGTAGATGAGAGAGCGGTATCGGTGGAGTATCAATACTACCCCTATCAAACCCCAAACGCTATCGATACGATACTTATTGATACTACGGGTTATCAAAGCGTTGATGCAACGGGGGCCGATAGTATAAAACTGCTCAATACTATCACAAAAAGCGATATGGTCATAGTGGTGTTACGTGCCAACAGTGCTGCTAGAGAAGCCGACCAAGCGTTGCTAAAGAGCATTGAGAGCTACTACGATGCTCATCCCAAATTGCGTAAGCCCGTTGTGATAGGAGTACTCAACCACATCGATAAAATTTCACCCCCCAAAGAGTGGAATCCCCCCTTTGATATCCAAAACCCCAAAACGCTCAAAGAACAAAACATCCAACACGCCCTCAAGGTAGTCCAAAAAGAGCTAGAGATAACCCAGCTCATTCCTATCAATCTGCACCCCAATCGTATCTACAATATCCAACAAGCCCTTATCCCCATCCTCATAAAAAACCTCCAAGAAGCGACAAAAGTACAATACATACGCCACTTAAGAGCCTATCAAAAAAGAGAGTTTTGGATTAAGCTCAAAGAACAAGCCAAAGCAACCCATCGTTTGATGATTGGTAAAAAATAGTTTAAATGATAGATTGGATATAATAACCCAATTTATATCTATGGGAGCTCTCATGCAACATCTTGTCGATACCAACGATTTAAGCGACAAACAAATAGAAGCGATATTAGCCGATGCTTTTGCTTTTAAACACAAAAATCCTCCTCCATTTTTGGAAAACAAGATAATGGTCAATCTCTTTTTTGAAGACTCCACACGCACACGCACCTCTTTTGAGATAGCCGCCAAACGTTTGGGGATAGGGGTGATTAATCTCAATCCATCGAGTAGCTCCACCAACAAAGGCGAGACGTTGGAAGATACCTTTGCCAATATTGCCGCTATGGACCCCGATTGCATTGTCATTCGTCACAAAGAGAACAACGTAGCACGAAACCTATCGGATATGAACCTCTCTAGGGTACTCAACGCAGGTGCAGGTAACTACGCCCACCCTACCCAAGCGTTGCTAGATTATATGACACTTGTTGAGCATTTTGGAGATATTCGAGGCAAAACTATCGCTATTGTGGGCGATATTATTAGCTCACGGGTGGCTTCAAGTGCGATTAGACTTCTAAGGCGTATGGGGATGAATATCTTGCTTGTAGGTCCCAAAGCCTTTTTGCCTCCTATCTCTTTTATGGGCGATGCCTTGCCTCAATATGAAAAACTTGAAGATGTTATGGATAAAGTCGATGCTATTATGAGTCTAAGGGCCCAGATTGAACGCCACGAAAAGCCTGTTTTTAAAGATTACTCTCACTATGCCGCTAACTACTGCATTACCCAAGAGGTGTTGCAAGAGCGTACTGTTTTGATCATGCACCCAGGTCCTGTGATGCGTAATATCGATATTAGCGATGAAGTGCTTCAAGATAGTCGTTGCAAAGTCTTGACGCAAGTGACCAATGGGCTTTATATGCGTATGGCGATATTGAAAAATCTCATTTTAGATAGTTAAATTGGCTTCATTTGAGACCATTACGGCGTTAGCCAAAGCCAAAAAACCCTTTTTGTTTGTGATTTCATTTGACAAAAAGGAGATTTTTGCCCAAGAGCTTGATAAACTGCACAATGTCTTCTACAAAATTGGCTCACTCCAAAACTTTGAAGATAGTACCCCCAATACCTCTTATGCTTTGGTTAAATCCCCTATTGAATTTAGTATCTATCAAAAAGCAATCGATAGAGTCAAAGAGGAGATACAAAAGGGCAATACCTATCTGCTCAATCTCACCTTTGCCACACCGCTTCGCACTCCTTTGGGTCTTGAAGAGATTTTCTATCGTGCCAAAGCCCCCTTTAAGCTCTATTTTGACAATCGCTTTATTTGCTTTTCGCCTGAGCGTTTTGTTTGTATCCAAAACAACACGCTATCAACCTATCCCATGAAAGGCACAATTGATGCCAATATTGCCCACGCCCAAGAGAAAATACTCTCCAATCCCAAAGAGATGGCAGAACACACGATGATGGTTGATTTGATGCGTAACGACCTCTCTAGGGTTTGCAATCGTGTAAGAGTCGAGCGTTTTCGCTACATCGACACCATTCAAGCAGGTTCTAAGGAGTTGCTGCAAGTAAGCTCCAAAATTGTAGGGGATTTGGAGGTAGATTGGCATGAACGACTGGGCGAAATCTTAGATACGCTTTTGCCAGCGGGTTCTATCTCGGGTACTCCCAAAAAAAAGACACTTGAACTAATTAACGCTATTGAGAATTACGATAGGGGATTTTACAGCGGTATCTTTGGGATTTTTGATGGTACAAACTTAGATTCATCGGTCATGATACGCTTTGTGGAGCAACAAAACGGCACACTCCTCTACAAAAGCGGCGGCGGAGTAACCATCGATAGCAACGCTCTGGGCGAGTATCAAGAGATGATGGATAAAGTCTATTTTCCTTTTTAAATACTAAGTTTATACACTTGTAGGTTTGGCTTTAGCCAAACATTTGGAAGTTGTTGAATGCTTCAAACTCGGCTAAAGCCGAGGCTACACATTCAAGTGCAAAATGAATGGGTTACGAAAAATCAACTTTTGGCATCTTTTTGACCTCTTGAACCTCTGCGTCGTCGAGTTTGAAATAGTCTCTATCACCAAAGCTAAAGTGATTGGCGACGAGCAAATCGGGAAACTGTTTGAGTTTGCCATTGTACTCCTCGACGACGGCATTGTAGTAGCGTCTAGCGTTTTGAATATCATCTTCTATAATCGCCAATTGTCCTTGAAGATTGGCAAAGGTGGTATCGGCTTTGAGGTTTGGATAGGCTTCGGCTAGTGCAAAGAGTTTGCCAAGCGATTGGGTGAGCATACTTTGTGCAACGCCTTGTTCGTGGACGCTTTGGCTGTTCATCGCCATGTTTCTAGCTTCGACAATCTTTTCAAGTGTAGAGGATTCGTAGGCTTGATACCCCTTGACCGTCTCTATGAGGGCTGGAATGAGATTGTAGCGTCGTTTGAGCTGGACATCAATATCGGACCACGATGAGTCTATCGAGGCACTAAGGGAGACAAATTTGTTGTAAATAGCAATAAAATAGATAACCACGGCGACAACAATCAAAAGTAAAATACCAAAAAAACCCATGAGATACTCCTTAAGTAATACTAAATAGTATGATAACCAATAGAGTCTTAAAGTAGAGGGAGTTTCTAAAAGCTCCTATGTTATAATACATCCAAATTTTACATCAGGGGATAACACAATGGATGCGTCACATTACAGCAAAAAATCTCCGTGGATACTGCACTACAACGCAGGAAGTTGCAACGGGTGCGATATCGAGATATTGGCGGCTCTCTCGCCCAAATACGATTTGGAGCGTTTTGGGGCTATCAATAGCGGTAATCCCAAACAATCGGATATTTTTTTGGTCACAGGGCCCGTTACCTATCGCTCTCGTACCAGTCTAGTCGAACTCTACAATCAAATACCCCACCCCAAAGTGGTTGTAGCGTTGGGAAGTTGTACCTCTACGGGGGGAGTTTTTAAAGATATGTATAATGTCGAAAACGGTATTGACCACTATATCCCCGTCGATGTCTATATCCCTGGGTGTGCTGCTTCTCCAGAGCTTATTATCGATGGTATTGCCCAAGCTCTAAAGATACTCCAAGAGAAATCGCAAAAAAGAATAGAAGCTTCAAGCTAAAAAGCTATTTTACGACAATATTGACCAATTTATTAGGTACAACAATCTCTTTAACGATTGTTTTGCCCTCAATCCATTTGGCGACAACCTCTTTGGCTTTGGTGATAATCTCATCATGGGTCGCTTCTGTCGCTACTTCAATCTCATCTCGTCTTTTTCCATTGATGCTAATAGCCAATACGATACTATCTTTTACAAAGACTTCATCTAAAATCTCAATTTTGGTATGAAGATTTTTACGACCAAAGAGAGTCTCGCTTAGCTGGGTTGCAATATGAGGGATGATGGGTTCAAGGAGATTTAAAATAATAAACATCCCCTCACTCCATACCGCTTCATGGTCTTGTTTATCCAGAGCATTGAGGGCTTCCATGCACGCTGCAATCAAGGTATTAAAAGCAAAACTGTTCTCATAGACATTAAGCGATTTTTGCAACGCTTCATAGACTTTGAGTCGTGCCTCTTTTTCGTTTTTATTCAAAGTAGCGTGGTCAATTGTTGGCATTTTATCAAGTGTTACTCTATTTTGTCTATCATAAAGCTTTTTGATAAATCGATAGGCACCCTCTACGGCACTATCATTCCACTCTAGCTCTTTTTGCGGAGGAGCGGCAAAGAGGATAAAGAGCCGTGCCGTATCAGCCCCGTACTCCTTGATAATAGCATCTGGATCAACCGTATTGCCTTTGGATTTGGACATCTTTGCTCCATCTTTGAGTACCATTCCTTGTGTCAAAAGGCGTTCAAAGGGTTCATCAAATCCCTCAAAATAGCCCAAATCTCGCAACGCTTTGGTAAAAAACCGTGCATAAAGCAGGTGCAAAATAGCGTGTTCAATTCCACCCACATATTGATCGACATTCATCCAATAGCTTATATCCTCTTTGTTTATCGCCTCCTCTTTCCATTTGCTAGGATCGGTAGCGTATCGCAAGAAGTACCAGCTTGATTGCACAAAGGTATCAAGCGTATCGGTCTCTCTAGTAGCATCTTTGCCGCACTTTGGGCATTTGCACTGCTTCCATGTAGGATGGTTGTCGAGTGGATTTCCTGTTCCTGTAATCTCCACATCTTCAGGCAAGGCAATAGGGAGGTTTTCGATTTTTTCGCTCACCAATCCACAACTATCGCAATGGATAAAGGGCATCGGAGCACCCCAGTAACGCTGTCTTGTCACACCCCAATCACGCAGTTTAAAGTTGATTGTCGCTTTGCCCAAGCCCTTGTTTTCCGTCATCTCAATGATTTTGGCTTTGGCTTGAATGTTGCTTAGACCGCTAAAATCCTCTGAATTGATGAGTTCGCCCTCGCCTGTGTGGGCTTCATTCTCATTTTCTCTGCCACTTATTACGGTTTTAATGGGTAAGTTGTATTGTGTCGCAAACTCAAAATCTCGTTCATCATGGGCTGGAACTGCCATGACCGCACCCCCACCGTACGAGCCTAGTACAAAATTCGCCGTCCATACAGGCACATTTTCACCCGTCAAAGGATGAATGACTTCGATACCCAAAGGATAGCCCTCTTTCTCCATCATGGAGCGTTCTCTCTCGCTCATATTGGCAAGATGGGTGATTTTTTGGGCTAATTGACCCGCAATAGAGCCGTTTTCAACAAGCTCTTTGACAATAGGGTGTTCGGGAGCAAGGGCTGAGTAGGTCACACCGTAAATCGTATCGGGACGTGTGGTAAAGACTTTGTATTTGGTGAATTTATGACTAAGCTTTGCTTTGGACTCATCAGTAAGCTCAAACTCAAACTCCAACCCTTGCGATTTGCCAATCCAGTTTTCTTGCATGGTAAGGACTTGATTGGGCCATTTGCCTTCGAGTTTTTTAAGATCACCTAGGAGTTCATCAGCGTATTGGGTAATAGCGATGTAGTACCCTGGCATCTCTTTTTGTACCACTTCATTATCGCATCGCCAACAACACCCCTCTTCAACTTGCTCATTAGCTAGTACCGTATGGCAATCTTCACACCAATTGACATGGGTTGATTTGCGATACAAAAGACCCGATTCAAACATTTTGATGATAAACTCTTGCTCCCATTGGGTATAGAGTTCATCACAAGTAGCAAACTCTCGCTCTTTGGAAAAGGAGAGTCCCAGTGAGTTTAGCTCTCCTCGCATATAATCGATGTTCTCATACGTCCATTTTTTGGGGTGCAGTTTGTGTTTAATCGCAGCATTTTCAGCAGGCATTCCAAAGGCATCCCAGCCAATAGGATGAAGCACATTAAAATTTGCCTTTCTATAATATCGTGCCAAGGCATCGCCAATAGCATAATTTCGGACATGCCCCATGTGGATACGCCCACTAGGGTAGGGGAACATACTTAAGATATATTTTTTGGGTTTGCTTTTGTCATTACTAGGCTCAAATGCCTTCTCGTCTTCCCAAATACGTTGCCATTTGGCTTCGATTTGGCTAGGATTGTAGCTCATAGATTCTCCATCATAAAAAATTGCGAAATTATAACATAAAGATAGGAGTTACTCTATTAAACAATTTTAATTAAAAGAGTTATATATTTTAATAAATTATTCTTATATTAATCGATTTTAGATTATAATTAAGCTATGGAAAAATATAAAATTGGAAACATCGCTGGTCACCTTGCTAAGGCTTTTTTGAGCAATCCTCTAACCTCTATTTTGGCTATTGCTATATTGGTTTTGGGGTATGTTTCGCTTGAAGTAATGCCTCGTGAAGAAGATCCACAAATTGCAGTAAGTGGGGGTTCGGTCATCGTTGCTATCCCAGGAGCTACACCTCAAGAGATTACCAATGTCATTATCAAGCCTCTTGAGCGTCGTATTCGTGAGATTAAGGGGATTGAGCATATTTATGGCACAGCGATGAACAATGTAGGGATGATTAATGTGCAATACTTGATTGGTGAGGATAGGGAGTCATCCAACCTCAAACTCTACGACAAAGTGATGCAAAACATGGATCAGCTCCCCTCTGGAACAATGCCTCCGCTTATTAAACCTTTTGATATTGACATTGATATTCCTATCCTCACCGTTGCTTTTTATAAGCTCGAAAATCATGATACGATGGACACAACAGAACTCTACAAAACCATTCGTGATATACAACAGCGTATTAATACCCTTGATAATGTCTCTAAAACCACGCTAAAAGGTATCAAGCGTCCTCAGTTTAATGTGCTTGTTGATTTGGATAAGCTCTCAGGCTACCATATCTCACTAGGGCAGGTTGCCAAAGCGATTAAGGCAATTTCAAGCAATGCTCCCATGATCGATACCCCTACTGATGATGGCAAACTCGTCGTTTTTGGGGTGCGAAATGCTATTGATGATATTGATGATTTGCGTGAGCTTATCATCGCACAATACATGGAGGCACCTATCTATCTTAAGAGTATTGCACAAGTGGAGTACAGCTACGATATTCAAAAGTACGACTCAGTTCAACTTATTTATCAAAAAAATCACACGGGTCCCATTGAGTTTCGTGAAGCTGGTGATCAAATCACAATGACCGTATCTAAGCTTAAAGGAACAAACGCTGTTCATATTGCAAAAAACGCTATAGAGACTCTACAAAAAGCCAAAGAGGAGTTGCGTGCTCAAGGGGTAGGCTTTGTAGTCACTCGAAATTATGGCACAAGGGCTAATGAGGCGGTCAATGAACTGGTACACCATTTAGTTCTTAGTATCGCCATTATCGCCTTTATCTTAGTTCCCTTTTTGGGATGGAGAGAGTCGCTTGTCGTCACCATAGCTGTACCGATGATATTGGCTACTACACTCTTTTTGGCGATGATTACCGATCAAACGATTAATCGTATTACGCTCTTTGCCTTTTTGCTCTCATTGGGCTTAATTGTTGATGATGCGATTATTGTCATTGAAAATATCCACAGGCATCTGCACTCATCTGATGAGAGTGATGAGCGAACCTTTGATGAGATTATTATTGAAGCCACCGATGAGATAGGACCATCAACCAATATCGCTACCATTGCGATTATGCTCACGATGATACCTATGGCATTTGTGGGGGGAATGATGGGGCAGTTTATGAAACCCATTCCGCTTAATGTCCCTGTAGCCCTTGGAGTTTCGCTCTTTGTTGCCTATGTCTTTGCCCCCTATTTGGCAAGAAAGCTTATTAAATTTAAAAAAGGTAAGCACCACTGATGGAAAAACTAATCTATGCCATTCTCACCTCACGAGCCAAAAAAACGTTGGTGATATTTATTGTCATGGCTTCAATGATAGGAGCGGTGATGATGATACCCACCAAATTGGTACTTGCTAAGATGCTTCCTGGCAAGAGTGCCAATACCTTTACTATCTATGTTGATACCGCTACAAATGCTTCTATAAAACAGACTGAAGCGGTTACCTCGTGTGTGGCGGATTATCTTAAAAAAGAGCGTGAAGTCACTGATATGGAGATTTTCCTTGGGCAAGGTGCGCCACTTGATTATGCTGGGTTGGTTAAAGGCAGTGCATTAAAACGGCTCAAAAATCAAGCTGAAATTGTGGTAAACCTTACCGATAAGCATCACCGAAAAGAACCCTCCTATATGATGGTACACCGTATCCGCCCCAAAATTCAAGAAGTTTGCGGCTCACTTACTCCCAATACTTCGATTAAATTCATTGAAATGCCATCGGGTCCTCCTACGTTAGCTACTATAGTGATTGAGCTTTATGGAAAAGATGATAAGGTATTGCGAGAGACTTCACAACGAGTCGCCAAACTATTGCATAGGATTGAGGGCTTGGTGGACATTGATATTATGAACGATGACCTCTATACTAAGTATGATATTATCCCCGATAAAGAGAAAGTTATACGCAGTGGTTTGGGGGTTGATCAAGTTAATCAGATTATCTATCTTGGTTTTCAAGGAATGCCTGTAGCCGTTAAGAATACACAAAACCAACAAGACCAAATTCCTATTTTTTTGCGGCTCAATGATGAGAGTCGAAGTGTCACCTATGAATCCAAAGAGGCATTGGAGCGAAAACTAGCCTCTTTGCGTCTAATGAACAATATGGGGATGATGGTGCCACTCAGTGAAGTGATGATTTTAAAAGAGAGTATCTCAAGCCCGACCATTTTTCGTAAAAACCTACGCAAGATGGTTACCATTACAGCTGAGTGCGATATGGTCTCGCAGGTCTATCCATTGCTAGAAGCCCGAGATACGATTATTAAGGAGTTTGAGCAACATTATGAAGTATCAAAGATAGATGGAATCAATACCTTCATGTTTGATTTGGAACTAATAGATAAATTCACAGGCACAAATTTGCTTTTGCGATGGGATGGCGAGATGAAGGTCTCTCTTGATACCTTTAGAGATTTGGGCGGAGCGTTTATTGCGGCTCTTGTATTGATGTTTTTATTGATGGTGGTCTATTACAAATCTTTTGTACTTAGTGGTATTGTACTTATTGGGAGTTTTTTATCGATTATTGGAGTAATTGCGGGGCATTGGGTTACCGATAAGATACAGCTCTATTTTATGGAAACCAACTTCTTTTTGACTGCAACTTCGTTGATTGGTTTTATTTCGCTCATGGGTATTAGTGCTAGAAGCTCACTCTTGCTTATTGATTTCTCTCGTTCACTGATGAGTGAAAAAAATATGGAGAAAAAAAGAGCCATTGCGCATGCTACTGCTACAAGGGCCAAACCCATCTTGCTTACTGCTGTAGCCATTATCCTAGGCTCACTGCTTTTGGCTACGGATCCTATTTTTGGAGGTTTGGGCATTGCCCTTATCTTTGGTAGTATGGCTGCTACACTTGTGTCACTCTTTTTTATCCCCGTATTGATGGACTACACCAAAGCAATGCTTCCAAAGGATTACTGCTTTGATAAGGATATGCCTACAAAGTCTTTGCGATGCATACTAGGGGAGAATATTCGACAGCTCTTTTATCTGCGAGAGAAAAAGCAATAGGGGAGACCCAAAATTTCTTCTAATCTCTCCTAGAACGTTTGGAGTTTAAATCAATTTTTGCATACATACCAGGGTAGATCTTTTTGTCATTTTTATCAAACTTAACACGGATAGTAAAAGTATGCGTCATGGGATTGGCATTGGGAACGACAGATTTGATTGTCCCTTTTGTTTCAAATTTGATCGAGGGGATACGTACCAACACCTCATCACCTGCTTCAACTTTGAGGAGGTCATTTTCGGAGATTTGTGCTTCAATCTCTAGGTGATCGAGATCGACTAAAAGCATTGAGAGCATCCCTGGTACAATTAGATCACCTACACGGATATTTTTTTGTACGATAATGCCATCATTGGGAGCTTTGACCTCCAAATAGTTGCTAATTGTTGCCATCTGTTTGACTTTAACGGTTGCATTTTTTACCAATGCTTGAGCCGCAACCAATCCCGCTTGGGTATTTTCAGCAGAAATCTCCAAATGCTTGTTGATATCGACATCACCCTTATCGCCAAAAAGTGCCTTTTCTCTACGGATATTATTAAGCTTGGTTCGGTACATCTCTACCATAATCTCTGCTTGTTCCAAAAAGAGATCGGCTTGATTTTTAAGAATATCAAATTCAGCCGATTCCATCTCAAAGAGCGTATCTTCTCTGCGTACTTTGTCACCAATCTCAAAATGTATCTCTTTGACATAGCCCATAAATCTAGCACCAATCATCTTTTGGTTATCCGATACTACTGTACCTGTAATCGAAAATGCCTCTAAGTTAAGTGTCAAAATAAGAACAAATAGCAACGTTTTTAGCATAAAAAACCTCTCAATAATAGTATAAAATTCAAAACTTATCTTAGTTTTTGAGCTTCACTTACTGCCATATAGGCATTAATCTTACCATACGCCCGTTTTTCATCCAATCCATCCACATAATTCGCACTCTCTCCACCAATTTTTGTTGCAGTTGAGGTTAGGATTGACCGTACTTGCGATGGAGCAATATTGGGGTTAGACCCATACATTAATGCCACAACACCCGCAGCAACAGGCGTAGCAAAGCTTGTACCGTCCATAAAAGCGTAGTTGTTATCGACAATTCCTTGTTGATTGGTAGAGCCTTGTTCACCGCTATCATCAATGCCCAGTAGCCCTAATTTCTTCGTGTCTCCACCTGGAGCGATAATATCAATATTTTTGCCGTAGTTTGAGTAGGTTGTTACATCATTATTCTCCCCACTTGCCCCTACGCCAATGACCCATTCGACTTCCGATTCATCATTAGTCCCTGCAACATCAAGCGATTTGCCATCATTGCCCGAAGCAAAGAGTACCGTAATACCCGCCTCATAAAGCTCTTTGAGTTTGGCTACAACTGCCTCTGAGACATCATTAGTACCCCAACTGCAGCTAATGACTTTGGCACCTTGGGCTTGTGCGTATTCAAAGGCTTTGATGGTGTCACTATCCTCTTGTGAGAGGAGTTTGATACCAATAAGTTTGGCACTAGGAGCTATCCCCATGCTTCCTTTTCCATTGATGGGGGCTACGATAAATCCAGCACAACTATGCCCATGAAGTGCTTTGGTTTTGTCTTGGCTTGTATTGCCCACTTCGTTGTTGTCATCATCGACACTGTAAACGACGGCTATGTTCTCTTTGAGGTCTTCGTGATTGACATCAAACCCATCATCAATGACGGCGACTTTGATACCATTACCACGTGTAATCTCCCACGCTTTGGTGACACCAATATCGGACTCTTTATCCACTGCATTGTACTCATCGTGTTGGTTGGCTACTATCGAATCAATATGCCAAGAGTATTTGTAATACGGTTCATCTGAAGGTGTTAAGTTGGTAGTGGGTTGCTCTACTGGAGTCTCTGTTTTTGGAGTCTCTGTTGTCGGTGTCTCTGTTGTGGGTGTCTCTGTTGTGGGTGTTTCTGTTGTGGGTGTTTCCGTTGTTGGAGTCTCTGCTGATGGTGTTTCCGTTGTGGGTGTTTCTGTTGATGGAGTTTCATCTTGAAGAGGTGCAGTATTGCCACCACCACCTCCGCAACTGTTGATAACCAAAGCCAATGTAAGTAATAAGATTGTATTTTTCATCTCTATCTCCCTTTTCTTTCTTTGACAAAATTGGGGTGGGCAAATGCAATATCGCTATCGTTGTAGAGTATTTGCGAGAAGCTAAAAACATCTTGCGTCGGTGTGAGTTTGACCAAAAAGATAGTCGTTGAGAGCTTAGAGATAGAAGCAAAGTCGTATTTTGCCAATACTTTAGCACAATCAACCCCTACGTTGCATTGGGCAAGAATTTCATCTTTTTTGATACCCACAATATTGCCATCTTGTTTTTGATAATACCCAATTGAGTTATCGTTTGAGCGTTTGTTGATTGATTGCGAAACCTCCACCTTTTGTCCATACTCATAATAAAAATCATTAGCATAAAGCAAAGAAGCCAGAAGCAACAAAGCGATTAATTTCATAATGTCTCCTAATAGTAAATTATAAGATGTATTAAAACATAATAGAGCTTAAGAGGGATTAAAAAAGTTCAAAGAAGTTTGGGTATAATCATTTAAAAATTGTATGGATAGTGTATGAAGATAAGAGAACTCTATATCGAAAACTATAAGATGTTTCAAGACTTCAAAATCGATTTTGTCGATAGCGATGATAAACCTTTGGATATTGTGGTATTGGCAGGGGTTAATGGGAGTGGTAAGACGACGCTTTTGGAGTGTTTAAGTAACTTCAATTTTAATATGGATGGAATTGAAATAACATTTGAACATAACTCTAATACACAAATTTTATCCAAAAACAATATTGATAAAATATTGAGGTCTATAACAGTATCAGAAGTAATGAAAGCAGATGAAAATATTGAAGAGTACGGTGAAGCATTAGTAAAGCATCGTGGAAATATGCCCTTATGGGACAATATAGATAAACGACATAAAGATACTAAAGAAAAATCTTTATCAAAATATATTGAAAATATCAAATATATTCCAATTTACCAAAACAACATTATAGATTTAAAAGAGACCATTCGTCAAAAATATATCGATAGAGCTTTTGAAATAGATAAGCCCTCTAAGGCACTTGAAGAGTTGCAAAGTTTTATTGCTGATATTTTTAAGGGCTTAGATTTGACCTTTAATCTATCATCCATTGATTACAATAAAAATCTTGTACGATTTCAAGATAATAGTGGTAATGAGTTTGATATAGATGCACTCTCCACAGGCGAAAAAACCCTCCTCTCCAAACTCCTCTACCTCTACTTCAAAGATTACAACGATAAAGTGATTTTAATCGATGAACCTGAACTCTCACTCCATCCCTCGTGGCAAAATAGAGTATTGAAAATATATGAAAACTTTGCGAAACTAAACAATTGCCAAATTATTATTGCTACGCATTCACCGCATATTATTGGGAGTGCTTCAAATGAGTCTTTGAGAATTTTACGAAAAAACAGTGAAGGTAAAATTGAAGCTATTAAAGACTTAAAAGCTCATGGTAGAGATATTAACTCTATTTTATTTGATGTAATGGGCGAGGTGGATTATCGACCCAAAGAGTTTAGAGATAAAATTGATAGATTGCATATCGCCATTGATGATAAAAAGTTTGAAGAAGCTACGAAGCAACTCAATGAACTCAAAAAAGATTATGGCGAGAATGATGCTGTAGTGCTTGAAGCTCAAATGTTGATTGATGTATTAAACCCTAAAGAATAGAGTTATGAGATATATCCAAAAAAAGAGAACAGGTATTGGCTACAATAAGCTTTTGAAAATTCATAAAGCAAAAGGGTGTTATGATGATACCAAAAATGATAACAGTAAAAATCCGCCCATTACAACACGAACAGATATATTAGAAGATTTGTTGAGCGAACAGGGTTATATTTGTGCTTACTGTATGCGTAAAATCTCTTTAGAGACCGCAAAAATTGAACATATTATTGGGCAAAGTTATGTTGATGATAAAAAGGTTGAGATTGGAAAAGCAGAGGATACAAACTATAATAATATGTTAGCTGTATGCTATGGTGACTCTTGTCAAGTTGCAACGCATTGTGATAGTTCTCGCTCAAAATACCAAGACAAACGACCTTTGCTTCATTTAAGTCCTTTAAGCCAAATGGATATGAATTGTATTAAATTCACTAGAAATGGAGTGATTTATTATCAAGATTTGGATGAACAAAGTGAAATGAATTTTGATTTAAATAAGGTACTCAATCTCAATTGCAAATCTCTTTTGGAGGAAAGGGAGAAGATTTCAAGAGCTATAAAATCCTCTCTAATCAAATATAAATTTGATAAAAAGTTTGTTGCAAAAGAGTTAGAGTATTGGAAAACCAGCAATCAACACAATAGAGCTTTTTGTCAAGTAGCAATATTTGAATTGCAAAAGCATTTATAAAAGGAATCACACCATGAAACTAGCCATCATCGGAGCGGGAAAGTGGGGTCAAGCACTCTATCATGCTTACGCCTCAAATAAAGATAATGAAGTTGTCATCACCTCACGCACACCCAAAGATATTGAAAATTTTGTCTCATTGGATGAAGCACTCTCTAGGGAGTATTTGATTGTCGCACTCCCTGCTCAAATTGTACGCAGTTGGCTTCAAGAGCATTTTGTCGATAAGGGACAAAAGATTTTGGTAGCTGCCAAAGGGATAGAGACGGCTACGGGAGCGTTTTTGAATGATATTTACAAAGAGTTTCTTCCGCTTAAACGTCTTGCGTTTCTCTCAGGACCCTCGTTTGCTACAGAGGTTAAAGCCTCTTTGCCTACCGCACTTGTGATTAGTTCCAAAAGCAAACCCCTTGCCAATCAATACGCCACAGCTTTGCCAAAATATATCAAAGGGTATGTCGATAAAGATGTGATAGGTGCTGAAGTAGCAGGGGCTTACAAAAATGTTATTGCTATTGCTAGTGGGGTATGCGATGGATTGGGATTGGGTAATAACGCTAGGGCGGCACTTATTTCACGAGGACTCGTGGAGATGAGTCGTTTTGGTAAGTTTTTTGGTGCTAAAAACAAGACTTTTTTATCGTTGGGTGGGGCGGGGGATTTGTTTCTCACGGCTAGTTCTACGCTCTCACGAAACTACCGTGTGGGGCTAGGACTCTCTAGGGGCAAAAAGCTTGAAGAGATTTTGGAAGAGTTAGGCGAGGTGGCGGAGGGGGTAGGAACGGCACGTGCTATTGAGAATATAGCTACTCAAAACGCACTCTATCTTCCTATTGCACACGAAGTCTATTTGATGCTTGATCAAAACAAAGACCCACTCAAAAGTGTGCAGGATTTGCTTAAATGAAAAACATTATCTTTGGACCCGTTCAATCAAGACGTTTTGGTAGAAGTTTGGGTGTCGATTTGAGTCCGAGTAAAAAGCAGTGCAATTTTGATTGCCTCTATTGTGAGCTTGAGGCGGCAAAAACCATCAATCATTATGATGATACAGTTGCACTTCATGAAGTGGTGGATGCTCTCAAGGAAGCATTGTTAAAGCATAACGATTTGGATTTTATCACCCTTACAGCCAACGGTGAGCCGACACTCTACCCCTATTTGGATGCACTTGTAGAGGCAATTAATCTATTTAAAGGAGAGATTAAGACGCTCATACTTAGCAACGGCAGTACCATAATGAACCCTGCTATTCAAAAAACATTGGCAAAATTTGATACCGTCAAGCTATCTCTTGATTGCGTAAACCAAAGGTGTCTAAAAAAGCTTGATAGAGTCCACAATGGCATCTCAATCGATGAGATAATGCAAGGAATGTTGGAGTTTAAAAAGCACTACAAGGGGGATTTGATTATTGAGATATTGTTTGTCAAAGATATAAACGATAGAGATATTGCACCTTATAATCAATTTTTACTCAAACTCCAACCTGTACGCATTGATATTGGCACTATTGATAGACCCCCAGCCTACGATGTCAAACCATTGAGCTATGAGGAGCTTTTAAGATTGGCACAAGCTTTTGAAGTTACGCTACCCGTTTATATTGCTTCACGCAAAAACGTCGCCACTGCTCCATCAATGTACACGCAAGAGGAGATTCTAGCTACACTAAGCAAACGTCCGCTTACCGATGAGGATATAGCTATTTTGATGGATGTGCAAAGCCAAAAACTTCTGCAAAGACTTTTGGAAATGGGTCAAATCGAAAAAATTAGAAAAAATGGACTCATTTTTTACAAAATAGCCAAATTGTCTTGACAAAAGAAGTCAATTTTGTATATAATACCGCCCACCCATTAGGCTATTATGCTTAAGGTAAATTAAACATTCCGAATTAGCTCAGCGGTAGAGTAGGTGACTGTTAATCACTTGGTCGCTGGT
>DYMA01000221.1 GCA_020721815.1 Sulfurovum sp. | reverse complement strand
CAAAGCCCACTCGCAAGATGTAGAGAAACTCATCAACAAAAAATATAAAAATTTCCAAATACTCTACCCTGAATACAGTGATTATAACCACCATCTAGGGATTGCGAGTTTTTACATCAACGACGACACCAAAGAGATGGCACTAAGCAACAATGTAATGGTCTTACAACGAAAAGGCGATGTGATAGAGACGATTGTGCCTTAGGGTACGTCATTGCGAGGTATGAAGCAATCTATAATGTTTGAGATTGCTTCACTTTGTTTGCAATGACAAAAAAATTGTAATTTAAGCTAAATTTTAGTTATGCAGTACGCTAAAAGTATAGTTTTGTGGTACAATTTTTTGTGGACTTCTAAAGAGGGTTCTGGAAGCATTGGGATTGCTATGTGTTTGGCAATAATTGTCTTTGCAAACACAGTGAAACGATTGCAATTCCAAAATCGCTCTTTGGTCTCAAATTTACTAAACAAAGGCTACTAATGCAGTACTTTACACACAAGTTGATGATATCAACTGTTTTGGCAACACTATTGGTCGGATGCGGAGGAGGAAGCTCAAACGCTCCCGTAGCAGACTCAAACGCTTCTGCTGCAGACTCAAATGTATCTAAGCCACAAGATACAAACTCTACAGCAAACGAGCATAACACAACCATCACACGTTCAGGCGATGGCAAAGGGCAAGGAACGCTTAGCGGTGCAGGTACGCTTACACCTTACAATGGCACTTACACTCCTATTGATGGAGAGGGTAAAAAACTTTTTGCTCTTTACATGCTCGGTTCAGATTTGGAGCGAAAATACAACGCAGGAACCAATGATTTTAATGAAATCGTTGAGGGGTACAACGCTCTTAGTGATGAACAAAAATCAAAGATTGATATTGTCGTCGCTTTTGGGGGAGCCAATAAAGAGGGTTGGCAAGGGATGAAAATCGCTACCATTGCACAAATCATCGAAGATTCGCGAGATGGTATCTATGGAAACAGCAGTAACTACGAGTATGTAGCCAATGAAGCCAATATGGGACATAAAGATAGCTTGAAGCTATTTTTGAGCTATGTAAAAAACAACTACAACAACCACACCGAAAAATTTGCGGATATGTGGGACCATGGTAGCGGTTCTGTTTTTTTGTTGGGAAGCGATGATAACTACGGCGGTAACAGTGGAAATGAAAAATTAAGTGTATTAAAAAATGCTGATTTTGAGAGCGTACTCAAAGAGATTGATATGAAATTTGATCTTTTTGGTTTTGATGCTTGTTTGAATGCCTCTATGGAAGTGGCAAAAAGTATCGCTCCCTATGCTACGTATATGGTTGCATCGCAAGAGAGTGAGCCAGGACACGGCTGGAACTATACGCACCTTATCAAAAACTATGCCAAATCTACGAGTTTTGAGACTTTGGGTCAAGAACTAGTCGATAGCTTTGTAAACACAGAGAGTCACTATGTTGTGCAAAATGGTGAAAAACAGTACTTTAGTGTCCAAAGCAGTGATGGCAAAACACTCTCTCTTGCAAATTTAACCAAATTTGACGCACTTTTAGCAAAAATCAATGAGTTGGGTAATGAGTTGGTCAAAATCAAAGAAGATGAAAATCTCAAAAATGCCACCATTAAAGCTATCACCGATGCCAGAGGATACAATACAGATAGTAATGACAAGAGTAAAAAAGCACAAATCGATCTCAAACACTTTGCTCTCTTGCTCAAAAATAGCCTCGCAAATGCAAATCAAACAGACCACAAAGTCTATACACTTGCCGATGAAGTCATAAAAGCGGTTGATGAGTATGTGGTCTATTCAAAAGACGATGGCACACGAAACAACTCTGCGGGTGTTGCACTCTTCTCTCTAAACGACAATGGAAATATGTTTAGTTGGCTAGATCATTTCAAAGCGAGCGCTACTGCCTCCAATGAGTGGTTTAATGCCGTAAGTACCTATCAAAACCTAGGCAATGTCGACACTCAAAAACCAGAAGTAACCAACGAAGAGGCCAATAGTACACTCGATGTAAGCACTTGGGAAAAAGAGGCGCGTGAAAGTTGTGCAGAGTATTTGACGCTGATGCCTGATGATGTGGAATACGCTACAGAGGCTCAAAATTCTTGCTTGGCAGAGAGCGGATTGAGACCCCTTGAGAGTGCAAAACTTCGCAGCAATGGCACATCGGCTTTTAAAGGCGAGATGAGTGCGTTTATGAGTACTGCAAGTACCAGCAAACTACGATCCACAAATCCAATGATGCCTGTGACAATGGCTACCTTTAACGATGAAAACCTCAAACAAGTTCTAACCGTATATGGAAATGTTGTGGATGGAGTCTTCTTGACGACAGCCGTTTTACCCACTTTGAGAGCTGGATTTGGTGCAAAGAAATCAAACACTTACATGAGTACAATGTGGAATCAAAAGTGGTACACCATGAAGCCCGCAGCAGATAGCACGATTAAACCATGGCTACCTCTCATACTCAAAGAGAGACGACCAAATGGCGATGCAGTCTATGAAGTAGAGATTGATTATGTCGATGCCAATGGAGACTACAGCAACTACAAAGAGGGTGAGAAGTTTGATTACGCTCGATTGCAAATTGTTGTCGATAAGGAAAACAAGCTTGTTTCAAATATCGTTTTGCCCTA
>DYMA01000220.1 GCA_020721815.1 Sulfurovum sp. | reverse complement strand
TCCATAAACATATAACTCATATTCTTCACACTGCTTGTATCCCAATGCGAAATATTATCATTAAAGGTTGTACCCCCAAACCAATCGCTCATACTCGTAATCCCACTCGTACACGCATTGGCAGGGCTTACTGTTCCGCCACTTTCAGTTGTGAGGTCGGCTTTTGCCGTGATTTTGGTGTAGATTTTGCCGTTGTGTGCTGTAGTCGATACCGCACCCGACGATGCACTGGCACAAGTCACCGTCACCCCGTTGTCTTCTAACCAAAAGCCATTACCCAAATCGGTTCTAGCGTATAGGCTTACAGTAAATACCATAAGCAACAAAGCGTATAAACGCAACTTTCTCATTTTTTATCCTTTAAAATTTTGTTGTAAAAAAGTGTAACACAAAACTATACTTTTATCGTACTATATAACTAAAATATAGCTTAAACTGAAATTTTTTTTTACATTTTTTTGATTTTTGGATGATTTTGTCATCAAAAGAGACCCAAGGCAACGAAGCAATCTCAAAAAGTAGCCCTTAAAAGCCCCCTTATGCTATAATATTTCATCCCAACCCAAGGAAAATCGATGAAAAAATTACCAATAGGAATCTCGACGCTTGAAAAAATCATTCACGGTAATTATCTCTATATAGATAAAACCGATATTGCACTCGATTTGATAGAAAATGGTGGAGGCTATTACTTCCTCTCTCGCCCTCGCCGCTTTGGAAAATCACTCTTTTTGGATACGTTGCGTAGCATTTTTGAAGCCAAACAAGAGCTCTTTTTTTCGTTTGTCTGTTGTGGGTTTTGGTTTTGGTTTTTTGAGGCTGTAAACACTCTCTTTTAGAGCTTTTGCTCTTTCAATTTCTTCTAGTGCATTTATTTTTTGCATTTCGATGATATATCTGTCTATGAAGTCCAATGTGTCGTACCAATACCATATAAAACTCAAGTATTCATCTTGATATGCAGGATATTTATCCTGATTTGCATCCAATATTTTTCTGTCATAAGATAGAAAATCTTTGGTAGTAAACTTTTTATCTTTTTCATTTTTCCAATAACTTACCAACTCCCAAAGATATCGAATCTGTTCAGAAAGTCTTGCTTTCCAGTAAGTTTTAAAAATGCCATATTCATTCTCACGAATCAGGACATTTAAAAATGAATCTGCGTATTCTGTATGGCTATAATATTCGTTTAGCAAGTATGTAACAAAACCTGAGAATTGCTTTTTCTCGATACACTCTTGTTTCAATTTTTCGTGGGCTTCATCATAGCCAAACCCTTGTTTCCTTAATTCACGGTAATAATTTTTAACAGTCACTATTTTCCTTTGCAAAGAATTTCCCCTTATCCCACTCCTCTACAATTATTACTAGACAAATAGAATTTTATTTGGCTTAGGCTATCAAATGGTTAGGTGGGATATTGCCTCTTTACCCAAATATTTCACTATGAGAGCCTATCCTTGTCAATACTATTTCAGTGTCAAACACGGCATACACAAGCAACATATCACCGCCGAGATGACACTCTTTGAAATCTTTCCAATTCCCCTTGAGATTGTGTTCTTTTGCCTCTGGTGGCAGTGTGATATCATCTTTTAAAAAATGAAGATAAGAGATAAATTTTTCAAATTGACTATCTGAGAGTTTTGTCTTGGCATAATCTTTCAAAAATGATTTATGCCTTCTAAGCTTTGGCATTTTCTAGCTCATCAAATGAGAAATCATCTACATTTTTCCCCTCAAGTACCTCTTTCATTATCTCCTTCGTTGGAGCATTGGGGAGCTTGACATCAAATGGCAATCCCCTTTGAAATCGCACCTGTTGCAAAAAAAGTGTAATCGCTTGGGTCATATTGAGTCCTAGACTATGAAGCATAGCTTCTGATTCTTGTTTGAGATTTGGTTCGACCCTCGCATGAATCATCGTTGTTTTGGGCATAAGTCACTCCTCTTTTATTGAATTGTATCGCATACGAGATACGAAAGTCAAGGTGAAGGGAGGGGAAAGAATTAATGATAGCTCAACTCCCTGTGCGTTATCATGCACTCTTCAAGGTAGCTACTGATAAGCTTTTGGTATGAGGTGTTGTGTTTTTTTGCCATTTTTTTAAAATACTCAATGACATTTTTATCAGCTGTAATAGTAGCCTCATTTTCTAGCTCTTTGGCATAGGGGCTTGGTCGAGATTTCATTGTCAATAAATCATACTCTTTTTTCATATAGCTATCCTTGATAGTGTTGTGCTTCGTTATTGGTTGCTTTTGGCTTTTTTGACATCCCATTCAAACTGCAATAATACACCTCTTGTACCGTTTCATGTAATTATAACATACGTGCTTCGTTCCCTCGCTCCCAAATTGCATCGAGTATAGCTAGAATCTTATCGAATCTTTTTAATGACATAAGGGGTGAGTTGGTAAATCTTTGAAGCGCGTTGCAACGATGCGTGTTTGGGAAATGAGACGATAACGTCGGCACGGTTTTTGGCAAATGTTTCATCGTAGCTTTGAGCGCTTGGATTGGCGGAGGTGGTATAAGCCCAGCCCAATCGCTCTAGCAAAAGGGTATGAGGGTGATTTTTGATGATGCGATAGGAGATACCCCCAATAACAAAACTTGTTTTTTTCGCTCGTCGTACCCAATTTTTGTGGGCATTGGGTATGC
>DYMA01000219.1 GCA_020721815.1 Sulfurovum sp. | reverse complement strand
CTCCACGACAAAGCAAAAAATATCGTATCCGTTCGCTCTGAGCTTGTCGAAGAGTGAGAAAACGGCTTTTAACAAAGAGATTCCCTTAGCTACTTAATGCTATAATTAACACATATTTTTTATAAGGAGTTTACAATGCGTTTGTTCATATTAATAGTCATGGTTGTAGGATTTTTGGAAGCTAGAGTGGTTGATGATGAGTACAGAGGCAATACCATTACCTACTCCAAAGAGTCTTACAATCAAACCACAGTAGAACATTGGGAAAAAGAGGAGAAGGTGGAGCGAACCAAAAAGCAACACACCAAAAGAGAGACTCGAAAATACAACAAAAAACACCACAAATCTTACGGAAACGTCGTCAATGATGAGTATCGGGGCAATTCGATTCGCTACTCAAGCGATATTAGAATGATAAGAGCCGATTGGGAAAAGATGCACAATATCAAAAGAGACAAGAGCCATAGCGATGAGTATCAAGGCGATTAATGGCTCAATCTATAGAGGCTTTTTAGTTTAGTTGGCTACAATTACAAAAAAATAATTGGGGTATCAATGACCATTGCCGTTTTATTTGGTGGTTCAAGCTACGAACACGAGATTAGTATCGTCAGCGCCATTACGATGAAAAAAGTATTCAAACACAACCAACTTAAATTTATATTTGTCGATAGCAACAGAGCCTTTTACGCTATCGACTCAAACAACATGAAATCCAAATACTTCGCTAGCGGCGAGTACACAAAAGCCAAAAAGCTTTCGTTGGATTCAAAAGGCTTTAGCTTCTCTACTTTTTTGGGTAGCAAAACTTTTGATTGCGATGTGTTTCTCAACCTCATACACGGAAGAGATGGCGAAGATGCCAAAATCGCTTCACTGATGGAGTTTTACGGGCTTCCTTATATCTCTCCTCGTATCGAAGCCTCCGTTATGAGCTACAACAAACTCTACACCAAACACTTTGCTCGTGAACTAGGGGTTATGACACTGGAGTATCAACACCTCCACAAAAACGACAAACGAGAACTTAGGCTTGAACTTCCTGTGATTGTCAAACCTTCACGCCTTGGAAGCAGTATCGGGGTATCGATTGTCAAAACACAAGAGGCGTTGGATTATGCCCTTGATGTGGCTTTTGAGCTTGATAGCGATGTCATTATTGAGCCTTTTGTTGAGGGTATCAAAGAGTACAATCTAGCAGGAACCAAAACCGATAGATGGGAACTCTCCCTTGTCGAAGAGCCGCAAAAAGAGGCTTTTTTGGATTTTGACAAAAAATACATGGATTTTGCGCGTGATACGCAAGTGCTTCAAGCCTCTATTGATGAGTCACTCAAAGCCAAATTACACGAGAGCTTCAAGCGTATCTATGACCCGCTCTTTTTGGGTTCTATCATCCGATGCGATTTTTTTGTGGTCGATGACAACGTCTATCTCAATGAAATCAACCCCATTCCAGGGTCTATGGGCAATTATCTCTTTGATGATTTTGAGGCAATGGTTGAACGACTTGCTCACCATCTCCCCCAAGAAAAACCCATTGCGATTAGCTACCAATACATCCACTCCATCCAACAAGCCAAAGGTAAAGCATAATGAAAAACAGTGAAAAATTAAAACTCCTTTTAGAAAACGAGATCATTCCCGATTTGGAGAGTGCCATAGATGAGCTTTTTAGCGAGATAGAAAAGGCAAAAGATGTCACCAAAGAGCAACGAGGCGACCTTGATGAACTCCATCAAATGAAAGATGAGTTCAAAGAGATACTAAGAGAGCTTGATAACAATGAGCTTGAGGAGGAGGAGATTCATGAGATTTTGGAGGCCTTGATGGAAGCCAAAAGCGACGATATTGAATCCTAAATGACCGACACGATAGCCCATGCCCTCGAAGAGTTTGCACAGCTCATTGATACTCAACGCTACTTTGAGGCACACGAAATCTTAGAGGCGGTATGGATAGAAGCCAAAAAGCGCAACCATCCTCAAACGCTTCTACTCAAAGGGTTGATTAACGCCGCCGTTGCCTTTGAACACCTCAAACGCAACCGCAGCAACGCTCTTGCATCCAGTCGTATCACCATCCAAGCCTACCTACGCTACAAAGAGCATCTTTGCCTAGAGAGCGATAACTATTTGGATTATAAAAAAGTGTGCGACAGAATTGAACAACACCCCTACTGGCATACCCTTGTATTAATCTTTTGAGATTGAGTGCAGTGGATACCCCCTCCTATTTTTAAGAAGCAATTGTAGCGAAGTTGGGGCTAATGGAGGAGGACTCTATCACTCCTTTGGAGAGAGAGTGGAAATATGCTATAATACTTCAAAAATGGAGGTGATTATGTATTTAACCCTAGAACTTGAAGATAGTTTTATCGACACACTCAAAAAAGAGTTTGATACACCTAATGTTAAAGATGCAATTTACACTCTCTATGCTTCTTATAAAAAGGTTCAAAATCCCTTTGCCCTAGAGCCAATCAATACAAATGAAAGCGATTATGGATATATTCTCGACGCTCGCAAAGCTAGACAAAATGGCGAAAAGCTCTACTCTATCGACGACATCATCCAAGAGTTGTAATGAATATCAAGATTCAAGAGAGTGCCAAAAAAGACTTAAAACGAATCTTCCCACCCCACCCCCCTCTCAAAACCCCACTGGTGGGGGCT
>DYMA01000033.1 GCA_020721815.1 Sulfurovum sp. | reverse complement strand
TATTGTACTCGTAGCCTACTGTTCTACCCGTATCCTCTACTATTTGAGTCCTATTGCCCACATTATCAAGAGTATAAGCGAAGCTTTGAATTATCTCACCATTTGAGTTTTTGTGTTCTATCTTGGTGATACGGTTTCTACTGTCGTAGGTGTAATGGGTAGTTATGCCGTTTGGATAGGTGACTTTGGTTTGTCTGCCCAATGCGTCGTAAGTGTAAATATAGGGGTCAGGTGACAACAACAACACATAATTAATTCTATGCTATGCTATACTCCCTAAAACAAAAGAGATAAAATATGCCTTTCTCGTTCCACCTCTCCTGAGAGTGTGAAACGAGAAATATCTCGAAATCCAAGTTTTCTGTTTCTTGTAAAACTCTTTTTGAACAGTTTGTATCTCTCTTTAATCGTATCGCTATGTAATAGATTGAGTATTTTGTTGATTATCTCTTGTGTTTTTTTTCATGTTTTTTGTTTCTCTTTTCATATTTTTCTCTTTTAACTTTTATACTTTTATTGCTTTGATTTAGATTAATTTGCTGTCATATATTGGAGGTTTGGCTTAAGGAAATGGCATTGGACTGAAGTCCCACTTCCGATAAAAGTGCGTTTTGTAATTTTATTATCCTCTTAGTTATGTTATAATATTCCCATTTGAATACATCAGAGGTTTTTATCAATGGAGAGTATTATTTTTTTTGTGTTGGCGTTTTTTTTGTTAAGCGGTGCGATAATGATAGTCTTTTGCAAAGAGAGTATCTACAGTGCCATAGGTTTTTTGATGGTTATGGTGGCTATGGCGGGTATGTTTGCCTTGTTGCATCATAGTTTTTTGTTTTTGGCTCAAATACTTGTGGGTGTTGGGGCTGTAGTGGTACTTTCGATTATGATTATACTCTCCATCAATCTCAAAGATGAAAACCAACCCCAGCAAAACATCATGCCCTCAAAGATAGCCCTTACAACTCTTATGGTAGCCCCTATTGTAGGATTGCTTTTGTATGCTGTTATCAAAGCCGATTTTACATTTGCTCCTATTGCTCCAAACTTTGGGACGATTGAAGCCATGGGCAAGGAGCTTTTTACGCATTGGGTACTCCCTTTTGAGATTGTCTCTATTTTGCTACTTGGAGCAATGGTGGGGGCGATTGTACTCTCGCATAGGAGATTAGATGTTAAGTCCTGATGCATTTCTCTTTGTGGCGGTTGTGATTTTTGCGATTGGACTTATCGGATTGATGCTTAGACGTAGTCTCTTTGTTGTCTATCTATCCATTGAACTCATGCTTAGCAGTGTCAATCTCATATTAGCAACCTTTTCAAGAGTGCACGGCGAGATGGGCGGAGGCGTGGTAAGCCTATTAATGATAGCCGTTATTGCAGCTGAAGCGGCTATTTTTTTGGCACTCATTATCTATATCTACCGCATAACCAAAAGTGTCGATAGCCAATCTATCACACAATTAACGCACAAAAGGGATGAGGCGTAATGGAAGCACTCTTATCATTGATTGTTATTTTGCCCTTTTTGTCGGCTACGATACTAGGGATCTCTTATCTAATAGATAGCAAAAAAAATCTAAGCAACACCTACTACGCCACTATCGCTCTCACCACCCCCGCAATAGTGACGCTTTTGAGCTTTGTTTTGGCATTTGAAATAAGCACAATGCCTCACGATACACCACTCTATGCCCATCTTTTTGACTGGATAAAGGTGGGTCAATTTCACATTGAGATGCGTTTTATGCTTGATAGGCTCTCGATGATAATGGTTGGTTTGGTAAGTTTTGTTGGCACACTCATTCACATTTATGCCGTGGGATACATGCAAGACGATGAGGGATTTGGGAAGTTTTTTGCCTATTTTAACTTCTTTTTGGGTTCTATGCTTTTGCTTGTAGTAGCCTCCAATCCTATCATTATGTTTATCGGTTGGGAGCTTGTGGGATTAGCCTCTTATTTGCTTATCGGCTTTTACCACAAAGTCTCCAGCAACATTACCGCCGCCAACAAAGCCTTTATCGTCAATCGTGTAGGGGATTTTGGATTTATTATTGCTCTTAGTGTGCTTTTTATTGCTTTGGAGGGCAAGGGATTTGATTTTGAAGCGATAAAAGAGGGCATAGAGGGACTTTCAAGCTCTACGCTTAGTTTTGTAGGGGCTTTGCTCTTTGTGGGGGCGATGGGAAAATCGGCTCAAATCCCACTCTACGTTTGGCTTCCCGATGCCATGGCTGGACCCACCCCCGTTTCGGCACTTATCCACGCTGCTACGATGGTGACGGCGGGAGTCTATATGGTGGCACGATTTGGATTTTTGTACAATGAAATTCCCCATATTGGAGAGTTTATCGCCTACATTGGGGCTTTTTCAGCACTTATGGCAGCACTTATGGCCTCTTTTGAGCGTGATATTAAAAAAATTCTAGCCTATTCAACGATGAGCCAACTAGGCTATATGTTTATCGCTGTAGGGCTAGGAGCTTATGGAGCAGGGATTTTTC
Organism: Sulfurovum sp.; assembly: GCA_020721815.1. GTDB lineage: Bacteria > Campylobacterota > Campylobacteria > Campylobacterales > Sulfurovaceae > FS08-3. The sequence goes on along the minus strand of DYMA01000033.1, from coordinate 15,501 downwards.
ATCTCTTTACCCATGCCTTTTTCAAAGCACTGCTCTTTATGGGGGCGGGAGCGGTTATTATCGCACTCCACCACGAACAAGATATTTTCAAAATGGGAAATTTGCGTACATTTTTACCCAAAACCTTTATTACCATGCTTATTGCCACCCTTGCTATCACCTCCATTCCCCCTTTTGCAGGGTTCTTTTCCAAAGAGGCGATTATCAATCACGCTTTTTTAACCCAACACTACACGCTTTGGATAATTGCCATTACGACAGCGTTTTTAACCGCCTACTATATGTTTCGGCTCATCTTTGTGGTCTTTTTTGCTCACTCAACCAAAACCTATCCTCACCTAATCCCCCTTGGCAAGATGATTATCTATCCCCTTATTGTTTTGGCAATAGGTTCGGCCACGGTTGGGTTTTTGGGCATTGGGCATGGTTTTGCACACTTTGTCGCACTTCCCGATAGAGCCACTCCTGCCCCTACGCATCTTCTTGAGTATGGCTTGATGGCGTTCAATCCTCTTATTGCAGTGGGTGGTATCGCCCTAGCCTATCGACTCTTTGGCACCAATCCAAAACCTTCCAAAGCCAATATACCCATCAAAGCGTTGTTTATCCATAAATTTTATGTCGATGCACTCTACGATAGGCTCTTTGTCAGCACATTACGCTCTTTGAGTCTCTTCTTTGATAGAGTAGTCGATGCCAAAATCATTGATGGATTTTTGGGATTGCTCACGGGTGGCTATAGGCATTTGGGCGTGAAGTTGGTATCTTTGCAAAACGGCACCGTCAAAACCTACGCTACTTACATTATCTTTAGTGTCTCACTTATGTCCATAGCTCTTATTTATATACTGGAGGCACAATAATGCAACATCTCTTATCTATGATACTCTTTTTGCCTCTCTTGGTAGCTTTTACGATGGGTATCTTTCGAGTCTCGATTGAGACACTTAGGATGGTGACTTTTGGAAGTTCACTGATGGTCTTGCTCTTTGCGGTTGTGGTAACTTCCTACTTCAACGTTGAAGGTGGAATGCAGTTTGTCCACAACAGTTCATGGATTAGCCACTACGGCATAAACTACTCTATTGGTCTTGATGCTATCTCTTTGCTTCTACTGCTCCTCATCGCACTGCTTATGCCTTTGATTTTTTTAGCCATTTGGGAAGAGCAACGCAAAGGGTATTTTTACAATTTGTTGTTGCTTCAAGCGGGTATTAGCGGTGTGATAATGGCTCAAGATTTGATACTCTTTTATCTCTTTTGGGAGAGTATGCTTTTGCCTATTTTTATTATGATAGGGAGCTACGGCTACGGAATGCGGCACTTTAATGCGATGAAAATTATTATTATGACGGTTTTTGGTTCAATGAGCATGCTTTTGGCTATTATCTATCTAGGTTACACCCACTACACTACGGTTGGATTTTGGAGTTTTGAACTAAGCAATTTAGCACAATTGGCTTTTGATTCCAAAACCTCCATACTCCTAGCGGGTGCTTTTCTTTTGGCTTTTGCGATTAAGATACCGCTCTTTGGCTTCCATACTTGGATGGCACCTGCTTATAGCTCTTCTCCTACGGCGATTGTGGTGGTACTTTCAGCGATTATGGCAAAGCTTGGAGTCTATGGTCTCTATCGCTTTGGATTTACGCTTTTTGAAATACCTTTGGGTTTTTATACTCCCTATGTGATACTTCTTTGCCTTATTGGTATCGTATTTTACTCCATTCATGCCATTATGCAACGCGATCTTAAACGTATCTTTGCTTTCTCATCGGGTGCGCACCTTTCGCTTATTACTTTGGGGCTTTTTATGACCAATATCTATGCGTGGAGCGGTGGATTATACCTATTGGCTACACACGCTATCGCATCGGCAGGAATATTTTTGATGATAGGAATGCTGGGGCGACGAACGCAAAATATTCAAATAGCCCATCTAGGAGGTATCGCCTCCATAGCGCCCCGTTTTGCTTTTTTCTTTGCTTTTTTTGCTCTTGCTATCACGGGTGTACCAGGGACGGGGGGATTTGTGGCGGAGTTGTTGATTATTGTTGGAGCTTTTAAGTACCACTTTTGGGTAGGTGTAGTCGCCGCTATGACGATGCTAGGAGCGATACTCTTTATCTTTTGGACGCTTCAACGCACCCTTTTTGGCACGACACAAGAGGTCACGAAACATTTTGGTGATCTTAGTGCCATTGAGATTGGTATCTTGACTCCACTGGTGATTATTCTATTGATTACAGGCATATTTCCCTCGCTTTTGTTGGATTTTTTTGATGCGAGTTTGAGTACAAATCTTGAAGCCTTTCAAGGAGGTGTCAAATGATATGGGATCTCTATTTGGTTATGCCCTTGGCGTTGATATTTATCGGTGCTCTTTTTTTGATGCTCTTTAGTTTGGTTCAAAAGGTAGAACTTGCCAACTACAATCTTGTCACCGTCGCCTTTTTAACCCTATCACTCATTATTGAACTTATTATTTTTCAAAATGTGGAACACGATTATCTCTTTGAGACTATCTTTGCCAAAATGTTCATCGTAGATAAGCTCTCAACGCTTTTTAATATCCTCTTTCTAAGCGGTGCGATTTTGACGCTGCTTATTAACAACAACTATTTCAAAAGCCGTGACTACTACAACGGTGAGTTTTTTGCGTTGTTGCTTTTTAGTATCTTTGGGATGATGATGTTGGCGCACACCAATGAGCTTATCACCGCTTTTATCTCCATTGAACTAGCCTCTATTACACTCTATGTGCTAGTAGGCTACAACCACCATTCGCTCAAAAGCTCCGAAGCGATGCTCAAATACATCATTCTAGGCTCATTAGCGGGAGTTTTTTTTATTTTGGGGGTAGCACTGGTCTATGGCGTGGTGGGTTCTACCTATTTGGGTGATATTTACACCTATCTTGCCCACCATCAAAACGACGAGATGACTTTGCTTATTGTAGGCATGATGTTTATGATGGTGACGTTGCTTTTTAAAATCGGAGCAGCTCCTTTTCACTCATGGGTTGTCGATGTCTATATCGGCTCTCCTTTTCCTGTGACGATGTTTATGGCTACGACGCTCAAAATTGCAATATTTTCCATCTTGTTGCGTCTTTTTTTGGTCGATTTTGCCCCCATCTATCCTATTATTTCAGAGATTATCAAAGCCGTAGCGATTTTGACGCTCTTGATTGGTTCACTTTTGGCTATCTCCCAAACCCAACTCAAAGGAATGCTTGCTGCTTCTAGTATCGTACATGTAGGCTATATGCTCATTGCTCTCTATGCTATAAGTTTGGGTTCAAGCTTTGCTGCGTCGGCGATTATTTTTTATCTTATCTCCTATTTTTTGAGTGCTGTAGGGGCTTTTGGGATACTGAGTTTTTTGGCGAGTGATGAAGAGAAACGCCATTTAAGCTTTGATGATTTCAAAGGCTTTGCTCATGAGCGCCCCTATATGGCAGCAGCAATGACTATCTTTATGCTCTCTTTGGCAGGATTTCCCTCTACTATTGGCTTTTTGGGAAAATTTTATATCTTTATGAGTGCTATTGAAGCGGGTGAGATTCTTTTGGCTGGATTTGGTATCATGATTGCTTTTATCTCGATATATTACTACTTCAAGCTTATTGCATTGATGTATTTCTATCCATCCGCCAATCCCAAAAAGAAGTTCCCTTTCTCTATTAGTACTTTGCTTATAGTTGCTATGGCGCTTATGATTGTATGGGGAGGAATTGGTACGGGGCTTATTCCCTTTATCGCAGGTGCGGATGGTTTACTCACTATCGCTTCAGAAGCTCTTAAAACAATAGGGAAATGAAGCGAAATAAAATTTTGATTTGATTTTAAAATTTTGAATTTGATTTGGATGGTGCGGACGGGGGGATTTGAACCCCCACACCTGTTGGCACTACCCCCTCAAGATAGCGTGTCTACCGTTCCACCACGTCCGCATTTGTCGTAGGAATAAAATTATAGCTAAAAATCTTTAATTTAAGTTTAAAAACGACCCATTCTAACCAAAATTTTTGTATAATCCCTATTATTTTTTGAGGATTTTGCATGAAACGATACGCCATAGCCTTCACAGGTCCCTCCAATAGCGGTAAAACGACTTTGATAGAAAAAATAGCAAAAGAACTCATAGCAACCCAAAACGTTGCCATTATCAAAAACGACCCCAAAGACAAAGCTAAGTTTGACGTTGAGGGCAAGGATAGCTACAAATTTTCACAAACGGGTGCGGAGGTGATTGTCGCCTCGCCTACTCGTACTACCTTTTTTTCGCAACGTGAAAAAACGCTTGATGAGATGATTGTCATGCTAGGAGATTTTGATATTTTGCTTGTCGAGGGACTCAAAACTCTGCCTTTGCCACGCATTGCTATCTTTCGTAACACTATTGATACAAGTTACTTTGAATGGTCTCAAGCGTTGGCAATTGACGATACCATAAAGATAAAAGAGTATAATATACCTAAAAATATTGATATACTCGATTTGAACAATACACACCAAATCATAGAGTGGATCAATCAAAACGCAAAGGAGATATAGATGCTAATCATTCTAAAAGCCATTGAGGATATCGCTTACAAAATCGAAAAAGCCATTCAACACGAAGACCTTGGATACTCCGAGGGACAAAACTCTTCAGGAGAGAGTCAGCTCAAACTTGATGTACGAAGTGACGCTATCATCGAACACCGATTTAAAAGTGTCTCTATGGTCAAAGCCATTATCAGTGAAGAGAAAGATGAGATTATGCACCTGCACGACAAGGGCAAATATACCGTCTGCTACGACCCATTGGATGGTTCAAGCTTAGTGGATGTCAATCTCTCAGTAGGTTCTATCTTTGGTATCTATGAGGGGAGTTTGGATGGAGAGGGACTTGTGGCGGCGGCTTATGTAGTCTATGGGCCTAGAGTAGAGTTGGTATGGGTACAAAAGGGTCAAAAACCCAAACTCTACTACGCCAAAAACCAAAAAGAGTTCTCTTTTGTAGGCGAAATAACCCTCAACGAAAAAGGCAACATCAACGCCCCAGGAGGTACGCAAAAACATTGGGAACCTCACCACAAAGCTTTGGTTAATGGACTCTTTGAAGAGGGGTATCGATTGCGATACAGTGGAGGTATGGTACCCGATTTGCACCAAATTTTGCTCAAAAAAGGGGGGCTTTTCTCCTATCCAGGCACATTGGATAAACCCAAAGGCAAACTTAGACAACTCTTTGAGGTACTCCCTTTTGCTTTGATTTACACCATGGCAGGAGGAGAGGCGGTGGACTCCAAAGGGGTTTCGTTGCTCCAGCTCAAACCCGACCAGATCCACGACACATCGCCTTGTTTTTTGGGTTCGCAGTATGAAATTCAAGCGATGAGAGAGGCGTATGGAGTCTAGTAGTATTTGGCAACAAAAGCTTGATAACGCCAAAGCCACATTGCAAGAGTGTCAAAAAAAGGAGCAACTCCAAAGCTGCTTGGAGTGTTCCAAACTATTGGGGTGTGAAGTGCGTGAAAGCTACGTCAAAGCCGTCTATGAGAGCATGAACAAAGGTCAAGGGGGCGGATTTGAGTTTTAGTCACCAAAGATTTTTCAATCTCAAGTCAAAATTTTCATTGGTTGATTTTTTCTAATGGAATATGCTATAATCTTGCTTAAAAACATTTTAGGGAAATAGGGCATGGCAAAAGAGTATAAGGTAGTAAAATATAAAGAAAATATCCTCAAAGCGATACTCTTTGGACAAGCTAGAGTCAGCCCTAGAGGTTTCACAAAGTTTCTCAATCGCTATTCACAAGAGGGATGGGGTGCTGTGACTATCGATAGAAGCATTGAGAGTGTCTTTTGGCTCTTTTCGAGAGAAAACTACGTCATCGTATTGGAAAAAGAGGCAATCTTATCCTCTCCCAAACCTCTTAAGCGTGAAGTGCCTAGCATGACAGAGAGTCTGCTTTAGTGGGCTATCCCACAAGGTGAAAATCCTGTATCAAAAAATCGTGCCGTAACCGTATCCATTGTGTTGATATGATTGATAAGCCAAAAGGGCAAAACCTCTATCAAATATATTTTAAGCACTGATGAATCCATTGTTTTTTGCCACTCTTGAAATATACCTCTCATCTCATCTAAGGCTCTATCGTGTTCGCCTTTGTGCATCGCATAGGGCGGAAATCCTTTTTCAACCATCATCACCTCTTCACCTCTAAAGTGTTCAACGGTGTGTGCTATCCACTCTTGATATTTTTGATTAATCTCTTCAATACTGCTCTTGCCTTTGTCATAAGCTACAATGAGTGCAAAAAGCTCATTGATAATCTCTATATCCTCCAAATGCACCGCATTCATAAACTCCATAGCGACAAGCGGCATCTCATCTTTTAATAGTAACAATCTTGTATTCCTTTTTTTGATGCAATGGTAGCCTATTTTAACAATTTGGCTCTTGACACATATCAATGAATGAGGGAAGCAAACTACTTAACCCTCACACTATCGCTCTCTTTGGCGTAATCACTGATACGACTATCGTACATTGCCTCAATCACAACGGCAGGAAGTTGGCACTCGCCTTTGGTGGTAATGACGAGCGGCGTATAGAGCGTAGCGTAGTTCATAGGAACACTGCCTTGATTGTTATCGGGTGTAGGAGCGGGTAGATTGGCAAAATAGAGAACCCTATCGTCACGAATATCGCTCTTGGTTAGGGTGATATTTTCGTTTTTAAACTTCGCATTGATGTTTTTGCCCAATCGCATATTGTCAATCTCCATACAAGCAGGAACACGATGATTGATAAGCATATTTTGAAGTGCCGTTTCGTTGGCAATGGTGAGTTTGGAATAGACCCTATCGCCTTGTTTGAGATTGAATAAATCGACTATTTTACCCCCAGCATCGACAAAATCTCGCTTGATATTGATGCTTTGGATAGGATAGAGTCTGTTTTTGATCTCTTGGGGCAAATGTTTATAAACCTCAATAGAGTAGTTGGCTACGTCGCTCAAAGGTTCAACATTGATAGTATTGAATTGAAGATTGTCTATCTCTACTACGGTTGGTTTTTTATAGAGCTTGGATTGGTTGTTGATATGCACATTCACATCCATCTTTTGTGAACTCTTGCCCTCAAGATAGGCATCTATCGCTCTTAGTGCCATCGCTTTTTCGTGAGTGGAGTAGAGTTTATCGAGACGCTGTTGCATGGCATCAAAATCGGCTGGATTTTTGCCAAAATATTTAGAATTGAGATACAACACCAACGCCATATCACGACTCATAGTGGTATAACCACCATAGACTTTTGAAAAATTTTGCTCCTTAAAATCCCTCAAACGAATATTTTGCACCTTTTCGTAGAGCTTTTGCGAAACATCGTGCATCCCTAATTTTTGATAAATAGCACTTAGATAGTACCATGAGATGTAGTAGTCTTCATACATTTTATTATCATAGAGCATATTGGCTTGTGAAAGTTCAAGTTGATTGTGTTGCGCCAAAACAAACGCTGCATAGATGCGGTGACGATTGAGATGTTGCGTACCGTACTTTTGTTCTACGATTGATTTAAGACCCATGTAGATTTTATCCATCACCTCTTGTTTGATGAGATAACCTCGCCCATTAAGTTCAAGGAGCGTTTGCGCTGCATAGATAGAGGCGTAATCATCGACATAAGCATCCCCCCAATAGCTAAAAAGCCCTGTGTTTTGTTGCATACCCACTACCCTATCAATCCCTTTGGTGATAAACTTTTGGGCGTTTCGCATCAATCTATCATCTTTGAGATAGTTTTGAGCATAAAGCATTGCGTTGAGTTTGGAACTCGTCTGTTCGACACAACCGTAAGGGTAGTCGATAAGGTATTTAATATCGTTTCGCATCACTCCTAGTGGATTGTCGCTTAGATAGACAAAGCCTTGGGCGTTGCGGTAACTATCGGGGATATTGAGTGCTATGGGAGTTGTCGTTGAGCCTTTAAACGCCATAGTAGAGAGTGCGTGGGGACTCATCACACCAAACTCAATCTCATGCGTATATTTGGCTTTGCCATCATCAAGATTAAGCGAAGCTTTGGCTACTCCTATTGCGTTAGCAAGAAGTTTGGCACTCACTACCTTGGAGCTTTTGGGGGGTATTGTGAGTTTATTGCTGGGTAACTCTATGGCGATATGAGGCGTTGTGTAGCGTTCCAATACAATAGAAGTTTCATTTTCGGTATTGTTGAAGATACGAATAGGCAGTTCAACGCTATCACCCACAAGCATAAAGCGTGGATAGGAGGGTTTGATGATAATATCGTCTCGCACTGTAAACTCTTGCGAAGCTACGCCAATAGCATCCGAAGTAGTAGCAATGACAACGATGCGAGAACGACCGTTAAATTGGGGTACATCAATCCTATAGGTAGCCTCATTGGCGTTTGTTTGGATAAGCTTTGACCAGAGCATAAAGGGCTTGACACGATCCACTTTGGGTGGGAGGTGTTTTTTCTTTTTCATATCTTCCGCATCGCCATCGCTACCAAATGCCAAAAAGCTTCCTTTGACAAGATAGCTCATGACCTGTTCGTAAATATCAAAATAGACAATACGTTGCAACGCTTTGTCGTTGAAAAAGTCAAATATTTTGGGTATCTCTTGGGCTACCATATCCAAAATACCCACATCCACGACGCTCACAAGCAAGGTTGCTTCTCTATCGGTGGTAATCGCTAAGGTATTGGAGGTGTGCGATTTGGTAAGAGGTGCCATGTTGAGTGCGACGTTGATTTTGTGTTGGTTGCGATTGGATTTGACAAAATCGTAACTTGAGGCTCGATAAGGAAGAATTTTAGAGCTTGTATCGCTTTTGCGTACGACGGTTGTGTGCAAATACGCCCCTCTTCCCAAATACTCCTCAATGGGTATCTCCACTTTTGCAACCCCTTTTTCTATCCTCAACGCTTTATGCCAAAGCACTCTATCTTTTTCGAGTGTCACTACCATATAGCCCTCCAAAATAGGGGATTTGATTGTAGCACTCAATATGTCACCCTTGGCATACTCTCTATCTTCAAACTTCACCTCTACACTTTTGAGATCGTTTTTGGGAGAGAGTGAAGCGTAGCTCCAGCCCCATACATCAAGGTATTGCGTCGCCGAATGACCCCCTAGCGTATCGACTATTTCGATAATGTAATCCCCGTAGTCATTCATATTTTGGACAAACTTCTCATTGGATGCAATAAGCTTGGAGGCTACAAGCTCCACCTCTTTGTCCCATTTGTAATATCCATCGACATAGCGATAGTGCCATGTGAGTTTTTTGATATTGAGCAAGATGGTTCGATTGACAAGCTCCGACGTAAGAGGGTCGATAAGCAAAGGGCTAATCTCCACGCTACCGCCTCTCTCAATTCTCGTATGATCCAATCCTACTCCCACCATTGCTTTGTAGGGATAGATAGTTACCTCTTTGTAGGTTGATACGGGCTGGGTATCATCAAGTATCTTTGCTCCTATCACACCTTTGAGAATGGAGGGTACTTTTTGGGTTGGTTTTGTACCGATAAGCAACGTGGTTGTACCGTTTTCATCAAGCTCAATGGTATCGGTTTGGGTAATGTAATTGAGTTCATTGGAGGCTACAAGCTCCTCGTTGCTAAAGCTAAAGTTGGGGTATTTAAGATGCGTATAGGGCTTGTGTGTCGCCTCGAAGCTCACCGTACCACTAAGTCCGCTAGAGGGAGTACCAAAGAGATAGCTAGAAGCAATCTTAGCCTCGATAAACTCATCGCTAAAGTAGCTCTCTTTGTTGAGTGTGATACGATTTTCTATCTTGGGAGGGATAAACGCCTCAACGGCGATAAGTTGTGAGCCTATTCGCACATCGCCCAAATAGACATCGATGCGATAAGAACCCGTCGTTTGGATTTGCTCAAAAGTGAAATTAAAATCAACCAAACCCAACGCATTGGTGTTGTATATATTGGAAAAGATGGTTTTGTAATCCTCTACACCAAAAATCTCTACCTTAATAGGAATGCCATTAGCCGATACAAAATCTCTATCTTTGACGACAATAAGGGCATTGAGAGTACTAGCAGGGCGGATAATCTCGCTTTGGGCATAGACGTAGGCTTTGTAGGGTTCCTCTTTTTTGGTTACATCTTCAAAGGTTAGGGCATTGTTGCTCTCTTTGAGCAGCAAAAAGTTTTGATCCTCTCCTTGGGTTACAATGATCATATTGGGATTCTCTTGCAACAATCCCTCTTTTTCGATCTTTGCCACACCGTCACTATCGCTTGTCGTTTGAGCAATCAACGTGTTGTTTTTGGAGTAGAGTTGGACGTTTGCCCCCTCGATAGGTGCAGCACTGGAGAGCGACACAAGCGATACGAAAGCTTGATTGGCAGCGATATTGGCCCCAATGGCAATATCTGAAACAAAGAGTACTTTGGATTTGCTTTGCTCTTTGGTTTTGTCTTTGTTTACGCGCTCTTCGTAGTTGAGTGTAATCTTATAAACACCGCTAGAGAGTGCCCCCATCAAATCCTTGACGCTAAACTTATGAAGCGTTGGTTCGTTTTTGGGATTGTTTAATACAACCTCTTTGGAGAGTATCTCGTGGGTATAGTCCGAAACTTTATCTCTATCGAGTTGGTTGTAATTGACAAAATAGCGGTAGTTGTCGGTTGTGACTTGTTCGATAATGAGCGTGGCTTTGTCGATATTGACACTGGTAAATCCTATCTCACCGATATTGGATAGGTAGGGTTTATCTTCACCAAAGCTAATGCTTGATTTCATATCGCCCGACTCTATACGGTAGCTTACGCTCTCTTTGAGTTCTTGATAGTGTTTGAGTCCTTTGTTGTAAACCACGCCGTAGCTTTGATTGGGTTTAATATCATCGCTATTAATATCAATAAAGTAACTAGAGGTGATATTGCCCTCTTCTCTATCGTCATAATAGATATATTGCCACTCACCTATCGTATAATCTTCAAGTTCCAGTACCTTTACAAAGCGTTTGAGATTTTCTCTCTCGATAGTATCATCAAAGTAGAGACGCAAAGCAAACTTCCCCTCATCAAGTGCAACCACACGAGGTTTGTCGAGTATCTGCATCGCTTTGGCGTTTGCATCAAGCTCTACTTGGCTCTCTACCCCATCTTTTGAGAGGACTTTGACTACCTCTTGTGTGAGCGACGAACCGCTAAGAGAGGTAACTCTATCAAAAATTTTGACTTCAAACCGATACCCCGCATCTTCATTGAGTTTGAGTATCAATCGGTTTTGCTCATGGGCTACAAGCGTGTAGTTGAGTTTGCTTCGTGAAAGGTTGCTTAGCTTGTTGATTTCGATACTTTTGAGAGCATTTTGGGTATCAATGGGTGCATTAAACTCAACCGTGACCAAATTGCCGCTTTGCGAGTAGCCTATATCCACGACACCAAAATCGGCACTTTCGTACTCGAAGTAGCCCTCTTGTGCAAGATACTGTGGATTGGTTTTGCAACTGTAAAGCGTCGAGGGAGATAGGGGCTTTTGAGGCAAAAGAAGTATCTGCGTTTGGCTTATGATTTTATAATAGGCATCTATAGAGGGAGAACACTCAACGAGCGGTTTGTGCGTATAAGTCGTGGTTTGTTCAAGAAGCTTTGCACCCGATTCGATACGAATAGGGCTATCGAGCCTCACCCCCTCCCCTGTTGCCTTTATCTCTGGCGAAGTTGCCTCCAACGCAAAAAGCACCGCACTCATAGCCCAAAAAAATACCAAAAATTGTCGCATAGACTTACTCTCCCACTTGTTGAATTATTGCTATATTGTAGCATGAATACTCTATAGACTCTATTAAAAATCGCACCGATTTAATGGAGTAGGTTTGACTTTACAACTGTAGGTGTGACCATTTTACAATTCATTATTTTACCTCATAGCAAAGCTCCAACTTCGTTATGCCTATTGGAAGCTTGAAGTCCAATATAGGTTTTGAGTTTATTTAAGCGTTTGGCAGTGCCAAACCTACGGGTATTTATGACACAATCTTTTCCACCTCAATATCAAAATACTCTTGCACTCATACTATTTACTATGCTATAATACATTAAATATTACATAATAAAAGGCATACAATATGGTAGCATACAGTCGAGATGAGATTATTTCAGCCAGTGATATGGCACGGGGGTTTTCGGGGGTGTTGAATGATATTATTAGTCATACCAAAGAACGCTTTGTAATATCCAAAAACAACAAACTCGAAGCGGTGATTTTACCCATTGAAGAGTATGAACGGATGCAAGAGGCACTAGAGATGATGGAGCATATTGAGATTTATAATATCGTCAAAGAGCGAGAAAATGGTAACTCTCGTCCCTATGAAGAGGTGTTTGCAGAGCTTGGGATTGATGTAGATGAGCTATAGCGTTGTTTTAAAAGATGGTGTTGAGGATGATTTGAAGGCATTATCTAAAGCTCAAGTGATACTTGTGGGAAAGCAATTCAAAAAACTCTCCACCTCACCGCAACTTGGTCAGCCTCTAGGCAATAAAAACGGCTATGACCTTGGTGGTTGTCGCAAACTCTATGTCGATAAAAAACGTGTGCGAATTGTCTATAGGACTATCGATGAGCAAATTGTCGTCGAGGTGATTGCTGTAGGCAAACGAGAAGATATGGAGGTCTATCAAAAGGCTTCATTTAGGGTATGATATTGAACCGATACGACGCACCTGCACTCTCCTTGTCAGATATTCACTGATGTTACGCACTTTGCCCATCAAATCATCTTTAACCAGTCATTGCGAAACACGAAGCAATCTATTTTTAATTGGTCATAAGCAACGACTTTGAATCTGTAGCCTCGGCTTTAGCTGAGTTTAAGACGTTCAATCGCCTTCAATTGTTCGGCTAAAAAAGTAGAAATAAATCCTCACTCTACGATATATTTAATTTATCGTTCGTACTGAGCTTGTCGAAGTACATCAAATCCAAGACCCTTCGACAAGCTCAGGGCGAACGGAGTGGAATAAGAAATAAATCTTAGATTGCTTCACAATGTTACAAATGACGGTCATTACGAGGCACGAAGCAATCCTATCGTCATTCCACATCAAGAGTGCAATAGTCTCTTAAATCTAAACCTCAAAAAAGAGATTTGTTCAAGTTTTTCTTCTTTAAGTATTTTTTTAATCTCTTCTTTGCGTAAATTAGCTTCTTTTGTCTGCATTTTCTCAATAAAATTTTTCAAAGCTTTTTCTCTTGCTTTGGTTAATCCACCATCGTTTAAACGCAAAGTATCAATCATATAAGAAGCCTTTTGTTTATCTTTTGCTGATGCTTCTATCTTTGCTTCATCTATATCGTATTCAAAATAGTCTCTAATATTTTCCCGTTCAATAGGATTTAAAAAAAGATTTTCATCATACTCATTGCTTTTGATATGACCACAATTGTGTATTGTTGAATCATTGGGCAAATTTTGACACGTTCCATTGCATGAAACGGCTAAATTATGATACTCAAAAGTAAGATGAGGATATTTTGCTTTTGGTTGAATATGCTCGACATGAGAAGAGTTTGTATCCGATGATAGTTTGCTCTCACAATAACAGCATAGATAATTTTGCTCGTGTTCCAAAAGATGTTCTTTTAATTTATGCTTTTTATGAGAAAAATAACTACTCCATGATTCTAAATTGAGCGTATCCTCTATAAAAAATTGAGGCGGTTGTACTTTTTGAATGTACCGCATTACATCAACTCTAAATCAAAATTAATATCTTGAAAAAATGATGAGCTTTCACTCTCATGTTCCAAAATCTCTTCCTTTAATTTTTTTGCCTCATCGCTCTCTATTTTTCCGTCATTGATAAGTGTTCGATACGCTTTATGCAAAAGCAACAAATCCATAGGAAAATCAGGTGCATCCATCACTTGTGTAATGATAGAGTTTATATCTCTATCAATGGGAGGCTTGGTATATCGCTCAACTTTTCTCTTGTCTAATTTAATAATATTTTTATAGTAAGTAGAACTCAATATTTGCGGTGAGTGCGTTGCCAATAAAAATTGACTCCCTTGTGACCATTTTGTTAAATCTTTGACCAATTCATATTGCCATTGCGGGTGTAGGGCAATATCGAGTTCATCCATCAAAATAATTGAATCTTTTTCGACAATATGTTTTAACCATATATAAATACCCAGTTTTTTAAGCTCTCCGTGACTTAAGTCTTCGGGAGACAAAGGGTAATCACTCTTTTTTAAAGTAAAAATAACACCATTGCCCTCTCTATTCTCACCAATCTCTTTGCCATCTAAAAAATTTTTGAGTTCATTGGTTAATTCATCGTACCTATTGCCGTAATGCCCTGTCTCTCTTTTGATTTTTAAATCTTCATTGGAGGCTCTTTTAAAAGCTTCCAAAATCAAATCGGTTGAGGCAAAATCGTAAGTAAAAAAGTTTTTTAACTCTTTTTTTGCTTTTTTGACTTTTTCATAATAGGATTCGTAATAGCTATTTTTGTTGGAAAACTCATTAAATATTGTATGTTTCTCTTGGCTGGATAAAAATAAAAATACTTGCGACGATGGAGCATTTAAAAAAACCTTATTTGCCAATCTCACAAGAAGCTCTTTGGACATATTGGTTTGGAGCAAAAGGACGTTTTTGGTATTTAAAAGATGGGTAATGTAGAGTATATTGTTTTGATTTAATACATCCTCCAAATTTTTCACTTGATGATTGACTTTGATATTCAACTCTTTTAGCTCATTGAGAGTATCCTCCGAAATAGCATTTTTATTGATAATAATCTCTATAAGATTTTTATATATTTGCAAATCTTTTGTTGCTTTTGCTTTGTCGTACAAAAAATCCAACTCCATATCCCCCATGCTTTTGACATGGTTTTTGATGTAATTTAGATTATTTTCCATGATGGGAGTAATTCTATCATTGGATTCAAGGTCTTTTTTGAGTTGCAGTATGCGTTGATATTTTTGATCATTTTTTTGATAATCTAAAATTTGTTCTTGTATCTCTTGGCTATCTAAATAGAGATTAAAATCCATTGTCTCTGTTACGGTTGGCAAAATAGAAAAATCTAAGTTATACTCTTGATGATTCTCTTCAATCACAAACGTAACCAAATCGGTTTTTTGCGTCATTTCAGGCAAATACTCTAAGATATTTTGAAGATATTGTTTTCGTTCTTTGTCTATAAAACAGTGCAGAAATGTAAATACAAATTGCAACAGTGTACTTTTGCCACCCCCATTTTTACTCGCAATGGCAAAAACATTTGGAAAATTATTAGACTTTTCAAAATCAATCACACTATTTTTAAAATTTCGATACTCAATAATTTCTACTTTTTTTAATCGCACAAAAACCCCTTGAAAACTTTATTTATCTTCTATACTTTTACCCTGAGGCTATTTTAACGATACAGGCTAGTCGGTTAGCTCCTCCTAAATATGCTATAATGTAACCCATGGAA
>DYMA01000032.1 GCA_020721815.1 Sulfurovum sp. | reverse complement strand
TATCTTTGCTTTAGGCTTTGATACGGTACAATACCCTTTTTTGAAAGACAACGGCATTGAACTTGATCGTTGGGGTGGTATTGTTGTCGATGAGCATTATCAAACGACAAAAAAAGGTGTCTATGCGGGTGGCGATTGTCACCGTGGGGCGCATTTGGTCGTGACGGCGGTTTATGATGGCAGAGAAGCTGCAAAAGCTATCGCCCAATCACTTAAAGCATAAAGGAATATTAGATGAATTTTGGCAATCTATTTGGTGGAAAGAAAAAAACAGCGCAAGAGAGTGAAAACAAATGGATTAAGTGTCCAAAGTGTCTCTCTTTGATGTATTTCAAAGAAGTTGAAGCCAAGCAAGAGGTGTGTCCAAAGTGCAATCACCACTTTAGAATCAATGCCTCTAAACGTATCGCTTTTTTAGTTGACGAGGGAAGTTTTCTTGAACAAGATGCCTCTTTGACCCCTATAGATCCGCTTAAATTTAGCGATAAAAAGAGCTACAAAAAACGTATCGAGGAAGCCAAAAGCAGCAGTGGGGGCAAAAACTCAGCCGTAATGAGCGGAAGCTGTACCATTGAGAATATTCCCGTTGAAATTGCGGTTTTTGATTTTAGCTTTATGGGCGGCAGTTTGGGTTCGGTGGAGGGTGAAAAGATTGTACGTGCTATCAATCGAGCCATCAAAAAACGTTGCGGTGTGATTATTATCAGTGCCAGTGGGGGTGCTAGAATGCAAGAGAGTACCTATTCGTTGCTTCAAATGAGCAAAACATCCGCTGCACTTAACAAGCTGCACAAAGAGGGATTGCCCTACATCTCGATACTCACCGATCCTACAATGGGGGGTGTAAGTGCCTCTTTTGCAATGCTGGGTGATATTATTATGGCAGAACCAGGGGCTTTGATTGGATTTGCAGGACAAAGGGTTATCAAACAAACCGTGGGTGTGGATTTGCCCGAAGGGTTTCAACGTTCGGAGTTTTTGTTGGATCATGGACTTATTGATATGATTGTCAATCGTATGGAGATGCGTCACAGCGTTGCGAATTTGTTACGACTCTTTACCAAAGAGGAGAGAGTAGTGTCTCAGCTTATTCCCCAAGAGATAAAAGAGGAGTATCATCAAGATTAGATATGGAGGTGCAGTGCATTGATTTGCTCGTACTCCAAAATGCTCTTATCAAGTGTAATGAGCGTCAATTCTTCAACAATAGCTTGTGCGATAATGGTACGGTTAAAAGGATTGGCGTATTGCGGAGGAACTCTTTTGACTATCTCAAGAGTACGGGAAGAGAGTTCCAATCGCTTAAACTCACTCACTTCGATAATGGTATCAATATCAAGATTGTCAAGCTTAATCTCACCTAGACCTTTTTTCATATCAATCTCCAAAATAGAAGCATGACTCACATAGATAGTGTTATCTTTGTCATTAAGAATCTCATAGATAGTCTCATGGAGTTGCTCTTTGTGTTCTAGCCATAACAACAATATTGCAGTATCCAATAGATATCTATTTTGCATCAAATGTTCATACCTCATTGAGATAGTTTAGGGGCATTGCCAAAACTCTATTTTGGAAGATACCCTTGTTTTGTCAATAAAAGGCTACTAATCTTTTTTCTTTCGTGTAAAGATACCCTTCATTCCCGAAAAGAATTTTTTGGCCATGCCTTTGTTTTTGCCAATTAGCTCTTCCATGTACTCATCATAGCTTTTGCCCTTCTCTTCAAGATAGCCAATAAGGTATTTTTGAGCCGTATCAATATCGGAAAATTTCTCAAGTTCTACAAGTTTTTTGTAGAGAGGTTCGATTTGAGCTATAATTTTATCCGTTACAGCCTGACGGTAAGCAAGGTATGAGATGGGCTTGTTGGTTACTTTGTCCAAATTGATTTCAAAGTCGGTAAATATCCAATAGTAGCGTCCATCTTTGGTTTTGTTTTTAACAATTGCAAAAAAGTTTGCACCCTCTTGAATACGTTCCCACATAATTTTGAAAATAACTTTTGGCGTATCGGGATGTCTTACAATACTGTGCGACTTCCCGACAAGTTCAGTCTCACTGTAGCCCGAAACTTCGATAAAGTAGTCATTTGCATACTCAATGATACCATGTATATCGGTTTTGCTCACGAGATACTTTTTGGGATCTAAAACTATTTTTTCATCTACAACATCTACGCTCATAACATTTATCTCCAATTTAAATTTTATACCAAAAACAGATGAACTTAGAGCTTTAAGTTTGCTTTTTTGTATAATTTGTAAGTATTATAACCAAAACATGATTACAATTGTGGCAAAAATTGCTCTTATTAATAAAATTTAAATTTTATTAGGATAATATATAAGACTAAAGTAAAATCAACACCACTTAGGAGTCGCAAATGACAAGAGAAGAGCTTCTAAAGAGTCTTTCTGATGCAAAAGATATGCATATTGTAAACAATCGTAGAATAAATAGCATTGTTAAAAACCGTGCTTTCATTCATAGACCACCCGTCGCAGATGTATCGCAGTGCGAATTTGATAAATGGTTGCGCAGTGATTCAACAATTGAAAAAGTTGTAGGTTCTATCTTCTACGGTGACCTACTCACGCTCCACAACAAATGGCACAATGTCTATCTCGATATCTACTACACCTTTTTTGAAAATCAAAAACTCACCGAACTGTTGGAAAAAATTGATCAAAGCGAAAAAGAGAAAGAGATAGAGAAGCTTACTGAAAAAATGAGTAAAATTAAATTTAAACTCACTACTTTGGATGAGGAGAAAATCAAAGTACTTTTAAGTGATTTGGAAAAAATATCAAGCCAAATCAAATCAACCATCGAAAGTTGTGAACGAAAAATCAATGCCACCTCCTCTTCACTTTTTGATAAACCAAAATAAATAGGTCATTGAGTTTGAAGACAACTTCTGCTTAATTTAATGGATTTTTGGATAATATTTACTTTTAAAAGCCCTTAGGGGTATTCTTAGCAGGGAGCTAAAACAATGAATGAAGCACAAAAGATATGGATGGATGGAGAGCTTGTAGATTGGCATGATGCCAAAGTTCATGTTCTAACTCATACACTTCACTATGGAAACGCAGTATTTGAGGGTACACGAGCCTACCAAACGCAAGAGGGTTTAGCCATCTTCAAACTCGATGAGCACTGCAAACGTCTCTACGATTCGGCCAAAATTACAGCTATTAAACCCAATTTTGATATAGATACCATCAAAGAAGCGCATATTGAGTTGTTGCGTGCCAATCATTTTACAAAAAATGTCTATATTCGTCCTCTTATCTATCTAGGTTACGGTCAAATGGGAGTACATCACGTCAAAGCACCTGTCCATACGATGATAGCCGCTTGGGAGTGGGGAGCCTATTTGGGTGATGATGGATTGGAAAACGGCATTAAAGTGTGTACCTCGTCTATCACTCGTAGCCCCAACCGTTCTACTTTTGGCAAAGCCAAAGCATCGGCTAATTATCTCAATTCACAAATGGCCAAATACGAAGCCATTGAGTCTGGATTTCAAGAGGCGTTGATGCTCGATGAAAACGGTTTTGCAGCGGAGGGGACGGGAGAGTGTCTCTTTATCGTGCGAAACGGGGTACTGATTTCACCTCCTAATGATAACTCACTTGAGTCTATCACACAAGCAACGGTGTTTGATTTGGCACGAGATTTCAAAATCCCTGTCGTACGAAGAAACATTACCCGAGATGAGATTTATATCGCTGATGAGGCCTTTTTTACAGGTACAGCCGCTGAGATTACGCCTATCAAATCGCTTGATCATCGAACCATTGGAAATGGTGGACGAGGGGCAATAACCCAAAAACTTCAAAGTGCCTATTTTGATGTGGTACACGGAAGAGACAAGGATTATAGGCACACTTTAACCTACATTGAAAGAGAGAGAGTCTATGCCAGCTGATATGAACGACTATTTTAAAAAGAAAAAACCAACCAACAACACGGGTGGTGGCAACGGTGGCGGAGGCAATATGCCTCAAATGCCCAACTTCGATGGAGGCGGATTGGGAAAACTCGCCTCAAGTGCCATTGTTATCGCTTTTATTATTTTTGCAGCTATTGCACTCAAACCTTTTGCCATTGTCAATTCAGGTGAGATAGGTATCAAAGTTACTACAGGTAAATTCCAACAAGTACCACTCAACCCAGGTCTTCACCTCTATGTCCCCATCTTTCAACGGATTCATATTGTTAATACTCGAATTAGAATGATTACCTACACCAATGATGCAAGTACTTCATTGGGCGATGGCAACAAATACGAGGGTGGACTTAAACAAAACGATGCCATTTCAGTACTTGATAAACGAGGTTTAACCGTCGATATCGAACTAGCCGTCCAGTATCGACTCAAAGCCGAGTCTGCTCCTGCAACGATAGAGAAATGGGGAGAGAGTTGGGAGGAGAAGATTATCAACTCCAAAGTGCGTGAAGTGGTACGTGACGTGATTGGTCAATATACTGCCGAGATGCTACCTGAAATGCGTAATGAGATAGCCACAGCTATTCAAACCAAAATCAAATCGGCTATTCAATCAATCGAAAATACGCCCGTACTTCTCTCTTCGGTAGAACTTAGAAATATTGAACTCCCTCCAAAAATCAAAGAACAAATTGAAAAAGTACAAATCGCCAAACAAGAGGTTACTGTAGCCGAACAACAAAAAGAGAAAGCCAAACAAGACGCTCAACGAAAAGCGGAGATTGCAAAAGGTGAAGCTCAAAGAAACAGAATCGAAGCGCAAGGTGAAGCCGATAAGATACGCATTGAAGCCGAAGAACAAGCCAAAGCCAATATCTTGATAGCCAAATCTTTGACACCTGAACTATTACAACTTAAACAAATTGATACACAAATGAAGTTTAATGAAGCACTTAAAGTCAATACAAACGCTCAGATTTTCTTAACGCCTGGTGGGTCGGTGCCTAATATTTGGGTTGATTCAAAAATCAATGGTCGAAGTACTGAACAGACACGAACCACGATAGAGAACCCATGAACGCCAAAGTAGTACTTGATTGGAATAAGCACCCCCTTATCCCAGCCATTGCACAAGACCATGAAACCCATGAGGTGTTAATGTTGGCGTATATGAATCAAGAGGCGTACAACTTAACACTCTCAACGGGATTTGCTCACTACTTTAGTCGAAGCAAACAACGCATTTGGAAGAAAGGCGAAAGCTCCAACCATACGCAAGAGATTAAAGATGTTTTAATTGATTGCGATGGGGATACGATTGTGCTTAAAATTCATCAAAACGGTGTAGCGTGTCACACAGGAGCCAAAAGTTGTTTTTTTACAAGCGTCAATAAAGAAAATATTTTGTATAATAGCACTTTAGATACAATAGCCATCTACGGTATTGTTGATACACTCTATCATACCATCCTTTCAAGAAAAAACGATAACAGTTCAAACTCATGGACAAAAAAGCTTCTCAATGACAAACAACTGCTCTTATCCAAAATTCGTGAAGAGGCGGATGAATTAGCCGTTGCTATCGATGAAGAAGAGGATAAGCAAGTCGTTTACGAAGCGAGTGATTTGCTCTATCATGCCTTGGTAGGATTGGCGTATAGAGATGTATCACCTGACCGTATCAAGCAAGAACTTGCTCGTAGATTTGGCACAAGCGGTATTCAAGAAAAAGCAACGCGTTCATAATAGCGTTGCAAAAGTAAATACAACACACTATCTAAGTTGGCTCTAACGCCAATAAATTTCCACCATCATACTATCAATATAAAGCTAGGAGCATAAAAATGCTAGAAACATTGGTTCAAAGTGTACTTGAAATTGGATATATAGGGTTTTTCTTCTATATGGTCATTGTTGGGACGTTTATCCCGCTCCCTACTCAACTTTTGCTACTTCCCGCTGGATACCTTATCTCGATAGGTAAATTGGACTTTACGATGGTAGCCATCATTACAGCAGCGGGTACGACGACGGGGGCTTTTATCAACTACATCTTTGCCAAAAAAATCATTGCCAATGTATTTGAAAAGAAAAAAAGAGCATCTTTTTCACTCCATAGAGGATTTTTTCAAACGCTACGGCAAAGCAGCTGTTCTTTTAGCTCCTCTTATTCCTAGTATGGGACAATACATCTCACTTCCTGCGGGTCTATCACGAATGCCTTTGGGATGGTTTTTGCCTATAACCTATATCTCCAATTTGAGTTGGAATGTTTTAATGATTGGAATTGGGTATGTTTTTGGAGCCGATTCCAACGCACAAGCCGATAAAATCATCGCCTATTTGTCACTGGCTTTTATATTTTTGCTTGTTATTTATATCATTATGCGTTACACTCTCCATAGAGACAAAATGAGAAAACTCAACAGTGCCAACTCATAACTAAACCCCTCTCTTCTCTCATTGTGCTATCCCTTAAAGCAAATTTTACTGCTCATATTATCTATTTGTCTAAAATTTATACAAAAAAACAATCCCATAGTATAGAAATTAAAAGATAAAAAAGAGTTACTATAAGTTTTTTGGAAGTTAAAATAAAATAGAATATAATATGAGTATATCACTCTAAAGGAGGCAGATATGAGCGATAGAAGGGATGCTTTAACAAAGCTTTTTAGTGCCAAAGGTGCTAAGGTTGATACCAATCGTGGAGAAGCCTATTATGAGGCTTTGATGAAAAAAATGAGTGCTAGATTGCAACAACTCGAAACAAGCGATTTGGCCATGAAAAGCTCAATTGAGAGAGCATTGGATGCTCAGGGTCTAACACGGCGTGATTTTATGAAGTGGGCAAGTGCTGCTTGTGCGATGTTAATGCTCCCTTCGCAGTTTACACCTCTTGTAGCCAAAGCGGCAACATTGATGAATAGAGTACCTGTAATTTGGCTTGAATTGCAAGATTGTGCAGGAAACTCCGAAGCGATTTTGCGAAGCGATGCCCCTACGATAGATGAACTTATTTTAGATGTACTTTCCCTTGAATTTAATGAAACCATTATGGCAGCAGCAGGTCATCAAGCCGAAGAGCATTTGGAAGAGGCGATGAAGACCTTTAAGGGAAAATACCTTTGTGTTGTCGAGGGTGCTGTACCAATAGGGGCAGGAAAAGAGTGGTGTACTATTGGTGCTAAGGGTGAGACTTTTGAAGAGCATCTTTTGCGTGTTGCCAAAGACGCTGTAGCGGTGGTTGCTGTGGGGACGTGCGCTACATTTGGTGGTATTCCTGCTGCTTCTCCCAATCCTACGGGAGCGGTAGGAGTACAAGATGTGGTGAGGGGTAAGCCTATCATCAATATTCCCGCTTGTCCTGCCAACCCTGCCAACATTACAGGTACGATTTTACACTTTGTGCTTACAGGACAAATTCCCGAACTTGATCATCTCAACCGTCCCAAATTTGCTTTTGGGTATCGAATCCACGACAATTGCGAACGAAGAGCTCATTTTGATGCGGGTGAGTTTGTCGAAGAGTGGGGCGATGAGGGGGCTAAAAACAACTTTTGTCTCTACAAGATGGGATGCAAGGGACCAATGACTTTCAACAACTGCTCGATTGTACGCTACAATGAAGCGGTAAACTGGCCTATTGGTGCAGGGCATGGATGTATTGGATGCAGTGAACCGCAATTTTGGGACAAATACGCCACAGAACGACCCCTTGCCGATAGTAAAATCAAAGCCCCTACGGGTGGAGTAGAGAAGAGTGTCGATGAGTTTGGATTGGGATTGCTAACCGCTGCGGGTATCGGTATTGCCATCCATGCCGTAGCCAGTGCAAGTGCAGCAAAAGCAGAAAGTGAGGAAGCATAATGAGTCAAGAACGAATAATTATAGACCCTATTACTCGGATTGAGGGGCATCTTAGAATTGAAGTTGAAGTTGATAGTAACAATATGGTAAGCAATGCGTATGCCTCTTCGACGATGTTTAGAGGCATTGAAGAGATTTTAAAAGGGCGTGACCCACGCGATGCAGGATTATTGGCAATGCGTATTTGTGGTGTTTGTACAGGTACACACTATCAACGAAGTATCGAAGCGGTTGAAAATGCTTTTGATATTACCATCCCCAAAAATGCAAGATTGGTGCGAAACCTCATACAAGGAGCGTTGTATATCCATGACCACGTGGTGCATTTTTACCATCTGCATGGGCTTGATTGGGTTGATATTACCTCTGCCCTTCAAGCTGATCCAGCAGTAGCGCAAGTGGAGTCGTTTAATTGGCACGATACCCCCTATGGCACGAGCAAATCGGAGCTTATGCAAATCCAAACAAGGCTTAAGAAGTTTGTAGAACAAGGACGATTGGGGATTTTTTCCAATGCCTATTGGGGAAGCCCATCGTATAAACTCACGCCCGAACAAAACCTCATTGCTACGGCTCACTATCTTCAAGCACTAGACCTTCAACGAGACGCTGCCAAACTTATGGCTATCTTTGGAGGCAAGATGCCACATCCGCAATCTTTGGTTGTGGGAGGTGTGACGTGTGTGCAAGATATTCAAAATCCTGCCCGTATTGCTTTGTTTAAAACACTGCTCAAAAAATTTAGCCACTTTATCAAAACAGCTTACTTGCCTGATTTGGCAATGGCAGGAGTCAAGTATGTCGATGAAGCCCTAGAGGGAATTGGCGGCGGATTGAAAAACTTTATGAGCTACGGAGATTTTAGATTGGACGATACAGGCTTTTACAAATCGGCTCTTCTCTTTCCTAGCGGTGTGGTGCTTAATGGCGATATTGATAATCTCATCCCTTTTGATCAAAACAAAGTCGTCGAAGATGTCACCCACGCTTGGTACAAGGGCGATAAACCTTTGCACCCTTATGAGGGCGAGACCAAACCCAACTACACAGGATTGGAGAAAAAAGCCGACGGTATGGCGTATCTCAAAACTGATGAGAAGTACTCATGGATCAAATCGCCTATCTATGATGATAACCGTGTAGAGGTAGGACCATTGGCACGGATGGTAGTGGGTATTGCGGCAAAAGATGAGCGTATCGGAAAATATGTCGCCAACTTCTTGACGCTATTGGGTGATAAACTAGGACTAGGCAAACCTGCACCTGCTAAAGCACTCTTCTCAACGGTAGGGCGAACCGCTGCGCGCACGATTGAAACGGAACTTATGGCAGATGTGATGATGGAGTGGGTGGATGAACTCGCTGCAAATGTAGCCAGTGGTGATCTCTCTACTTGGAGAGAGTTTGATTTTGAAAAAGTCTCCAAAGATGCCAAAGGACACGGTCTAGCCGAAGCTCCACGAGGAGGATTGGGACACTGGGTGAGCATCAAAGAGGGCAAGATTGAGAACTATCAAGCCGTTGTGCCTAGTACATGGAACGCCGCTCCTCGTGACTACAAAAACCGCATGGGGGCTTATGAATCGGCACTCATTGGAACTAAAGTAGCCGACCCCCACAAGCCATTGGAGATTTTGCGTACCATTCACAGTTTTGATCCCTGTATTGCGTGTGCGGTGCATATTATTGATACCAAAGGAAAGCAGCTGAGCCAATTTAAGGTCAATACAAGTTGTACCCTCTAAAGGAGTGACCATGGCGTATAAAAAAGTAAAGCGAATGAGTCTATTTATGCGAATCAACCACTGGGTTGTGGCGATTTGCATGGTAGCAGCAATTGCAACGGGTCTCTATATCGGTCACCCCTATTACCAAAGCTTCATTGCTGACCCAGCGGTGGATAAGTATGTAATGGCGTGGAATCGATGGATACACTTTATGGCGGCGATTATTTTTGATGTGAGTTCGATTGTAGTAGCCTATCTCTACTTCTTCTCTCGTTTTGAAAAAGCCTACAAAAAGCTTATTCCAAATGGCGAAAATATCAAAGAGTTTGGCGATGTGTTGGTCAATCTTGTGACGCTTAATCGTGTCAAAAAGTTTGACTCTGCCCATGCCGATAGCTTTAATGCGGTCTTTTTCTTCATCTTCCATCTGATGCTTTTGTGGATGCTTTTGACGGGATTACAGCTTTATGTTCACGCTTTTCCTCATGGCGAGAGTTCTATTGGGGCGTGGTGGCCTGCAATGCTTCACCTAGCAACCGATTGGACGGTGTGGATTACGGGTGGAACCTATATGGATGTACGCATTTCGCACCACAACACGATGTATTGGATTATTGCTTGGGTTATGTTTCATATCTATTATCAAATTTGGCGAACCATCTTTTGGAACGAGGGCGATATCAATATCGTCGTAGGTGGAAGTAAGTTTGTGAAAGAGGATGAGAAAAGCTCAGAGCGAACGAAAAAATAGAATGAAACAGCCGTGAGTAATGCAACATTATTTGAATTTTGCTAGGCTTTGCGTTCGTGGTGAGCCTGTCGAACCAC
The DNA here is from genome assembly GCA_020721815.1 of Sulfurovum sp. Lineage (GTDB taxonomy): Bacteria > Campylobacterota > Campylobacteria > Campylobacterales > Sulfurovaceae > FS08-3. Next base: position 7,727 of record DYMA01000032.1, on the reverse strand, counting down.
ATTTAACACCCAACGACTGGCTCAGAGCGAACGAAAAAATAGAATGCAACATTATTTGAATTTTGCTAGGATTTATGCTATAGTTGCTTATTATTTTAATGTAAAGCGAGTGTGTGGTTATGAAAATTTTTTTATTTATTATCGGTTTTGCAGTGTTGGCTTTTGTGAGTTGTACGCATTCAAGTATCGCTTGGGAGACATTAATCAAAGAAAAAAGCGGCTATTGTACCAATAAGTTTCAAGACAAAGAGGAGATTGAAGCGTGTGAAATCAAACATCTAGCCGTACAGCACGCCAAAAAAGAGTGTCAAAACTACACACATCCTGAGTATTGTCTAGCTATTGCCGAGTACAGTTGGGAAAACTACATCAAATACGTTATCAAACGCAAACCCACCAAACAAGATGCCCAAAGCTACCCTATGATTTGCGGCGACAAAGAGAGCAAAAAGTAGTCATTTTGGCTCAAAACGCTGTATAATACTCCACTTGATTGTGTGGGGTATAAGATGATACAAATAAGCAACGAAATATTTTGCGATGAGCGATTGCAAGAGTGGGATATAGCCAACAAGATTTTGCCCAATCCCTACTACGATAAGCCTTTTTTGATTATTCCAAATTTCCTTGATAGTGCCTTAGCACACGAAATAGCCGATACTATCTATCAAGAGCAGTATGCCCAAAAAGCTCAAATCAAAAAGATGCTACTCCAAAGTGTGGTCGAACCCGATGTCAATGAAACGATTCGCAAAACCAATCTCTACACCCTAAACCCCCTTCATACGGCTCTCTACGAGACTCTTTTTAAGCTTCATCAGCCCCAAATTGAGCGATTTTTTAATCTCTCCTTGACCCTTGCAACTCCTATTCAAGTCCTAGAATACACGCAAGGCTCTTTTTATATCAAACACGCCGACGACTCCAATGAGCTTATCGACAAAGAGGGAAAAACGGTAGGCTTTACCTGCGTCGCCCCCCAACGCAAACTCACTACCGTACTCTTTGCTACAAGCTTTCACGAGGGAGTAGTAGCACACGATGATAAGCAACACTTTGGCGGAGGTGAGTTGCTTTTTAACTATCTCTACGACAAAGATGGCAATGGGGTTGCGTTCAAGCCTCGTGCGGGTGATATGATACTCTTTCCCTCCAATCCCTACTTTAGCCATGAAGTCAAAAAGGTTACAAGCGGTTACCGCCTCACACTCGTACAGTGGCACAATGCACTTGTGAATTAAATACTGATGTTCACCTCTATTTTTTGATTTTATTATAGCACAATTGGTACTGCGTTGTGACTTAAGCCCCAAAATAGTATAATTTAACCAAAACAACTTGAGGAAAATGGATGAATTTTACAACACCCCTACAACCCCATGCGATTAAAATGATGCTATTAGGTTCTGGCGAATTGGGCAAAGAGGTCGCTATCGAAGCCCAACGATTAGGCATTGAGGTCATAGCTGTGGATAAGTACGACAACGCCCCCGCCCACCTTGTAGCCAACCACAAAGTAGTCGTCAATATGCAAGACAAAGAGGCTTTGCTTGAAGTGATTGAAACCTATCAACCCACTTATATCCTGCCTGAAGTTGAGGCCATCTCCATCGAGGCTCTTTTTGAAGCACAAGCTCGTGGATTTCATATTATCCCCAATGCGGAGGCGGTTAATAAAACCATGAACCGCAAAAACATCCGCCTCTTTGCTTCTCAAACATTGGGACTCAATACCAGTAAATATCTCTTTGTCAAAACCTTTGAGGAGTTGCAAGAAGCGTCCAAAACCATCGGTTTTCCTTGCGTCATCAAACCCGTTATGAGTTCATCGGGACACGGACAAAGTATCGCCAAAACATTTAATGATATTGCTTTGTCGTGGGAAAAAGCCAAAGAGGCGAGAGGCGATAGTTCGGAACTCATAGTAGAGGAGTTTATCGCCTTTGATTATGAGATTACCCTTTTGACGGTACGAAACGATAGCCAAACCCTCTTTTGTGAGCCTATTGGTCATGAACAGCGAGATGGAGACTATATCCTCTCGTGGCAACCCGCACTTATGAGTTCCGCTGCCCTCCAAAAAGCCCAAGCAATTGCCAAAGCCGTTACCGATGGATTGGGAGGTCGAGGCGTATTTGGCGTGGAGTTTTTTGTCAAAGGCGATGAGGTCTATTTCTCAGAGCTAAGCCCTCGTCCTCACGATACAGGCATGGTGACACTTATCACCCAAAGCCAAAGCGAATTTGCGTTGCACGTTCGTGCCGTTTTGGGACTACCGCTTGATTTTGAGTTTTTCAAAGCAGGTGCTAGTGCGGCTTACAAAGCCAAAACTCCTAGCGACAACCCTGCACTCATCGTTCCCCCATCAGCTTTTAGCCGTAGCTCTTTTGTGCGAATATTTGGCAAACCAGAGGCACATATAGGACGAAGAATGGCAGTAGCGTTGGTGCTTGATGAAGATGTCCAAGTAGCCCAAACCAAAGCTCTAGCTATTGTCAATAGCATCAAAGAAGACAAATAAAAAAAGGAATACACAATGGGATTTATCAAAAATTTGATGGAACGATTTAAAAAAAATGAGGTTATGGCGATTGAAAACCTTAACTATAGCCCCAATCTCATTACCATGCTTCAAAGTGACCACCAACAACTCTTTGAAATCTATCGCACACTGCAAGCCCAATACAAAATCGACAATAGCTTTGGGGCGATGGAGTCATTGATAAATGAGTTTAAATTAGCCTTTGAGCTTCATTTGATGATGGAAGATACGCAGCTTTACGGTTATCTTCGTGCTGCTACCCTAGAAGATAGCGACAACCACGCCCTTGTCAATGAGATGCAAGAGCAAATGAACCCCATCATCAAAAAAATTATCAAACTCATCCACCTCTACAGCGATGAAAAGAGCTACCAAAAAAATGTCGATAAACTGCTCGATGATTTGGGAGCTATGGGCATGATACTAACCCAACGCTTCAATACCGAAGAGGAGAAACTCTACCCTCTCTACAAAGAGGCTTAAATCCGTAGCCTCGGCTTTGGGTATTTCATAATCTCTAATTGTTCGGCTAAAGCCGAACCTACAGTCGAACCTACAGCGTTGTTAATGACGCATTCTAAAATTTACCCAAAACAATCAACCCAAAGATTTCACACACCCCAACTCAACACCCCTTAACGCATACTTTTGTATAATCTAGCCAATATTTTTTATAAGGAACAGCTGCATGATTACCTTAAAAGAGGCACTCACAAAGAGTCAAGATGAACTCAATAGACTTAAAACGCAAATGGAAAAGAAGGCAAAAGAGGGTGGACTCAACGCCTATATCGGTTTTGAATCTTCGGGTGAAGGTGTGCCGATTTTAATAAAAGATAATATTCAAGTCAAAGGCTGGTCGCTAACGTGCGGCTCAAAGATACTGCAAGGCTACATCGCCCCCTACGAAGCTACCGCTATTACCCATCTCAAATCCCACGGTATGGCACCTTTTGGAAGAGCCAATATGGATGAGTTTGCTATGGGTTCAACGACTGAATCAAGCTATTACGGCAAGACACTCAATCCTCACAACAAAGAACACGTCCCAGGCGGAAGCTCAGGCGGAAGTGCAGCGGCTGTAGCGGGAGGAATTGCTATCGCAGCTCTTGGAAGCGATACGGGAGGAAGTATTCGACAACCTGCAGCCTATTGCGGTTGCGTGGGCATGAAACCTACTTACGGGCGAGTAAGCCGATACGGTTTGGGAGCGTACTCTTCAAGCCTTGATCAAATCGGACCCATTACCCAAAATGTGGAAGATGCCGCCATTCTCTACGATGCCATTGCGGGTCATGACCCCAAAGACTCCACCAGTGCCGATATGGAAACGGTAAGTGTAGCCCAAAATCTCAATCCCGATAGAAAGCTTACCATTGCGGTGATTGATAACTATATTAGTGAAGCCGACAGCCAAACACAAAGAGTTTTTGCTCAAACAGTAGAAAAACTACGCAACGCAGGGCATACCATTATCCACAAAAATAGGCTCAATACCCAATACGATATAGCTACCTATTACATCATCGCCACCGCAGAAGCCACTACCAATTTGGCACGATACGACGGTATTCGCTACGGCAATAGAGCCTCGTGCAATAACGTCAGCGAACTCTTTTACAACACCCGAAGCGAGGGATTTGGCGATGAGGTCAAACGACGTATTTTGCTAGGTAACTTTGTACTCTCATCGGGCTTTTACGATGCCTATTACCTCAAAGCCCAAAAAGTACGCCACCTTATCCGAGATGAGTTTAACGCCATTTTCAAAGAAGCCGACCTTATTCTCTCTCCCGTAGCACCCTCTAGTGCACCCAAAATCGGCTCTATTAGTGATCCATTGGAGATGTACAAAAGCGATATGTACACCCTCTCCATCAATTTGGCAGGACTTCCCGCACTCTCACTCCCCGTAGGCAAAGATAGTGCAAACGGTTTGCCTATTGGACTTCAACTCATTGCCAAAGCGTTTGATGAACAAACACTTTTTGATGGGGCGTTGAGCTTGGAGAGAGCGGTAAATTATCAAAAACAGTAAACACTGTAATAAGGTTGAGTTATGTTAGAGAAACTTGAACGTGCAGGATTTATCCTCAAACCCCATTCACCCCAAATCAAAGAGACCTTTGAAGAGATCAAAGAGATATTTCAAAGCAGAGGCATTGAGGTGACTTTGTCTCACAAAAGTGCGCAAATAATAGGATTGGAGGGTGTGAAATTTGATCAAATGTGCAAAGAGAGCGATTTTTTGGTCTCTTTGGGCGGCGATGGGACACTCCTTTCGCTTGTAAGACGCAGCTACGATTATCACAAACCTGTATTGGGTATCAATGCGGGCAATTTGGGATTTTTGGCCGATATTCGTCTCGATGAGGTGGAGAGCTTTGTGGATAAATTGCTCAAAGGGGAGTATCGCATCGATGATAGAATGATGATGGTGGGGATTTTGGAACGTGCCGATACAAGCCAAAAGCTCTACGCTTTCAACGATATTGTCATTACTCGCCCCTCTATCTCTAAGATGGTCGAAATTGATGCCTACATTGATGGTGAGAAGTTCAATCGCTACAGGGGCGATGGGCTTATTGTCTCCACCCCCACAGGTGCAACCGCCTACTCTTTGGCAGCAGGTGGACCTATCATGTATCCTCTTACCAAAGCCTTTATTCTTACCCCTATTTGTCCCCACTCTCTGACACAGCGTCCTTTGGTAGTGCCTACCGATTTTACCATTGAACTCATCTCACCCAAAGATAGAGTCATTGCTATGGTCGATGGGCAAGATGCTTACGAAATGGAATCGGGCGATAAACTCTACATCACCATAGCCAAAGTAGGTGCAAAACTACTGCACAAGAGAGAACGCAACTACTTTTCGGTACTAAGAGATAAACTTTCATGGGGCGAGTAGTGCAAAAAGCAATCATTGAACGACTCTTTGTCAAAGAGTTGCTCTTTTTTGATACGATAGATACAGAGTTTGATGGCGGTTTGGTCGTCTTTAGCGGTGCAAGTGGGGCGGGAAAATCGTTGCTCATTGGCTCTATTTTGGCTACTTTTGGGCTTGATAGCCCTAATGCCGCTTTGAGTGAACTTACCATCAACAAAGCTTTGGATATAGAGGGATACGACACCGATGATGCCTTTGCTATCAAATGCATCAAAAGCGACAAACTACGCTACTATATTGATGGGCAAAAAATCTCCAAAAAAGCCTTGCAAGATATTTTCAAACCCCCTTTCGTGCGTTATCTATCGGTACGTCAAAAAGAGCCTTTGAGCAGTAGGGATTTGCTGCACTACATCGACTCCATTGCCACACAAAGCAATCGTGAATTTAAACCACTCCTCCATGAGTACCAACGACGCTACGGACTCTACAAAGCCGCACTCCAAGAGCTTCAAACGCTTCAATCCCAACAATCCAATCTCAGTGAGCGTATGGAGTTTGCTGCGTTTGAAATGGGCAAAATTGATACCATCGCACCCAAGATGGGAGAGGATCAAGAGCTTTTGGCTTTGAAACAAAAACTCTCCAAGATTGACAAGCTCAAAGAGGCAATCCAAAATGCCCATTTCATCTTTGAATTTGAGAGCAAAGTCATTGAGGTCTATCATCTATTGGACAAAGAGAGCGGTTTTCTCACCGATACTTTCAACCAAATTCGCTCCGATTTTGAGGAGATTGATAACCTCTACGATGAACTTGAAGAGATCAATATCGAAGCGGTACTTGATAGAATCGAACAAATCTCTGCATTGATACAAAAGCACGGCTCTATCGAAACAGCACTTGCCTATCGCAACCAAAAAGCACGTGAACTTGCCCAATACCAAACCGTTAGTTACGATCAAAAAGAGCTTGAAACCTTCATTGCCAGTGAGAAGCAATCCCTTCTCTTTTTGGCAAAAGAGCTTGATAGTGTGCGTCAAGGGGTGGCAATAGAGATTCAAACTTATCTTGAGGGTTACCTTACGTCGCTTAAACTCCCCTCTTTGACGTTTGAGTTTACGTTGCGATCGCTTGATGGTTTGGGGATGATGGATGTCGATATTGGCATGAGCGGTTCCAAAATTTCAACACTAAGCGGTGGAGAGTTTAACCGCTTACGCCTTGCTTTGATGGCGGTGGCGGTGGAGCATGGGCAAGGGCAAGAGGAGGGTGTCATTATCCTCGATGAAATCGATGCCAATGTAAGCGGTGATGAATCGATTGCTATTGCCAATCTCATCGCCAAACTAGCCAAAAATTACCAAATCTTTGCCATTTCGCACCAACCCCACCTCTCCGCCCAAGCCAATCAACACATTTTGGTCAAAAAAGAGGACGAAAAAGGCTCTATCGAAATCCTCGACAAAGAGGGACGTATCAACGAAATAGCACGCATCATCGCAGGAGAAAAAGCCAACAACGAAGCGATGAAATTTGCCAAAAAGCTTTTGAATTAGATGTGATACCCTAAAAATGAATATATCATCCGATAGGGGTAGAGAAGCTTCACCTCCCCTCCCTCCGAACCGTACGTGCGGTTCTCCCGCATACGGCTCTCCAGTTGATAGTTTCCTCATCGGGATTGATACGCCTTGCCCCAAGCTTCGTGACTTGTGAAAAGATTGGGATTGGCGAAGTAGGTATTTGATAACCGTTTATGCAACTGTATCATTTACGCACTTAACTCCATTACCAGAGCTATCAACATACTTTGAGTCCATATTGATGTTTGGTTTGATACTTGCGTACTACACACTCTCTATCTTGTTTAGTTGTTTCCAACACTGACGATAGTTGCATTTGCTCCATCTTTATATCCTTTCCGTATCTTATCTTCCTATCCTCCTTTGCTAAACCCAAGTTTGGTCATTGGGTGTTTCGTAAGCTACAAGTATCGAACCTTTATCTGTTTCATAAGTGGATACACACCTTAGTTTGTTCACTCAGTTGTCTCTGACATTCTTTGAAAAAGGTTTATAGCTAACATCACTACTATGAGGACTCTGACTCCTCACTATCATCACATTGATAGAGAGGTATCCCCTCTTTTCTCGTTCAATCTTCTTATCATTCCATCCTCAACCATACTATGCAATCTCACAATCGCTTTAGCCACCATAAGTAGCGTTGTGAGTGAGTTTCAACGAATCTTCCCGTCAAATTACCCATCAAAAGCCCTTTCTATGGGGAATG
>DYMA01000031.1 GCA_020721815.1 Sulfurovum sp. | reverse complement strand
TGACCCGCTTTAACTCTAAACGATGGTATATCCACACGCTTACCGTCCACCAATATGTGACCGTGGTTTACAAATTGTCTTGCTGACGCTCTAGTCGTAGCAAATCCCATACGATAGACCACATTGTCCAATCTTCGCTCAAGAAGTTCAATCAAGTTGTTACCCGTATTGCCCTCTTTACGATTAGCTTCTTGAAAAAGTGTTCTAAACTGTTTTTCGCTAATCCCGTACATAAATTTAGCTTTTTGCTTCTCTCGTAACTGGAGACCGTACTCGCTAACTTTTGTTCTTCTTTGTCCGTGTTGTCCTGGAGCGTAGGGTCGCTTCTCCATTGCACTTTTACCTGCAAGTCTTCGCTCACCCTTTAAACCAAGATCAACGCCTAGTCTTCTCTCTAGTTTCTCAACTGGACCTCTATATCTTGCCATCTATAATACCTTTATTTCATTCTTCAAAAACAGCATTGCATTCAATGCACAACAAATTATACTCTTGTGTTATTACACGCGTCGTTTTTTGGGTGGTCGGCAACCGTTGTGTGGTAGTGGTGTAATATCTTTGAGCGATGTTACACGAATGCCTTCTGTTGAACCGATTGCTTTAACGGCAGTATCTCGTCCAAATCCTGGCCCTTGTACTTTGATACCAACCTCTTTAATACCGTTCTCTTTTGCTTTGTTGAGAGCATCTTCGACGGCTTGTTGTGCAGCATAAGGAGTAGATTTTTTACTTCCCTTAAATCCCAATGAACCAGCCGAACTCCAAGAGATTACATTGCCCATCTCATCAGTTACTGTAATTACTGTGTTATTAAAAGTTGCAGCTACGTAAACCACACCTTTTGCAATACTTTTTTTTGCTTTTTTCTTAGCCATCTATCTACCCTTACGCTGAACCAACAGTTTTTCTTTTACCTTTACGAGTTCTCGCATTGGTTTTTGTTTTTTGACCTCTAACAGGAAGACCTCGTCTGTGTCTAAGTCCTCTGTAGTTACCTAAATCCATTAATGCTTTGATGTCCATCGCAACTTTTTTACGAAGATCCCCTTCGACCATAATGCCCTCTTGGATCTCGTTACGAATAGCTGCTGCTTGCGCATCGGTTAGTTCATACACTCTAGTGTTGTAGTCAATTTGTGTTTTATCAAGAATATCTCTTGAAGTCTTTAACCCAATACCGTAGATATAGGTTAGAGCGTATTCAATTCTCTTTTTCTTTGGTAAATCAACCCCTGCAATACGAGCCATAATTATCCTTGTCTCTGTTTATGTTTTGGATTTTTGCAAATCACTCTTACAATGCCTTTGCGCTTGATTACTTTGCAATCGTCGCACATCTTCTTGACTGATGGTCTAACTTTCATCGTCATCTCCTAGTTTGTTTTACACTAAATCAACCTAATCATAGGTCATTTTGCGTGGATTACGGATGTGTGTAGTCCAACTCTTGTATAATCAGTGTGCATTATACAAAAGCTCTTCTCGCAGTGTCCTTCATAAAATAATCTATTAAGGGTAGTAATCATATCCAAAAATAAATTATAAAACCCTTAGAATAGATAAAAATATTCCATCCATTTAAGGAGTCCCTATGAACTACTCATTGGTAGCTGTATTGGCGGTCACTTTGATACTAAGTGCCTGCGGCGGTGGCGGAGGTTCGTCGAGTAATGGTGATAATAATAATACCTCTTTTGGTGTTGATTGTTCCAATCTTACAACCGATACGCAAAATTGCTATTTGGATTATATCAAGCTAACAAGCGAACATCAAAGTTGCTGCGATAGCTGGATTGAAAGCAACAAGGAGTAGGGTATGTTTCGTTTAATTTTAATAGTACTTTTGAGTGGCATACTTTTTGCTAATGATAGCAATGAAACCAATGAGACCAATGAGACGAATATTACGATTGGCGATATTGATACCGCTTTTTATACCCAAACAACAACCAATAAACTCTCCCTTGAAGCGGGATGGAATTTGGTTGCACTTCCTGTTGATATTACTATTACGCAAGAGAGTTACAGTAGCTACTTTGGCGATGATTATCAAATCTATAAATTTGATGGCAAATGGATTAAAAATCCTACTACTATTCGTGCGGGTGAGGGATTTTGGGTATTTGTGGGGACTTCTCGCACGGTAAGCTTTGAGGGTGAACCCTACGGGATTGATGAAAAACTCTACAATCTAAGCGATGGATGGCATTTGGTGGGGAGCGGTACGAAGACACTTCTCTCTTCATTTGCTTCACCAGAAGACAATATCACCATCTATGAGGCAAACAGCTGGAGTCAAGCCACTCCTACCTATGTAGAGGGCGGTCGTGGATTTTGGATTATCAAAAAGAGTACAACCCCAACCATTACCACACTCTCCAATACTCCTACACCCTCGTTTGATATTGTAGAGCAAAACAGCACGATTAAATCCTCTGCCCACTGCACTATAAACAGTGAAACATTGGTAGTATGCAGCAACACAACCCTCCAAGAGGCTACCCAAGAGATTGGCAAAAATCTCTTTTTGGATGATAAAAATAATTTTGTGGGTGTCATAGACTCTGTAGAACAATCCAAAAACACTATCAATTACCATCTCACCTACGCTACCAAAGTCAAAGATATTTACAATCAATTTGATATCGAACTAAGCGGTGATGAGCTTCAAAGCTCTATCTATCGAACCGTGAGTCAAATGAGAGGAAAATACGACTATCTCAACAGCCAACCGCTCAAATTTAGCGTCGTCCCCAAATACACAACCAACTCTCGAAGTGTCAAAAAAGATCAAGAACTCATCGTACGCATTGATTTTCCACAAGGTTACTATATCCCTATCGAACATCGTGGGGTTGAGTGCGACTTTTGGGAGGCTTCATGCGATGCAAGTTTTAAAGTAGAACAAAACAAGCGGTTTGATTTGGGACACAGTGAAGAAAAAAGCGGTATCACTATCTCTACGGAAGGCAGCTTTGTAGCCTTTGGGATTGGTAGCTACATGCGGGCAAAATACGACAAAAATCTTTTGAGTGAAGATACTTATGCTTTTGAGTTTAAAACCTCCGCCTACTTTGAATCCAATATCAGTTTTAGCATTAGAGGCAACCTAGATGGAGAGTGGACAAAAACCATCGACCTTACAAGAATGTACAATATTGAGATTCGACACCCCTACTCCTTGGTAGCCAAAGTGGTTATTGGTTTGCAACCTACACTCGAACTGGGCGTATCGGGCGAAGTAGAGGTGGGCTTAAACGCCAAAGCCTACTCCAAACGAGAGGGCGAGATAGGTATCTATTATAGCTCAACAGCAAATCGAGCCAGACCCTATAGCAAAATCTCCTTTACTACAGGCAAAGAAGATGGCATTAGCTACCATGCCACGGTTAATGGAGAGGCTTTTATCGCTCCTAGAATCGTCGTACGACCCAAACTTATCTTTCTAAGAGTCGCTCAAGCCCTTAGCTTTGGAGATATTCGTGGGGGCATTAAAATCAATTCGATTCTCACAGGCGAAGTAAACGGAGATTTTTTGGCTATCAACAAAGGCTTCAATGAGTCTGTAGAGGATGCTAAGGTAGGAGTTGATTTGGGTGTTTTTGCAATCGTTGATTATATTTTGCAAATTCGTTTGGGCAAAAAAGAGTTTTGGGCAATGGATGAATACGAAAAACTCTATACAAGCAAACGGCTTAAATTTTTTGATTGGATGATCTCTTTGCTTGAGGACCCAAAATGTCAAGAGGTTGAGGGTGGCATTTTATTGAGTACCGACAATGAACACAGTAAATATATCCAATACTATTATCAAATGGTTGATTACGGCTCAAAAGAGTACAATGGCACATTGGCAGATATGATTAATTTCTCCCACAACGCTCAAAAACTTGTTGGCAATACCCTAGCACTTGATCAAAACAAAACCCTATACATTCAAGCGATGCTCAAAAATTCAAGTGAGATTAGCGATGCTATCTTTGCGGGCGGTACAAGTCTATCCAAAGTCATTACCTGCAACTATCCCCAAAACCCAACATCGCCTTTGGATGAAGAGAATATTACCCGTCCCATCCCGCCAATCACTCCCCCAGAATCTATCGATCCACCGCCACCGCCATTCCCAAGAGACGAAACCTGCGACTTGTGGGATATTCGCTACGCCAACTGGCAAGGGGCTGATTGTTCAATCAAAGAAGATATGGCTGAACAAGCAAAATGTGAAACCTACAATGAATGCGTATCAAGTATCCAATGCATAACCACTTGGGATGATGCACAAGCAAAACTTGATGCGTGCACGCTGCAGTATCTTGGCTTGTTGTAGTTTACTTCTCTTTTTGGGTGAGTGGACTTTCACCCGCTCCCCAATTGATAGTTGAGAACAGAGAATGTTTAAATGACTATCTCCAAAAACACAAACTATTGATGCTTAATCAAACACAACAAAGCATGGAGCAACTCACAAGCCAACAAAGCGACTCCATACTTTGCAATCGACTCCGCTGTATTGCGTATGAAGCGTTTGGAGCGTGATGTTGGCTTTGTAATCGACACGGTTATCGCCAATTGTAGGGGTTTGATAGGTGAGTAGCCAATCGATTTTGCTTTGCAAAGCATTAAGCAACCCTCCACCTCCCTCGACCAAAACAAAAGAGGGTCTATCCAAAAAGCTTAGATTATTGCTTATTTCAACGTTGCGATTAGGGATACCAAAGAGTGGAATATCTCTATCAAAAGTATCTTTATGGGAGTAGATTACAATATCGGGTGCTTTTGCCCCATCTATCAATCGGCAATCAAGTTTGGGGCGATCGACCCTTACGGTATTGCCTCCAATCACCATTTTGGTTGCGCAACTACGCAGTTGATGGGTGTGGGCAAGTGACTCTTTGGAGCTTAGATAGCCTCCTCCAATTTTGCCATTGTGCGTTTGAGCCAATTTAAAAAGCACAAAGGCACGTTTTTGCCAAATCTCAAAAGGCTCTAGGAGTGCTTGAGCGAGTTTGGACTCTACGCCCACCACGACTTCAACCCCTTTGGCTTTGAGCATCTCTGCACCGCCACTATGCTTAGCGATAGGGTCAATTGTGCCAATAGCAATCTTTTTTAGCCCCAATAAGCTTATCAAAACAGCACACGAGGGAGTTTTGCCACTGTGTGCACAAGGTTCAAGCGTGACATAGATAGAACAATCCTTTAAAGTCTCTTTGGCATGGGTGAGCAAAAAATCGTGAACGCCGTGAGAATCAAACGGATCAATGGCTACTTTTTGAGAAGTGAGGTGTTCGTAGGCTTTGAGGAGTGCCAATACTTCAGCGTGAGAAGTTCCTGCTTTTTGATGCGCTTCAAGGGCGATGATTTGTCCGTAGCGGTTGGTTACCAATGCACCAACTGCGGGATTAGGATAGGTGAGGATTTGATACTCCCATGCCTTATTGATGGCAAGTTGCATCAAGAGAGAATCGTTGAGACTCATTCCCACTCATAATAGGTTCGAGTCATACCCACATTGGAGTATAGGTACTCTTTTTGCTGGGCATTGCTATCTTCAAGCACAAAGCTTGTATCGTTTGCACGTATAAGTGTGCCTTTGATTTTCCCCTCGCCAAAGGCTTTGGTTTTGATTTTTTCACCAATAGAGGCTTGAAAGTGGGCAGGTTTGCTCAATTTTCGCTCAATCCCAGGAGAGCTTACTTCCAAAAAGTAGTTGCCACTCATGGGCGGATAGACATCCAAAAAGGGAGAGAGTTCACGCGATATATTGGCACACAAATCAAGATTGACTCCACCCTCGCAAGTGATATAGACACGGTAATAGGTATATCCCTCTTCCGTGACCGTCTCGGTATCGTAAAAAGAGGCTCCGTTTGCCTCAACAATTTTAGCAATCTCAGCTTCTAGGTTCATCACTATCCTTGGATTGTTTTATTTGTGCAAAAAGTTGCTCCATTTTGGTGATATGGTCAAGTTGCTCATCAAATTCAAAGGTGAGGTTAGGCACTCGAAACCACCCTTCACTCGCTTTGCAGTGGCTTTGAATATGGCGTACCACTTTTCGCAACTGTTTGAGTGCTTCATCTTGCTCTTGAACATCCATAAAGGCTTTGTCAAGATAGACTTTGGCATCGCTTCGTCCCCTTGAACAGACCACATCGGTCACAAGCAAAGCGTTGATACGACTATCATCCAACGTCCCCAATGCCTGAGGAATAATCTCTTTTAAAATAGACTCCATACGGTGTCGTTTGATCTCTTCACTGGTCATAGCGTTACTTTTTGTTCTACCTCTTTGAAGGTTTCAATAAAGTCACCCACCTTGATATCGTTGTAGTTGTCAAGCATAATACCGCACTCGTATCCACTTTTGACCTCTCGAACATCATCGCTAAATCGTTTGAGTGAGCTAATTTTTGAAGTATAAATCACCACACCATCACGAATCAATCGCGCTCCGCCACCTCTTATGATGCTTCCATCGCTTACTTTACACCCTGCAATGGTACCGACTTTATCAACCATAAACGTCTCACGCACTTGCGCTTGACCCGTTACCTCTTCACTGATAATAGGCGACATCATACCGCCCAAGAAAGCTTTGACTTCATCAATCAATTCATAAATAATAGAGTAAGAGCGTATCTCTACACCCAACTCTTTGGCACGTTTTTTCACATTTCCTGTAGGACGTACGTTAAATCCTAAAATGAGAGTATGCTCACTCGCACTTGCCAATGCTACGTCGCTCTCAGTTACACCCCCCACACCTTCGTGGATGACATTGACTTTGACCTCTTCATTTTTGAGTTTTTGCAAACTCCCTTTGATAGCCTCAAGGCTTCCTTGCACATCGGCTTTGATAATGACAGGCAAAGATTTAAGTTGTCCCTCAGCTATAAGCGAAGAGAGATCATCAAGTGTGGCTTTGGTACTGCGTGAGAGTTCTTTGGCTCGTGTGTGGTCGTAGCGTTTTTGAGCCAATTCACGGGTCTCTTTTTCACTCTCCATGGCTACAAGCATCTCACCTGCGGTAGGTACTTCATTGAGTCCCATAACCGCAGCGGGAGTACTAGGTCCAATACTCTTAACCGTCTCTCCCAAATCATTGATAAGCGTTCGTACTCTTCCGTAAGTCGTACCGACAATGATATTATCGCCCACTCGAAGCGTACCATCTTTGACAATGACATTAGCAACAGCCCCAAATCCCTTTTCAAGTGAACTTTCAATGACAATTGCTTTGGCTTTTCGATCAGGAGAGGCTTTGAGTTCCATCACTTCGGCTTGTATCAAAATGACATCCAAAAGCTCATCAATTCCCTCACCTGTATGCGATGAGACATTGACCGATTCATACGCTCCACCCCAATCAACCGTTAGAAGATTATTATCGGCTAGTTGCGATTTGACCATATCAATATTGGCACTCTCTTTATCGACTTTGGTAATGGCGATAATAATAGGCACATCGGCACTTCTAGCGTGTGAAATTGCCTCTTTGGTTTGCGGTTTGATGCCATCATCGGCTGCTATCACGATAATAACAATATCGGTAGCCTGTGTCCCTCTAGCCCTCATCTCGGTAAATGCGGCGTGACCTGGGGTATCAATAAAGGTAATGGGTTTGCCGTTTTTAGTGACTTGATAAGCACCCACGTGTTGGGTAATACCTCCCGCCTCTTTATCGACGACTTTGGT
The DNA here is from genome assembly GCA_020721815.1 of Sulfurovum sp. Lineage (GTDB taxonomy): Bacteria > Campylobacterota > Campylobacteria > Campylobacterales > Sulfurovaceae > FS08-3. The sequence continues at coordinate 10,634 of DYMA01000031.1, read as the reverse complement.
GGAGCGAATATAATCAAGCAACGAGGTTTTACCGTGGTCAACGTGTCCCATAATCGTAATAACAGGAGGGCGTTCTTGAAGATTCTCCTCTTCAACCTCTTGGGCATCATAAGTAGAGGTATAATCAAAAGCATCCAAAGGATTAATGGTCGTCACCTCTACCTCAAATTCAGCAGCGAGTATCTCAATAGCGTCCTTGTCCAAAAAGTCGTTTTTGGTTACCATTGTGCCCAGTGTAAAGAGGACTTTTACCACCTCTCCCACACTCTTGCCCACTTTTTCGGCAAATTCATAAACCCGTACATCTTCGGGAATCTCAATGGAGGTAACTTTTTCTACGTTGTCGTTGATTTTGGTGTAGTGCTTTTTCTTTTTGGTGCTTCGTCGAATGGTTTTAGCCCCTTGAAGGTGCTTATTGGAAGCATTATTGAGTGCTCGCTGTTTGGATGTCTCGGTTTTCTTTTGTTGTTCTTGACGCTTCATCTCTTCGTAGATGTTTTTGTCTGAAAAATCAAGCAATACCACCTCTTCTTCAAAAAGCTCTATATCGCTTCCAAAGCTTCCTTCGCCTATAAGTTCAAGTCGAATACCGCTCTCTTTGGCCGTTACGCTCTTTTTAGACTTTTTCTTTTTGGATTGGGCTGCTTGTGTCGCCTCTTGAACCGATTTGTTTTGAGTTTTGACAACCTCTACTTTGGGCTTTGACTCCTCTTTGATAGGAGCTGGTTTGGCTTTTCGCACGATTGTTATACCGCCGCGTGAAAGAGACTTTTTGCGTATTGTTGATTTTTTGCTATCCTCTTCCTCTTTGGACTCCTCTAGCGATTTTGGCTCCTCTTGCGACGTTGCACTCTCATTGGGTTCTTTGGGAGTTGTTTCCTCTTTGGGAGTCTCTTTTTTAATGGCTTTAATCTTTTTACTTGCCGTTATTTTCGATTTTTTTTCTGGTATTGTGAAGCCTTCTGGCAAGGTTCCATCAATGGCATACTGTACCAATATCTCTGCTTGTTCAATACTTAGCGTTGAATTGGCTACCTTGACATTAAACCCTAACTCTTTGGCTTTTTCTAGTAAGACTGCGTTGGACTGTCCCGCCTCCGCAGCGATTTCTAGAATTTTAATTTTATCCATTCTCTATTTGCTCCTTTAAAAACTTAACAAAATGTTCTTCGTTTTGTCTAAAACGCTTCGTTAAACCTTTGATTTTTTTGGTGTCATTTATACAATCTCTACAGAGATAAAAACTTCGTCCAACCCCTTGAAACGGGACGATACGCTCCTCTTTGTGTTGCAACCGTGTCAATGATTTTTTCTCAAATCTACCACGACAAGCGATACACATTCGAGTAGGCGAATTTTTAAGCACTGTATTATACCTTAAAAGAGTTTAACTCTTTGTTGTTACGCCGTAATTATCAAACGGCTTTACAAGTACTCTAAATTTCGGAAACCGTTTTTGCAATCGGTTGGCAATCGCATGGCTATCTTCTTCGTAACACAAAGTAAAAAAAGTTGAGCCACTTCCCGAAAGTGTACTCATCAACCCTCCGTATTTGAGTGCTATCTTTTGTACTTCAAAAAGTTCGGGCATATTTTTCATACGTCTGGTTTGATGAAGTTTATCTTTGGAAGCGATACGCAAAAGCTCCCACGACTCTGTCATAAATACCGATGTCATAAATGCCGCTCGTGAGAGTGAATAGACGGTCTCTTCAGTAGTGTATTGGGTGGGCAATACCGTACGAGATTTGGCTGTCGAGATGGTTTTATCGGGAATGACCAAAACCGCCCTTAGATACTCAGGCAAACGTCTCTTTTTGCTATAGACCTTATCGCCCTCCACACACGCCACATTAAATCCTCCCATAACCGCTGGAGTGATATTATCGGGGTGACTTTCGTATTTGAGCGCCAAGTTTAAAATTTCACGCTTGTTGTACTTCGTCCCCGAAGCGGCATAAGCAGCAGTAATGGAAGCTGTGATAACTGCCGATGAACTCCCCAACCCTCTTGAAATAGGAATATGATTGATAAATTCAAACCGAAAAGAATCCTCTTTGCCCGTTAGACGTTTGTAATTATCATAAAATATATTCAAAAAGAGAGTGTTTTTTTTGATCTTTGGGCTATTAGCTCCCTCACCTGTCGTTGAAAGACTTAAAAACTTTGAGGGTGTTACAATAATCTCATTACGCAAATCAATCGCCAATCCCAAAGCATCAAACCCAGGTCCCAAATTGGCACTCGTAGCAGGTACACTAACTAACAAACCATCCCTTTACCACAATTTAAATTTTTAAAAAAGTCTTATATTATAGTATCTTTTTACTTTAAATAAGCATAAAGAGGCAAAATACTCAACACTTTAAACCAAAAATTCATTTTTTCTCCTTTTTGAGAAACTTATAGAGGTCATCATACTCTCGCCTTGTAAAGTAGCGTGTTTTATTGGTAGGGAGATTGTTAAGCTCAATCTCACCGTAAGCTACCCGCTTAAGATCCAACACTTTGGCTTCAAAATGCCCAAAAAAGCGTCGAAGCTCTCTGTTTTGTCCCTCACGAATCGTTACACGCAATTTCGTATAGCTTTGATTAACACCACGCACCTCATAGCTATCAAAAGGGGCAAACTCCATGGAGCGAATTTTGCTCTTCTCATGCGCTCCCGCACGGGCATCATCGAGTACCAATCCACTCTTCATCGCCTCCATCATATCATTACTCAAAGGCTTATCAATCTTGATATTGTAGGTTCGTGGCAAGTTACTCTCCATCAAAGCTGTCGCAACACTGGGCGAATCGGTGAGTATCAGCAACCCCTCCGATGCATAATCAAGCCGCCCTACAGGTACAAAGTGTCTAAATTTACCCGAAAGCTTATGATAGATAGTTGCCCGTCCCCTATCATCTTTTTTGGTTACCAGTACCCCTTTGGGTTTGTTGTAAACAATCACCGTCGTTTCGGTTCGCTTTTTGATAGGACGACTATCGATATAGACAAAATCTCCATCTTGCACTTCGTAGCTAAAGTCTTTGATTGGCTTACGATTGACACTCACCCTTCCCTCTTCGATAAACTTATCAGCATCACGGCGTGAATATTTGGAGTTGTGGGATATATATTTATTAATTCTCAAAATTTTCCTTATTGCATTGCACTTTTATTCATATTATACCATCTTTTGAATACTTACGCACCGTGAGATGGAACAGTATTTTGGAAGTGGGACTTTAGTCTCACTTATTGGCTTTAATAGCAATGACAACCAAGTCTTGGCTTTTGGTGGGACTAAAGCCCAATGCCATTTCCTTAAGCCAAACTCCCAATGATGAAAGCAAATTAATCTAAATTAAAGCAATAAAAGTATAAAACTTGAAATAGAAAAATATGAAAAGAGAAGTAAAAACATGAAAAAAAACGCAAGAGATAATCAATAAAATAATGAATCTATTACATAGCGATACGATTAAAGAGAGATACAAACTGCTCAAAGAGAGTTTTATAAGAAACAGAAAACTTGGATTTCGAGATATTTCTCGTTTCACACTCTCAGGAGAGGTGGAACGAGAAAAAAGCCCCTTTTTGTTAATTCTCTATTCTACAAAATTCCTCACACAAATTACATTCATAGGATATTTGTTAATATCCCAAATTGAATAAGAAAGATGTTTATAGTTCAAAACCATTCCATCTTCACCCAAAAATACATGAGAACTCCAGTACCCATAAGGCTTATTAGATAAATCTTCAAACTCATCATAAACATGTTTAGGACTATCTAAGTTGATAATGGATTTTAATTCATTAAATGTAGGAAGTCTCCAATTGCTATATTGATATGCAAATAGTTCGTTACAGTAATTATTAGCATTTGTCCAGCTTAAAGTCTCCGTTGTATCTTCCCACAAAAGAGAGGTGTAGTTATCTGCTACAAGAGTCTTATTATTATCGTTTATTTTTATAAATCTTTTTGAGATATTCAAATCCAATAAAGTGATGTCTTCATCTGTAGGATTAAGCAGTGTAATAAAAAATCCCCCTGTAATCTCTTCTTTGTTTATCTTAAACTTGATAGGTTCATTGGCTTTGGTATGAAAGAAAAAGTTATTATCGATTCCAGCAGGAGTAGCTTGGTTATTTTCATCTAAATGTACGCCTACAATTGTCAAAGGTTTATCGGTTTTAGCTGTGATTTGGATGGAGCTGTTTAGGTCTTTGATATTAGAATAGATGAGTGAACGAGCACTATAACGAGGCAGTTGTTCAGACTTTACCCCTTCATCTATTAATTTGTCCCAATTTTTTTTAGAAATATTTAAGGCTGGATCAAATTTAAATTCATTTTTATTTTCATTACCATCAAGTAACGATATATCATTTTGAAGCGTTGTAGCATATTGATAGTAGAGTATAGCATGAGTAAAAGTATTCATCTCTAAAAAATCAGGAAAGTCACACGATGCACTCTCTAATGTTTCGATAAAATTTTTAATTCTTGTAGAATCATCTTGAAAATCTGCATAAAAAAGATATTTCATATTATCTTCAAATGTTGCACATCTATAGGATAGAAGTTTCCAAAACATTGAGGAACTATATTCTACTGAATTGTTCTTGAATAATCCATATAGAAAAGGAGACTTCATTGGATACGTAGCACCTTCCACATGTGTGGGAATAAAATATTTCAAAAAATCTCGATAGAAATCAATATCATCATAAATATAATCTTGAAGCCAAGTAGCAGAGCCCTCTAGTAGCCAAAGTATTTTATCTAGTTCACTTTGATTGGCTATATTTATACCATTAAAGACATTACTGCCACTGACATTATCTAAAACGGTATTAAGTTGAACATGATGGAAATACTCATGAGCAATAATGGTTTTCATATTTTCTTTTGATTCATCTCTTCGAATATTTAAAGATATAACATCAAGATTTTCAATCTTAGTGTGTGGACGTGTCGCTCCATATATATCTGATTGCATATTTGAATCAAATTTTAAAACTATGTTATCATAAGACATTGTCATACCCAAGTCACCCGCATCATTGTTATCATTAATAACACTTTTAGCTTCACCAATCCAGACAATAATTTCCTCAAGTGATGTGGATGGTGTCCACAGACTATTTTGATCACTGCTATCACCAAAATTAATAACAGAAATATTGAGATCACTGTATTGAGCTATAGTACATCGTTGAAGATAGTATGAATCTTCCATCATACTTTGAATCACCTCGTCAAAGTAACGTATCTTTTTTTCTTCTTTATTAGAGCAATTTATACCATCTAAATTTGGAGTAACAGGTTGCACAACTCGATTACGAGATTTTCTAGTTTTAGATTGTATAATCTCAGGTCGTAAACCAATAAAGATAGGAGCTCCTACAAGAGAACCAACTTTAAAGAGGATATAGCGTTGATTATCTCTAAGTGTAGTTCTCCAATCAATGGCTACGGATTTCCAATTCTTTCGATCTTGATTATAGTAGTACAAATCCAATCTTCCAAGGTCATAACCTTTGACTTTAGATAATGGCACATAGACATCTACACTACCCTCATTATCCGTAGTTGTTGCCGCATAGAAAAAGTCCGTTACTCGTGTAATGCTACTATCGGGATGCAAAGTTACTTGATTCTCAGGAAGTACTTTTAAAGTATGGATAATTGGATTATCAGTCAAAAATTTAAACTTAACTCCCTCCAAACTACTGCTCTCATCCGTTACATTAAGATACTCTCCATCATACTGTGCTTCAAGTATTCTTGAAGTTGCTACGCTGACATTAAACTCGACATATTTAGTAATAATTCCATCACTCACTTCTATACGCACAGGATAGTCTTTGCCTTGAGCAGACTCGGGCACACTCCAACTAAGGAATTTATTAAAATCTTTTGCACCAGGTAAACCTTCAGACCAATCATTTAGAGGAGCTTTATCAAATTGCATTCCTTGTGGAGCTTCAAGCAATTTATAACTTAGTGTCCGTCCAGCTGTGATACCAAAACCATAGAGCGTATTTGAGCCATTATAGTGAACTTTCAAAGCAATATACTCTTTGGTAAAAGGAATCAATTTTTTTGAAATGATAGGAGGTTCAATCTCAAACTCTATTCCCTTAAACTCTATGGTTGCAGTCTGTACACCATCGTAATTACTATCTTGCGAAATAATCGGAGCAAAAGTGATATTATACTCTTGTTTTTCATCTGTAATATTAGGATTTTGCCCCTCTATCTCAATCGTTTTTAACAACCAATCATCAGGTGTAAAGGTTACACGATTTGAAGCTAAAATTTTAGCTTCATTAGGATTACTGATATTAACCTCTAGTGTAACATTAGCAGTAGGTTGAGAACGTAGTTTTAATTCAAGTGTTGCATAGGACTCATAACGAGTGGTAGTTCCATAAAGTGTAGTATCCACCCCATACGGCGACACCACATGAACCGTTCGAGAGATAGAGGTCTGCTCTTTGGTGGCTCTATTGGTAGCTATATAGGTAATGGTATAGCTTCCAATGGTTGAAGTATCGACACTCCCTATAGTTTCATACGAGGTAGTATTAAAAGCAGTAATGCCATCTTCTATATACTTCTCACCTTGTAAGAGCCTTACCTCTTCTTGTCCTCTTAGCCTAAGAATAGGTTTGTTGGGAGAGTCATCGTTAATTTCTATTTTTTTAGAAACGCTAAAACGATAGTTGATTGTATCAAGCGGTTTATTCTTCTCGAATTTCAGTGAATGATACGATATTTCATAGACTCCCTCTGGCAACTCTGTCGATGGAATAAAGTTAAGTTTTTGATTTGCTTCATCGTATTCAATCTCACCCTCTACCTTATAACTTGGATTAGATAAAGATTGCACTTTTATATCATTTTTTTTGATATGTTTGTTATCAAGTGCTTGATTAAAGACAATTTCAATTGCACTATTGGGTAAAACATCCTCTATTGGACGAGGTGTCATAGTTACAATAGATGTGTGATCAATATTTTTGGTTACACCTATATCGATATTATTAGCTCCGTTAGCTAGAACACCTAAAAGCATAGTGACAATTATCATTTTTGATAATTTAAACACAAAAAGCCCCTTTTTGTTAATTCTCTATTCTACAAAATTCCTCACACAAATTACATTCATAGGATATTTGTTAATATCCCAAATTGAATAAGAAAGATGTTTATAGTTCAAAACCATTCCATCTTCACCCAAAAATACATGAGAACTCCAGTACCCATAAGGCTTATTAGATAAATCTTCAAACTCATCATAAACATGTTTAGGACTATCTAAGTTGATAATGGATTTTAATTCATTAAATGTAGGAAGTCTCCAATTGCTATATTGATATGCAAATAGTTCGTTACAGTAATTATTAGCATTTGTCCAGCTTAAAGTCTCCGTTGTATCTTCCCACAAAAGAGAGGTGTAGTTATCTGCTACAAGAGTCTTATTATTATCGTTTATTTTTATAAATCTTTTTGAGATATTCAAATCCAATAAAGTGATGTCTTCATCTGTAGGATTAAGCAGTGTAATAAAAAATCCCCCTGTAATCTCTTCTTTGTTTATCTTAAACTTGATAGGTTCATTGGCTTTGGTATGAAAGAAAAAGTTATTATCGATTCCAGCAGGAGTAGCTTGGTTATTTTCATCTAAATGTACGCCTACAATTGTCAAAGGTTTATCGGTTTTAGCTGTGATTTGGATGGAGCTGTTGAGGTCTTTTACATTTGGGAGTATGAAGGAGTGGGCACCGTAGTCTGCGACTTGACTATATCCGTTTAAATCATTTGCAAAATAGTCTGCAATTATTTGCCATTTATCTTGCGGAATACTAATAGCCTCAACAAACTGAAAGCCTACTTCATTATCATCAAGCAGTGCAATATCATTTTGTAATGTTGTAGCATATTGATAGTAGAGCATGGCATGTGTAAAATTATCCATATCCAAAAAATTAGGCAAATTGCATGATGTATTTTCTAAAGTTGCTATGAAATTTTTGATGGCTTTGGAATCATTATTAAAGTTCGCATAAAATAGTTGAGACATATTGTCTGTAAAGCCATTGCATTTAGATGAAAGAAGTTTTATTAAAAAGGAACCTTTATAAACAGTATCTGTAGAGGTTAAACCATTCTCTAATACTCGTCTATTTGTTTCGTGAATTCTAAAAAAAGATGGATAGATATTTTCATTGTCATACAAATAGTCTTCAAACCATTTTGCAGTACTCTCAGCAAGCCAACGGGTATCATTGGCATCAAGCGTGTTATTTACTGTAGAAGCTAGAAAATTTTTTTTCGATACATCACCATCACTTGTTGCATGTTGTCCATAATGAAAATATTCATGAATTGCAGTCATTTTTACTTCTTGTATAAATTGTATTTCAGAATCTATATATAGACGCCTACTATCTGGATAGTAAACGCCAGCCATTCGATTATTACCTGTTAATCCCATTAGTCTATTAATTGGTTCTATAATAATCCTGTCCAAAAATTGCAAATTACCCATTCCTCCTAAATCATTCATTGCTAATTTAGCTTCTCCAAACCATGTAAGCATAGTTTCAATTGATGTAGTGTTATTATCCCAAAATAAAAATTTAGTATTTTGGTTTCCAAATCCTTGTACTATATATCTAGTATTATTTAAGTCCGTTCGATTAATGTGGCAGAGTTGTAAAGCAAAACCATCTACTGGGTGAGATATACATATTACTTCACTAGGGGATATACTACTTATAGTTCTGTTTCTTGATTGTTTTTTATTTGTTAGTTCCGAATTAAGTTGAACGTTTTTCGGTATAGGTATAGTTCCTATAATCATTCCTTTAGTTGGCACTGGATTTGATTTCATCAAAATGTAGGATTCATCATTTTGAGTAATAAGTTCTCCAAGTCCATCAGGCAACCACCCTATGTCATTTGCAAAATATACAGAGTATCCAATAACATTTTTTCTATAGTGCTGAAACATTGATAAAGGAGCCAAAAGTTCCATATCTTTAAAAGTACTTTTTTCGATAAAAAGGTAATCACTGATACGTATTTCTTGAAGATAACTGCTAACAATTAAATATTTAGCATCCACTATGCGTAGAGTAGGCAGATTGCTATTATTGATATTAGCAAATTTAATTTTAACGCCATTTAAATTAGTACTTTCGTCTATAATAGTAAGATACTCACCATCAAATTCACTTTGCAGTATTCGTGAGGGTGCGACACTCACATTAAACTCTAAATACTTGGTCGTTAAACCATCAGTAACTTCAATGATTACAGGATAAGTTTTGCCCTCCATATCTCTTGATGCTTCAAAGCTAAGGTATTTTGTGATGCGTTCTTTTTCTTTGTGAGGATAAATAATTGGGTAGCCTGTAGGAGCATTATACCCACTCACAAAACGCATACCTTTGGGTGCTTGAAGCAATTTATAAGATAGTTTATTGGCAAAGGTATTATAATCCACTTTAAAAGTGATGGTTTTTTCAACTTCAGCAATGTAGTATCCTATATTTTGTGGTGCTTCCAACACTATTGCAGGGCTCTTCTTCTCTATAGTAGGAAGTTGCACACCATCGTAATTACTATCTTGCGAAACGATAGGTTTAAAGCTGATATTATACTCTTGCCTACCTTCACTATCGGGATTAAGACCCTCTATGAATATAGATTGTTGCTGTTGCCAATTATCAGGTGTGAAAGTAATAGGGTTGCTACTTATAACTTTTGCCTCATTTGGATTATCAAAGACTACTTCAATAGTTACATTATCTGTTGGTTGACTTCGTAAACTCAAAAAGAGCGTTGCATTGGCTTTACGAATATTGGTATCAATATCCACCCCATACGGCGACACCACATGAACCGTTCGAGAAATAGAGCTCTGCTCTTTGGTGGCTTTATTGGTAGCAACATAGGTAATAGTATAGCTTCCAACAGTAGAGGTATCGACACTTCCGATTGTCTCCTGTGAAGTGGCATTATAAGTAGCTACACCATACTCTTTATACTCTTCACCTTGAAGTAGCTGAAACTCTTTGGGGCCATTTAGAGCAATAATGGGCTTTTCTAAAGAGTAGTTTTGGGCATTGTCTTGATTAGAAACCGTAAAGCGATATTTAATCTCTTCAAGAGGTTCATTATTAGCCTCTAATTTAAGTGACTGATAAGAGACTTCATAGATTCCCTCTTCAAGCTCTTTAGATGGTACAAAGCTAAGTTTCATAGATGTTTCATCATACTCAATCTCACCCTCTATCTTTTCACTAGGATTAGATAGAGATTGCACTTTAATATCATTTTTTTTGATATGTTTGCTATCAAGTGCTTGATTAAAGACAATCTCAATTTTAGTATTAGGCAATACATCTTCTATTGGACGAGGTGTCATCGTTACGATTGAAGGATTATCAATATTTTTGGTTACACCTATATCGATATTATTAGCTCCATAAAGCAAGATATTTAAAAACATAGCAATAATTATCATTTTTGATAATTTAAACATAAAAAGCCCCTTTAAAATTTATTTTTGCTTTATAACGAATCTTCCCAAATTAAAGATAGCTTAAAGCACTTAAAGCCCCCAGT
>DYMA01000030.1 GCA_020721815.1 Sulfurovum sp. | reverse complement strand
TTAGAGGTTTTTTACTTTAATTTTGGCTTAGGTGATGGGGTGAGTGGTTACAAATCTTTATCGCCATTCATCAATTGAAAATTTTGAAAAGTTAATGATTGAGCATCTTTAATACCCTTTTGGTACGATATTTGCTCTCTTAAATCTTGATGGACTCTTGAGCTTTCTGCAAATGGCCCCAAAGTTCCTTCTTGTACAATCCAAATATCTGCATCAATATCGCCTAGAAATACCTTTGCATCGTAAACCATTCCACGATAAACTCCCAACATAATGATAACAATTCCAAGCAAAATACCAACGCTTATTGCAATGATAACAAATTTACTAAGAGAGTGACGAATATCTTTATAAGCTAAATTAATCATTGATACTCATACCATTTTTAAGCGATAGGGATTGTTTTGCATTGGGTAAAAGGATAGGAAATTTTATCTCTTTATCTATTATTGTATAGTGTTCATCTATAGCCAAGATTTCTATTTTTTGAAAATATAGTTTATCGTTGTTGATAGTCCACACTCCCCTATCGCCATTATACGTTTTGATAGATTTTGTAGGTATTTTGATAGCATTTTGTTTTGAGATAGTCACAATATCAACAATTGCTTGTTCATTGATGTATAATTTTTCTTTGTTATCAATGAGTTTTATCTCTATTTCTCTCTCTTGAGTTATGTGATGATTGGTTGGATATATTTTGACAACTTGACCATTTTGGATTTCATTTATTGAGCGAAGTTTTACTTTGGTGTGATTTCCTATTTTTACAAAAGTACTCTCTTTTGCGTCTATAAATGCTCTTATGATAATATCAATAGGATTGATAAGCTCTACAATAGGTTGATTGGGTGTCACAATTTGCCCATTTGCAATAAATTTATTCGTTATGTATCCATCACTGGGAGCGTATAGAGTGTATTTTGATACTCTTATTTCAAGCCCACTTATAACACTTTTAATCTGCTCCACAAGAGCTTTGGCAGATTCAATGTTTGCCTCTATCGATTCTATCGAAAGCTGTGCTAACTCTTTTTCATTTTGATATTTAAGCAAACTGGAGATAGCAATCGTTGATTGAATGTCTTTATTTCTTCGATAGAGATCATTTTGATACTTATACTTTGCTTGAGCTATTTTCTTTTGAGCAACCAAAGAGGCTATATCGTAATGGGTTTTTTTGAGAATAGCTTTTTGTTGATTGATTTGTTCTTTGAGATCAACGCTATCAATACTGGCTATTAAATCTCCTTTTTTGACATAATCGCCTATATCTATCGTCAAACCACTAATCTCTCCACCGTACAAAGGAGTCATTTTATAAACATTGACACTGGCTACACTTCCCACACCATTAACGGTTATGTTGGCATCACCTCGTATCGTTTGGGCTGTTTCATAATGGTTTTGAGATTGTTTTTTGTAAACCAATACCACGATTGCTACTAGGGTTATAGCAATAAGCAATATTTTTATTTTATTCATAATAATCCTTGATAAATAGTATAAGTGTGTGGGATTATACTTATTTTAGCATTAAATGAATTGACCTATATCAATTAAACTTAGAATTTTAGAGTGCATAAGATAGATATTCCCATCAAATAATCGCCCGCTTAAGAACTATTGTGCTATATTAATAAAAATTTTTAGGATACCCACACTTTATGAGAGCCTTTATTCTCTTTACTCTATTTTTTATCTACCCCATCAACGCTTCAATAGCCCAGCGTTTCCCAAGCTATAGCTATGTATTGAGTGAATTGGATATTGATGAGGGGTATATCTACGATAGTGATTTTGAGACATTTGCAAACACTCACGCAAACTCTCTTAAGAAATTCTACAAAAACTCCCTCAAAAGAGGTTCGCACTACTTGCCTACTTTTAAATACCTCTTGCTTGATGATGGAATGAGCGATCTTTTTATCTATCTCTCTATGATAGAGTCAGGACTTAGCCCCAATGCCCTCTCGCCCAAACAAGCCGCTGGATTGTGGCAATTTATGCCCTCAACCGCACGCCACTATTCGCTTATTATCAACGGCTACATCGATGAGCGTTACGACCCCATCTCCTCAACCCAAGCCGCCATGACCTACCTCAAAAAACTCCACAAAGATTTTGGCAAATGGTATCTGGCTATTATGGCGTACAACTGCGGTGAGGGAAGAGTAGCCAAAGCAATCAAACTTTCGGGTAGCAAAGAGCTTTCGGTGCTGATTGATGATGACAAAAAATACCTACCCAAAGAGACAAGAGAGTATATCAAAAAAATTATCCTGCTTTCGATGATAGGTGAGAATATCACACTAGGATTTGATGGTACCAACGAAGAGTTTAAAGCCACCTACAAAGATATACACGAACTCACCTTGCCAAAAGGCACCAACCTTAAACTCCTTTCGCAAAAACTCGATATGAAACACAAAGAGTTTATGGCTATGAATCCCCATATCACCAACCAAACAACCCTTCAAAGTGTGTGCAGCATCATCATCCCACAAGACAAATTGGCAAACTACTATCTGTGCTACGAGACAGCTATTGCACCCAAAACCCAACCCCTTGATCATCTCATCTCTTACGTCGCCCAAGAGAGTGTCTCGCTTGAAACCATCGCCCAAGAGTACAACAGCTCCCTTGAAGCGATACTCGTGACCAACAACTTCTCCAAACTTCAATTAGCACAAGGTGAAATTATCGCTATTCCTGTGACAAAAAAAGTTTTTAGGCATTATACTCGTTAAAGATACTCTATCGCATCCCGCACGTTTGCCTCTTCAAAGCCTTTGAGTCGCAATCGGCAACTATCGCACACCCCACACGCTTTGTCTTGATTTTGATAGCAACTCCATGTGTAGTGCAGTGGGACATTGAGCCTAAGTGCCTCTTGTACGATTTGGGATTTTTTGAGATGCACCAATGGCATACAAATCTCTATCTTTGTCTCCTCTTTGGTACCGCTATTGATGGCTTGTTGCATAGTTTCAATGTAGTTTTGACGACAATCGGGATAACCGCTGCTATCTTCTTGAACCACACCGATAAAGATAGCCGTTGCTGCGTGTTTTTCGGCGATAGCCGTTGCGATAGAGAGAAAAATACCGTTGCGAAAAGGCACATAGGTCACGGGTACTCCCTCTCCAATACCCCCCGTAGGCACAGCAATAGAGCTATCGGTCAAAGCACTCGCTCCAATTTGAGCAAAAAAATCCAAATCAATGACGTAGGTTTCGATGGGTTTAAGCTCACCGCAAATCGCCTCAAAAGCTTCAAGCTCTTTGGTTTGGGTGCGTTGATGGTAATTGAAGTGCAAAGCGATAATATCGTAGCCCATCTCTTTGGCAAGGTAACCGCACAAGGTGCTATCCATCCCTCCGCTTAAAATCGCTACAGCTTTTTGTGACACATAGACTCCTTTTTTGCCACCATTATACATTGAGATTTCTTTTAAAAAAGTTTGTTTCTTGCGTAAGAATTGGATAAACTTGCGTATCAGACTATTTTTAAGGATTTCTCCATGCACCCTCTACATGGCTCTTTTGCTCCCCATTGCCACTATCACGTCACTACCAAAGAGCATGCTAAACCCTACCAAAACTCTCTAGCCCTCCATACCCAACAAAACCCCAAAGATATTCTCAACAATCGCAAAAGCCTCACGCTCTCATCAACCCCACTGGAGTTTGTCGTCGCCCGTCAAATCCACTCCGATAGGGTTGAAGTGGTCAATCGTAGCATGGGGTGGCATGAGGAGTCTGCTCTTGAGTGCGATGGGCTTATTACCAATCAAAAAAATTTAGTACTTACTATCCTTACCGCCGATTGCGTTCCTATCTTGTTGCATGACCCCATCCGTGAGGTTATAGGGGCGGTTCATGCGGGGTGGAGAGGGACAAAAGCACGCATCGTAGCCAAAACCATCGAAGCAATGCAAAGAGAGTTTGGCACAAATCCCAACGATACTCTTGCCTATATCGCCCCCTCTATCGGTCAGTGTTGCTATGAGGTGGGCGAGGATGTCGCAAAGCATTTTGAGGAGGAGAGTTACACCCAAAAAGGGGATAAATTTAGGCTCAATTTGCCCTATCTCAACGCACAACAGCTTCTAGCCATGGGCGTAGCACAAGGAAATATCACCCATTCACATATCTGTACAGCGTGTGAAGTGGAGCGTTTCTTTAGCTACCGTCAAGAGTGCGGATGTGAGGGACGCTTTATGAGCATGGTATGGATGGAGTCTTAGAACCTACAACATCGCCTTAATCGTCGCTAAAATATCTGTATTTTTTTTACACATTCCTGTAGGTGTGACCGTGTCACACACCCATTTGTGCGACATGATCGCACCTACAAGAGCCAAAACCGATACCCGTTCAAGGGCAACCACAAGGGATTACCCCTAAAACTTCAAAATTTGCTATTTTTATGTTATAATCAATCAAAAAGGAGATAACACTATGACCATGCAAACCATACGATTGGACATCAGCAGTGATATTTTCGATAAGGTGATGTTTATATTGGAAAATCTACCCAAAAATAAAGTCAAATTTTCATTGGAAAACAAAGCAAATGAGCATCAGCCCCAAAAGAACAATTTAGTTGATTTTTTCCAAAACTCTCCTTTGGTTGATATACTCTCTCTTGATAGAGACGAGGAGGTATATCGGGGTAGGATTGAGTTTTGAAATATCTCCTAGATACAAATATCATCTCTGAATTTATCTCGAAACAACCCAATCAAAAAGTTTTAGATTTTATAAAATCTTTGGATGAAGAGGACATTTATCTCAGCGTCATTACTATCGGGGAGATAAAATTTGGTATTGAAAAAGTCAAGAGCGAAACGAAAAAAGAGACTCTTTCAAATTGGCTCAACAGTGACCTATTGGAACGATTCAAAGGTCGCATTGTAAATATCGACACCCCTATCATGCTCAAATGGGGCGAAGTTAATCAGTACCTTCAAAGCATAGGAAAACCAATGCCTATTATGGATTCCCTCATCGCTTCTTCGTGTTTGGCTAAAAATTTTGTTTTGATTACTCGTAATGAGAAAGATTTTTACAGTTTTGATATTGAGATGGTTAATCCATTTCTTTAAACATTCCAGTAGGTGTGACCGTGTCACACACCCATTTGTGCGATATGATCGCACCTGCAAGAGCCAAAGTTGATACCCAACCAAGGGCAACCCCAACCGATTGCCCCTACAACTTCGCCTTAATCGTCGCCAAAGCTTTTTTGGCATCTCTTTTTGTGCTATAATCAAATCATAAAATATCATCGAAAGGATTCGATTATGTATGCTGTTGAATTTGAGACGGTTGTTGATAGTCCCTATATCAAACTAGAAAATCATCAAGAGTTTATCCATCAAAAAATCAAAGTCATTATCCTAGCTGATGAAAAAAAGCCTAAGCGTTCAAGCAATAGAGCATTTTTTGATAGATTGAGGAGCAGGGATATTCAAGTAGATAAATCAATCGATATTGAACAAATCACCAATGAGATGAGCAATGGTCTATCTTGATACCAATATTTTGATATATGCCTCTATCTATCAAGATGCTACCAACTATACCAAAACAATGTTGCAAGAGGCTTTTGTAATCTGCCTAGAAGATGATAAATGCACAAGTATCAATGATATACTGCATCTAAAAATCGCTACACAAGAAGCCACTAAACTGATCACTTATGATAAATACTTTAAAAGTTTGCAAAAATATACACCCATAGAGATAGTTGTTTTATAAAATTTAGTAGGTGTGACCATGTCACACGCCCATACCGTAGGGGTAACCCTTGTGGTTACCCTCAATCACAAACGGATAACCAACCAAGGGCAACCCCAACCAATCGCCCCTACAACTTCGCCTTAATCGTCGCCAAAGCTTCTTTTGAACCTATCAAATATGGATGATTAGCAGGTAAAACCCTCTCCCTAATATCCACCGCTTTTTGCATATACCTAGCTGACTCTGGGTAGTTTTGCATATTGTAGTACAAAATAGCGATACTATTGTAGCTTGTAGCGGTAGAGGGGTGCTTCTTGCCCAAAACTTCTTCTCGTATAACAAGAGACTTTTGAAAAAACTCCAGTGCTTTATCGTACTCTCCTTTAGCTCTATAAACCTCTCCGATATTATTGTAGTTTTGTGCAGTATCGGGGTGCCTTAAGCCCAAAACTTCTTCATATATAGCAAGAGACTTTTGATAAAACTCCAGTGCTTTATCGTACTCTTTTTTGAGGTAATAAACCGCTCCGATATTATTGTAGCTTGTGGCGGTTTCACGATGCTCTTTGCCATGGATATGTTCATAAATATTTTTGATAACTATCCTCAGCTTTAATGCTTTAGAGTATTCGCCGTAGTTTTGATATCCATGTGCTTGATGCACCAAGAGCCAACTTATATCAGGGGTAAGATTATTGGCTAAAATGTGGGGGATTTGGGAGCTAAGATAGAGGTATCGTAGGTTAAGCTCTCGTGTTTGGACTATATCCTCCATCGATTCAATCTCTTTGGTGGAGGCATCAAAGAGTTGATTCATTCGCTCTAGCATTTGAGTCAGAAATTTTACCGTTTGAGAAATTTGACCAAACTCTACATTGTATCTCTCCAATAGATAGCGTTTGAGGATTTGGTGGAGTTTGTAGCCATCGGCAGTTTGGATAATCCATCCGTGTGAAGTGAGGCGATTGAGCATCTCTTCCAATACCTCTTCGCTGTAAAACAAAAGTGTCTTTAGCTCTTCAAAACTTATTTGCGTCGAGGGAAAGATAGCTAAACGCTTAAGAAAGAGCAAATTGGTCTCATCTTCGAGTAGTGTTTTGTTGTCAAAGAGTCTATCAAGTAGGTCATAAAAGCTCTCTTGGTCTCCACTGCTCATCTCGCCCAATCTTTTGGTCTCAAAATCGTGATAGATACTCTCCAAAGTAACCGTATGGGGTTGTTTTTTGAGAGCTATGGCGGTCAATTTGATAAAGTAGGTATGAAAATCCAAATAGTGGATAATCTTATCGATTTTTTCAATCTCATCGCTTGGATAGTGTATCGTAAACAGCTCTCTAGCCTTTTGGATAGAAAGTCCCTCTAGTACCATAGGTTCTATGCTATCGTATTGTTCTCGTGAAGTAAAGATTATCTCAAAGCCACTATGGCGTAGTTTGATAATCTCTTCAAGCAAGGGGAGTTGCTCTTTGAGATTTTGCACATCATCGACAATGAGCAGTTTTTTACCATCTAAATTACTCAATCGGTTGATAGCAACACCAAATAACTCTCTTGCCGAACCAAAAGGGAGTTGTAATGGGTCTTTTAAGTTGGTAGCAAAGTTTGAAGCTATATCTAATCCTACTTTGAACATAGCGACATATTCATAACGATGATGATGGAGATTAAAATAGTGCGAAGCCAAAGCACTTTTGCCCATACCTCCAAACCCTTGTATCCAAACGATAGAATGGCTCAACAAATCTTTTTCTATTTTTTCAACCAAACTCTCTTGAACAACATAATTCAAAAGCGACTCTTGCCCCGAACGAGTAAGCATCTTTGGCACAGTATGAGGGTTTGAATGGTTGTAGTTGTTGGTGATTTTATCTCCCTCTACATTATCTCCACTACCGCTATGTTGCTTAATGGGGCTATTATCGCCGTTTGTTTTCGCCTCTTGCATCTATCTGCCTTTTGGTTTGATAGGGATTATTATAGCGTTATTTATCTTTGGGTATTTTGCTTCAAATGTGGGTGAAATTTTATTTGTGTTATAATACTTTGATATTAATAAATAGTAAAGGAGAGAGTTTGCGTTTTGTGATGGTAATGGTTTGGCTCACTTCTGTACTGGTTTCCGATGAGGTAGAGATTGTACTCAAAGGCAACCAAACGCTTAGCGATAAGAGGATTTTGGAGGCTATTGGGGTCAAAAAGAGAGAGTTTTATGAGTTTTACAAGAGCGATACTCCCACAATCGAGCGTTCCCAATCCTCCAATCTCCACGCTACGCTCAAAGCCCTCTACCGAATGCACGGTTTTTTTGGTAGTTCTATTCGCATTGTGCCTCGTGAACACAATATCACCGTAGAGATTAGCGAAAACGACCCTATTATCATCAAAGATATTACTATCCAAAGCGACTTTGAATTGACCAAAATCAAAATGCCCCAAAAGGGTGAACGCTTCAATCCTAGTGCATTTTCCAAACTCAAAAATAGTATCCAAAAAAAGCTCCTCGCCAAAGGCTATTGTAGCTACCACTACGACAACAAAGCCTACGTCGATCTGCCCAATCGCAACGCCACGCTCCACTACACAATCCAAAAAAACCAAATATGCCATTTTGGGGCGGTCAAAGTCGAGGGGTTGGAGAGTATCAAAGCACCTATTGTGCTTTCACGCATCCATATCACCCAAGGCAAACGCTTCGATACCCAAGCCATAGCCGATATTTACGACACACTCCAAAAGCTTGAAGCCTTTGATGCGATAGTGGTTGATTATAGCGATAAAAACGCTAGTACCGTGCCTATTACTATCAGCCTCAAAGAGAGAGAAAAAAATATCAAATACGAATACGGCGTAGGGTACGATACCAATCTAGGGCTACGGGCTTTGGCAAGTGTGGAGCGATTTAATTTTTTGAGCGATGCCAAAAAGCTCTGGGCACAGC
Source organism: Sulfurovum sp. (assembly GCA_020721815.1). Classification (GTDB taxonomy): domain Bacteria; phylum Campylobacterota; class Campylobacteria; order Campylobacterales; family Sulfurovaceae; genus FS08-3. The sequence goes on along the minus strand of DYMA01000030.1, from coordinate 9,735 downwards.
TTGAACTCTCACGACAATTGTACGTTATCCAAACCCAGCTCTTCATGCCCTCTATCGATACCTTTGGGTTCTATTTCGATTATCGGTTGATGTTGGGTTATAAAATCGAGAAGTATTATGAGGATTTTGATACGCATCTGCTTTATGGCTCATTTGAACTCACCAAAGAGATAGCAGGGTTAAACTACTTCGTCGGTTTGGGGTATGAGACGACCGATTACACCAGCAAAAGCGGTGAAGCAGAGAAGCTTAGTGAAACCAACCTTTTGCTTATCTATCCCTACCTCAAAGTCGTTTACGATAGGCGTGACTCCAAACTCAATCCCAAAAATGGCTACTATCTCGCCTCTACGATAGAGTATGGACTTCCTTACAATGATCAAGCCCGAAGCTACTCCAAGATTTTTGTAGAAGGACGATACATCAAAAGCTTTGAGGATTTGACGCTTTCGAGTGTATTGAAACTAGGCTCTATCGACGAACTCCACAACCAAACGCCCCAAACCAAAAAGTTTTTTGCAGGGGGGAGCTTCTCTAACCGTGCCTATGGGTACAATGAACTGGGTGTCATTGGTGCAGATGGGAGCGATAGTACGTTGGGCGGTGTGACAATGGCCAATCTCTCGCTTGAAGCTAATTATCCGCTCTACCATGAACTCTCGGGAGCTATTTTTAGTGATATTTCGATGATAAGCGACCTTGAGAGGCGATTGAATGGAGACTCTATCCAAACCGTAGGGGCAGGAATACGCTACAATACCCCCATTGGTCCTTTTAAAATCGATGTGGGGGTGAATGCACAAGAGACCCAAGATTATGGCATTATTTTTCAATTAGGACAGTCGTTTTGAGAAGATTGCTCTTAGGATTAGGGGTAATGGTTGCGTTGGTGCTTAGTGTTTTGTATGCCTTTAAAGCCCCGCTTACGCTTCATTTTGCCAATGCCTATCTCCAAGATAAAAATATCTCCATTGCATCGATTAAGGGGAATTTTTGGCATACGCTTGAAATAGAGACAATAGCCCTAAAAGGAGAACCCGTTATCTCACGCATCGTTTGTCAATGGAGTGTGTGGGAGCTACTCAATCAAACCATTGCGATAGATTCGTGCGTAATTAAAGATGTCGATATCAATCAAACCCTTGCACTCTCTAGGCTTTTGGGAGAGGATAATGCGACCCAAAGCACCCCCTCTACATGGAAGATAGCCATAGAGAAACTCCAACTCAACGCCTCGTATGGGGCGTATCGTATCGAACTAGAGGCTAAGCTTAGAGAGGGTAGGGCGGATATAAAAAGCACGATAGATACTCCCTATCTTCAAAATATCATACTCCAAAGCCGTATCGATATACAAACCTTACATTATAATGGCACAATTACGCATCAAGAAGAGGCTTTTGAGGATTACGGTGAGATATTGGATAATCTTGCGGTTGATTTCAAAGGTGATAAGCAAGGAGTGGTGGTGGAGTTGCAATCCAAAGCATTGGTAGGGAGTTTTGTCACGCACGATTTCAACCGCTCTATCCTTACGCTTTACAGCAAAGAGAGGCTCAAACCCAAAGCGTTGCTTCCCAAATCGTTGCAAACACTGGAAGCCGATTTTGTGCTTACTTCCAATTTTGCACTTGATGGGATTAGACCAATTTACAGCTACCTCTCTATCGATTCCAATGCGGCAAGTCTGCAACTCGATGGTACTTACGATGGGGCAATGGGGCTAAAGGGTTGGCTTAGTTTCCCAAAAGATTCGATGTTACACCGCTTTGATAACCGTTTGCACCTCGATAAGCTAGGCAAGATAGAGCTTCAAGCCCAAATGGATAGCAACCAAACGCTCACAGTCGCACTCAAATCCAAACGCATCCAAGCCAATCTTGCCTATCTCTCAAAAACCATCGATGCACACCTCAAAGTAGCCTCCCAAAGCGTGAGGCTCAAAGGCAATCCCAACCAAAAGCTTAACGCCGATATAAACATCACCTCACTAAGCCAACTGCTCAAAACGCTCAAACCTATCTATGCCCTTGAAACACCACGCCTAAAAGGTGATGTGTTTGCCAACATGACACTCACCAATCAAAAAAATATCCGTCTAAATGTGCGTTCCAACGCTCTTTCGATTGAGAAAAACTCCATTAGCGACATACAACTCAAAGCCAAAGGCAACACCCAAAGCCTAACGATTCAAAGCTATCAATTAACCGCCCAAAAGATGAAGTTTTTTGCTACCAAACCCTCTACACTCCACTACAAAGATGACGCATTAGGAGTCGATAAGTTTTGGCTCAACGATGCCTTGTGGGTGGAGGGTAGCTATAGGCAATCCAAAGGGGTGTTTCGTATTTTGGGCGAGGGATTGAAGCTCAAACACCCCGACTATATCGACACAACTATCCAAAGCGATGTGGAGGTGTTGGTTGAACGAGATAGAATGGATATCAAAGGAGGCATTAAGCTTAATGGTGGGAGTATCTTGTACGCAATGCAACACAACGAGAATTTTGCACTCGACAAAGATATAGTATTTCTCCACAAATCTCAAAAAAAAGCCCCCGATAATCTTCGCATTGATTTAGCCATAGAGACCTTAGCCCCCTTAACCTACAAAACAAACGAGATGAGCATCCAAGCCCATAGCCATCTCAAACTCACCAAAGAAAAAGCCAAAGATATAAGACTTAAGGGGAGTATTAAGTTGATAGATTGGAGCAGTTATTACGTATTGCAAAACAAAATCATCCGCCTTAGCAAAAGTGCTATTCATTTCAAAGGCGACCCCACAGAGCCTATTTTGGATATCAAAGCACACTACAACACGGGCGATGCCAAAATCACCATATTGGTAGTAGGTACGCCAACAGAGCCTATTCTCAACTTCTCCTCTACGCCTCTTATGTCCAAAGAGGAGATTTTATCGGTGCTGCTTCTCGATACCTCACAGGGTGCGAGGCTCAACAAAACAGAGAATTTGCAATATCTCTTAGGCGGTGCGTTGGCGAAATCCTTTTTGTCCAATTTGGGGCTTAGGGTAGAGCATTTTGTCATTAGCGATAGCAAGTTTGAAGTGGGCAAAAAGATAGGCGATAAGATTACCATCATCTATCTAGGCGATGAGGTATCGAGTGTGAAAATACTCTACGAACACTCCAAAAACATCGAAGCGGACTTTATCATCAACAAAGAGTCCAGTTCGATGGATATATTTTACAAAGAGGAGATGTAATGAATTTTGGTTATACTCACTTTTCCAAAATAAAAGGATTTTAGGTGATAGAGATTACAACATTAGAGATTGATAATTTTAAATCATTGGAGAAATTTCGTATTGATTTAGGTAAATTTACCTCTCTTATAGGCTTGAATGGTGCAGGGAAATCAACTATCTTACAAGCGATTGATTTTGTTTCACAGCAGATGCATGGCAGAATCTATCAATGGGTTCATGGTGATAGGAAATGGGATGCAAAAGGATTAAAATCTAAATTTAATAATCGGCAGACTATTGATGCTAAAATAAGTTATATTTATCATTCAAAACTCTATATATGGGAGTTTAAGTTTAATACTGTTTTACTGAAATGTACTTATGAAAATATAAAAATGGCTTCAGGTAAGAGTATCTTTGAAGTAAAAGACGCTAAATATATGATTGTTAAAGATTTAGAAACACAAGCAAAAGCACTAAAAGGTGATATTATACAAGAGTATGAGGGTTCATTTCTTTCAAGCTTAAAAGATGATTTTTTGCCCGATTCCATTAGAACATTGAAGTATTATCTACAAAATATTTATTCACTAGAGCTACTTTCTCCTCAAGAACTTCGTAAGCCATCACTAGTAGGAAACAGTAAACTAGGGCGTACGGGTGCTAATTTAAGTGCCTATTTGAGTACTTTTAATTCACAACAACATGATGAAATATTAAAACAGCTTAGGAAGTGTTATCCACAGCTAGAAAATTATAAGATAAAAAAAATTACTGATGTTTTAACACAGTTAGAGGTAATTGAGAATTTTCGTGAAAAACAAATAATTAGTGAGGCAACCTATTTAAATGATGGAATATTACGCCTTATCGCAATTTTAGCTCAACTGCAATCGCAAAAGAGCTTTTTGCTTTTTGATGAGATAGAAAACGGTATCAATGCCGAGTTGATTGAGTTTTTAATGGATACTTTGATAGCTTCTAAACATCAAGTGATGATTACTACCCATAGTCCGATGATACTCAACTATATCGAAGATGAGGTTGCCAAAGAGTCTGTACAATATATCTACAAAACAAAAGAGGGATTTACCCAAAGTATTCCGCTCTTTAATATCCCTTCTATGAGTGAAAAGTTGGAGTTGATGGGGGCAGGAGAAGTATATATGGATACAGATTTGTCTCTACTCGCAGAAGAAATTGAATCGTTACAAGTAAAAAAAGAGAAGTAATGCATTTAGTCTTAAGTGGTGAAGGTAACGGTGATATAGGACAACTCTCTTATAGTTTAGAAGAATTTATTCCTGCATCAATGTATTTTATTATTGATAAAATTATTGAGCAAAAATTACAATACTCCTTTTATGAATTAACCCCTAACTTGATTACTTTTATACCAAAACCAAAACTTATTGAAGAGACTAGAAACAGACTTTCATTTCCTGGCAAAAAGAAAAACCAAGAGACTGGACTTTTTTTCAAAAATGCAAGAGCATTAGCACAATTGGCTAAAGAAAAAGCAAAAGAGTTTAATGATGAAGATGTGATTGCAGTATTGTTTCGAGATTCCGATGACACACAAAGTAGCATTAAGGGAATGTGGGAAAAAAAAGTAAAATCAATAGAAAGTGGATTTGAGGCAGAACGGTTTGATAGAGGAATTGCGATGGTACCCAAACCCAAATCCGAAGCGTGGTTGATTTGTGCATTCAAAGCTACTCCTTATCAGCAGTGCCAAAAGCTTGAAGAGCGTTCAGGTAATGATGATTCACCTCATAATCTCAAAGATGAATTGGCTAGTTATGGAAAAAGTAGTGAGCAGATTAATGAAATGATACAAAATGGTGGAATTGAGTTGGATAAAATCGATATGCCAAGTTTTATTTATTTTACAAATCGATTAGAGGAGTTACTCAAATGCGATTAGATAAATACCTCGTCCAAAACGGCTACTTTGAGAGTCGAAATCGGGCGTTGAATGCGATTGAAGAGGGGAGGGTGCTAGTTGATGGCAAAGTTGCTAAAGCCTCTAGCAAGATTAATGAACATTCTACTATCGATATTCAAGAGTCAAAATTCTACGTCTCACGCGCAGCACAAAAATTGGAGGGGTTTTTAAGGGAATATCCATTGGATTTAAACGATAAAGTAGCTTTGGATATTGGCTCTAGCACGGGGGGATTTGCACAAATTTTGCTTGAAAGTGGGGTAGGAAAGCTTGATTGTGTCGATGTGGGAAATAACCAGCTTCACCACTCCTTGCGAGACAATCCTAAACTCAATCTCTTTGAAGCAACCGATATACGAGATTTTCAAAGTGCTAAAAGCTATGATATTGTCACCTGCGATGTCTCGTTTATCTCTATTGTGCAAATTATTGACGATATTCATCGACTTGCCTCAAAAGATATTATCATCCTCTACAAACCCCAATTTGAAGTGGGCAAAGATGCCAAAAGAGACAAAAAAGGGGTAGTCATTGATAGAGAAGCCATCAAACAAGCCCAAAAGAGTTTTTTGCAAACCACCCAAAAGCTCAACTGGAAACTCCTACACCTATCCCCCTCCTCACTCACAGGCAAAGAGGGAAATTTGGAGTATTTGTACCATTTTGTGAAGGGTGATGAGAGTTTTGAAAAAGATATTTAAGACACAAGGAGAAGAGAGTGAATAAAATAGTAAATCTACTGGGGTTTTTTTCCCAAAACATCGGGCGGTTGTCGGCTTTTTTGGTGGTGGCTTTGGCTTTGTTGGTTTTTTATGATACGCTTATGCGGTATCTTTTTGCTTCGGGTTCGATAGCGTTGCAAGAGCTGGAGTGGCATATTTTTGATGTACTCTTTTTGCTAGGTATTGCCTATGCTCTCAAAAGCGATGCACATGTGAGAGTCGATATACTCTTTGATAGGTACTCAAACAACACCAAAGCCACCATTAAGCTCCTCTCAATGGTTTTTTTGGTGATTCCCTCATCGGTAATTATTGCCATGGGGGGTTGGGATATGGCACTGCAAAGCTTTTATCAAAATGAAATATCAAGCGACCCAGGGGGGCTAACGCATCGATTTATCATCAAAGGTTTTGTTTTTGTTGCCTTTGTTTTGGTGATTATCGAAGCCTTTAATCAAATGCTCAAAGCCCTACAAGCGATTACTTCTTTTAAAGTGCTTTTGCGATTTTTGGCTTTTGTGGGAGCGATTGTTGCTTTGGCGATGATGGATGGGGAGTATTGGATAGAACCTGTAGTGATTATGTTTTTGTTCTCACTCGTCATGCTCTTTGCAGGGTTTGAGGTGGCGTTTGTCTTTTCGGGAGTAGGATTGCTGTTTGCTACGCTTACCGATGATATAGGTTTGGGGATATTTGATATGCTCTCTTACCGAATATACGGCATTATGCAAAATGCGACACTTATGGCAGTACCGCTCTTTATTTTAATGGGACTTATTTTGCAAAAGACCCGTATGGCACAAGATTTGCTTTTGAGCGTGGCACGACTTTTTGGCACGGTGCGAGGCGGATTGGCGATTGGCGTGGTGCTTGTAGGAGCGATATTGGGGGCTAGTACAGGGATTGTGGGGGCTAGTGTGGTGATGCTTAGCCTTATTGCCTTGCCTTTGATGCTCAAACACCACTACTCGCCCACACTTGCTAGTGGGGCTGTTGCGGCAAGTGGGACGTTGGGGCAGATTATCCCTCCCTCGGTGGTGCTTATTATTTTGGGTGATCAGATGCATTTGAGCGTAGGCGATCTCTTTCGTGCGGCCATTGTCCCCTCCATGATACTTGTTGGACTCTATATTGCCTATATTTTGATAGTAGCGTGGCTCAATCCCCACGTCGCACCCGCTATCCAAGAGGAGCAAACCATTAGCACCCAAGAGCTTTTGGCTTCGCTGCTCCCACCGCTTTTTTTGATGGTGGTGGTGTTGGGTTCGATTTTTAGCGGGATTGCAACCCCTACCGAATCGGCAGCTATTGGGGTAATGGGAGCTTTGCTTATAGCGTGGTTTAAAGGAGGGCTTAATCGTGAGACTATCCAATATGCCTCTTTTGAGAGCGTTAAATTAACTTCGATGATATTTATGATACTTATTGGTGCAACGATTTTTTCGCTGGTTTTCAATGAACTAGGTGGCGGAGATTTGGCGTTGGAGTTTTTTGCTAATGATTTGGGTTCAAAGGCTCTCTTTATCGCCGTGGCGATGATTGTTATCTTTTTGCTAGGGTTTTTTATTGATTTTATTGAGATTGCTTTTGTGGTAGTGCCTATTTTGTTGCCTATTGTAAACTCATTGGGGATTGATCCTGTTTGGTTTGCTATCCTTATTGCTCTCAATCTTCAGGCTTCATTTTTGACCCCACCCTTTGGCTTTACGCTCTTTTATCTCAAAGGAAGTGCCAAAGATTTGGTCAGTACAGGTGATATTTATCGAGGCGTTGTGCCTTATATCGTGTTGCAAATCGTAGCGATTTTGATTGTGATTGCTTTTCCTGCTCTCATTTATTTATGGTAGCAATGAACAAAATTACTGCGCAATCCACTCTATCATATCGCTTTGAAATTGATTCCATGCTTTTTGGTTGGACTCCATGAAGCCTTTGACATCTTGTGTGGCGGTGGGAATACGGTAATTAAAGTGTCGGGTTTTAATAAGATTGGAGTTGTTGCTACGCAAAAGATTGAGCTTAATAGAGAGGAGTGCATAGGAGCCCTCATGATAGATACGGTGGTGCATTTGATGAATGAAAATCTCCAATAAAAAGTCGCTTTTGGCGTAAGATGAGTAGTTCATTGTGGTTTTGAAGAGTCGGCTACGCTCCAATACATCGGTGATATACGCCATGGTGAGGCGGTTGATATTTTCTGCCCAAATGGAGTGTTGATAAAAGCTTTGTTTGTTGGTATCGTATTTGATTATAATGTCACGACTCATCATATCTTTGATGCTTTTGGGGTAGGCGATTTTGATGGTGCTATGGGCGTATCGGGTTTGCTTGTGAGGCGATATGTCAGGGGCATCAAGGGTATAAATGGTCACAGGCTTGGAACACGATACAAACAGTAGAGTCGCTAGGAGAAAGTAGATTGTAGATTTTTGCATAAATAAGACTCCTTTAATAGGGGCAAATTTTAGCCAAATTGTGATTAATCCTCTATTTACATTTGTAAGCTATAGTTTCCTATTAGATACATATAAGGACTATTTATGCGAAAACTCTTTGTTGTTGCGATGTTTATGAGTTCTATGCTCTTTGCTTTTGGTGTCAATACACCTCAACAAAACACATTTCTCAAGCCCTCCGAGGCCTTTATTGTTGAGGCAAACATTATCGGTAACAAACTGCAAACCAAAATTACATTGGGCAAAGATATTCATCTCTATCAAAACTCTCTTAAATACACTATTATTAAACCAACCTCTTTGGAACTTTCCCCCGCTTTGCCCAGTGCTATTGATGATGAGGGCGAGATGGTCTATGAACACGAAGTAGTTGTTGATTTCGACCTTGATACGATTGAATCCAAAGTAAAGGGTGACTATACGCTTCAAATTGAGTTTATGGGGTGTTCGACAAGTGGGATATGCTATCAGCCTATTACCCAAACGTTTGATTTCAAACATCGCTCACCTACTTCAAATATCATTAAAGAAGAGACCAAAGAGACAACCAAAGAGAGTTCAGCCTTTGATAAAATTTCAGCTTTGAGTCAAGATACCAGTACCCAAAACATCGCCGATGCTTTAGCTAAAGAGAGCTTTTGGTTTATTTTGTTTCTCTTTTTTCTCTTTGGATTGTTGCTTTCACTCACTCCTTGTATCTTTCCTATGATACCCATTCTCTCCTCTATCATCGTATCGCAATCGGGAGAGGGTAAACCCTCAGCCTCCAAAGGATTTTTTATCTCACTTATCTATGTGCTTTCCATGGCGACAACCTATACAGTAGTAGGACTTATTGCAGGACTTATGGGAGCCGATATTCAAGCCTCGATGCAAAATCCATGGGTATTGAGTATCTTTGCAGCACTCTTTGTAGCTCTTGCTTTTTCGCTTTTTGGCTATTTTGAGCTAGGATTACCCTCTTCATGGCAGAGCAAAATCACCAAAATGAGCGACAAAGCTCAAGGCAAAGGGGGCGTAGCGGGTACGGCTATCATGGGATTGCTTTCGGCTTTGATTGTAGGTCCTTGTGTAGCACCGCCTCTTGGAGGGGCGATACTCTTTATCTCTCAAAGTGGAGATGCCTTGCTTGGGGGATTGGCGTTGTTTATTATGAGTTTTGGTATGGGGATGCCGCTACTGCTTATTGGATTGGGAGCGGGGAGATTTATGCCTAAACCTGGTGGATGGATGAGCAAGGTTTCGCAATTTTTTGGGATTATTATGTTGCTTTTGGCTATCTATATGATTGCACGCATTCTAAGCGATACCCTTTCGATGTTGCTCTATAGCCTTTGGTTTGTAGGTTTTTCTATCTATTTGGGTCTATTTAATAGCGAAAAAGTATCAGGATTTTTG
>DYMA01000218.1 GCA_020721815.1 Sulfurovum sp. | reverse complement strand
TTCCCCATAGAAAGGGCTTTTGATGGGTAATTTGACGGGAAGATTCGTTAAAAAGCATTTGGATAAGCAATAAATCTCGGGCTAGGCTGATGCCCATCCCCTTTTGCAGGGCTTTACCCTGCTTGACACCCTCCCCCCTTTTCTTTATACTATTCAAGTGATATTATTTTAACAAAACCAATTGGTGGATTAGCACCCATCCTGCGAGGAGAGGTATAAAATTTATGGACCAATACATCCATATTATTTTGCTACTTGTACGGTGCTTCATTGGTTGCTGATATTTACACGAAAAAGGTTTGGTGGAAGCGAAGAGGTTTTGGTTTCTGTATGCATTCCACCTCGGGAGAGATGGAGCAAGGAAAACCGTTCGTGCTGAGCTTGTCGAAGCACTTTTTTGGCAGTTATTTCACACTCTTAGGAGAGATGGAACGAGGAAAGGTCAGTTATAAAAATAGCGTAACATCAATGAAAAAGTCGCTTAATGCCTCTAATGGTGAGCCGAATAAGACCTAAAAATAAGTAGCCTAAAGTGGTAAATACCAAAGGGTGCAAAGCACCAATCCCGTAGGCTCCTGCATGAGGAAGGGCTTGAATGTGTGCAATGGGGTGAGAGAGCCACTCTTTAAAGTGCATACCGATAGCCAAAAAAGCAAAAACACCCAAAAATATCATCAACTCTTTTTTCATTTTTATCTATTCTCCTTGTTCTTATCTCTTGATTTGAGCAATCATTCTAGTACTTTATTGCTTATAGTTTTGATAAATTATTGTATAATCCATACCAAAAAGAACAAAAGGTCACAATTGGTATGCTTTTCAAATACAAAGGTATAGACAAACTGGGCAAAAAAGCCAAAGGAACCATTGATGCCAACTCTCTTGAAGAGGCCAAAGCCAAACTCAAAAGCAACGGTATCTACTACGAAAAGCTTGAAGAGAGTCGTAAGCTCTCGATAGAGGAGTTCTCCAAGCAATACATGCCCTCCCCTTTGCTAAGCTCCTTTGCCAAAGAGTTAAGTTCCTATCTCAATTCGGGCATGGCAATGCTCACGGCTATGAAGTTGCTTGAAAATCAGCACAGCGACAATAAAAAATACCGCTCTTTTTTGAACTCTCTCAAAACCATGATAGATGAGGGAAAATCGCTCTATACGGCTTTGACTACCCAAAAAGTCTATGCTTTGCCCGATTTTTTTACCCAAAGCGTCAATGTCGCCTCCACAAGCGGAAAATTAAGCGGAGTACTTACCAATATGGGTAACTTCTTTTCGGCACAATCCAAAGTAAGCAAACAAATCAAGGGCGCAATGGCCTATCCGCTTTTTATTTTGAGTTTTGCATTGATTATGAGCGGGGTGCTTATTACCTTTGTAGTGCCCAAAATTACATCTATTTTTGATGATATGGGGCAAGAGCTTCCCGAAATTACGCAGTTTATTTTGGCAATTAGCGATTTTTTAAAGGGCAACTACATCACGCTCTTTGTGGGATTGATACTCTTTGTTGTTGTCTATAAGTTTGCCTATCGACACGCCAAAGGGTTTCGCATGATGGTCGATAGGATAATGATACGTTTACCGCTTATTGGTACGATTGTCCAAAACTACGAATTGGGGCGATTTTCCTATATTTTATCGCTTATGTTAAGCTCGGGTGTATCCTATGCACAAGCGGTACAGTTGGCTTCCACGACGTTTAACAATGTCGCACTCAAAGATCTTTTTGATCAAGCCTCCCAAAGGGTGCTAGAGGGGAACAAACTCTCCAACGCTCTATCCATGACCAAGGGGACAAAACTCAAAAGAAATTTTATGCAATCGTTGGCTTTGGGAGAGGAGTCGAGTGAAGTAGCACACATCCTAGACAACGTCGCCAAACTCTACAACGAAGAGAATGAAGATAAGATTAAATTGATGCTTAGTTTGCTTGAACCCATTATGATGCTCTTTATTGCAGGAATCGTAGGGCTTATTGTGGTAGCGATGCTGTTGCCCATTTTTTCGATGAATTTGGGTGCGGGGATGTAGCCTAAACGATGAAGCACAAAAATCTGCTTATTGTTGAGTTTATCCTCTTGTGTTTGGTAATCCCTGGGGTTATCATGGCAAACAAATGGGCGATGTATATGTTTTTGTTTCTTTAGAGTGTGGCACTCTATAGCTATTTTGTCTTGCAAATAGTCTATCAAAAGCCCATCAAGGCGATGTGGAACGCCAAAGAGGTCAATCGTATCAATCTAACTCCTATCGTGATACGTTGGGTTATAGCTTCGATAGCTATGATCGCTTTTACGCTTCTTTATGACCCTCAAAAGCTCTTTGGTATCTTTTACGATTATCCTCATCTTATACCCGTTATTTTTGTTTTCTATCCCCTCTTTTCAGCTTTGCCTCAAGAGCTTATCTTTTGTAGTTTTTTCTTTGTACGCTACCAACCTCTTTTTGGTTGGGGCAAACGAATGCTTGTAGCAAGTGCGGTGGTTTTTGCCTATGCACATCTGCTCTATATCAACCCCGTAGCCCCAACGCTAAGCCTTTTGGGCGGTTTAATCTTTGCTTCAACCTATCTCAAAACCCAATCGTTGGCACTTGTAACGATTGAACACGGACTCTACGGAAACTCACTTTTTTTGATTGGTTTGGGATACTACTTTTACGGTGGAAATGTCACATAGAATCCGTAGCCTCGGCTTTAGCCGAGTTTTGGGCTTCCAATAACTCCAATTGTTCGGCTAAAGCCGAACCTACAGCTCAAAAAGAAATAAATTTTAGCGAATCTTCCCAAATTAAAGATAGCTTAAAGCACTTAAAGCCCCCAGTG
>DYMA01000217.1 GCA_020721815.1 Sulfurovum sp. | reverse complement strand
GCATTCCCCATAGAAAGGGCTTTTGATGGGTAATTTGACGGGAAGATTCGTTCTAGCCCCAATTGTGCCTCTTTTTTGAGCTTTGATGTGCAATCGATTGTGAAATTAAACTGCCCAATTAGCCTCTCTTGAAGCTTTTCCACCTCACCCAACATAAAATCAAACTCTTTTTTGAGCATCTTTTGATTGTGTTCAAAGACTTGGGCATCTTGCTGCTTTTGATAGACCCAAATACCCGCCGCAGCAACCCCAATCACCCCTATTCCCGAAATTATCCCGATATTCATTGCGGCCGTAGTTGTCATAGTATTGCCCAATATCGTTACGGTTGAAACCTCTACTGCACTCACTGCTATACCTCCCTAAATCTCTTCAACGTTTTTATCGTTTCTCTACCACAATTATACTAAAATTGTCTCTATTTCGAGAGTTATTGACCTTGTCTATGGTGCATTTGACTCAAAATTTTAAATACACTTGACATCAAGTCATATTTTTGACTACAATGTTCTATTAAAACTAAGTGAAGTGAAAATAGGGGAGTTCACGTGCCTCATACCCTTAAATCAATTTGTCTTGAACGAGTTGAATATTTAGAGCTTACGGCTGGGGCGGACTGGTATGGCAAAAATGTGGGGCGTTTCCCTCCCACCGCTTAGTTTTTTAAATACTCTTCAAAATTACTTTTTTCTTTTTTGTCCAAAAATACCATACTATCTTTGCATTTCACAAGCTGTCTGGTGTTTGGTTTGAATATTTTAAAAGTTACATCGCAGGTCTTAAAAGCATTCACAAAAAAGGGTGCAATTTCGTTTCTACCACAATTATACTAAAATTGTCTCTATTTCGAGAGTTATTGACTCTATCTATCAAGCACTCTATTGCGTTTGGCTCTCCAAAGCAGCTCTCCATTGCTTCCAAACTCATCGCCTCCCATACCCCATCGCTGCAAATCAAAAAAGTTTCACTCTTGCCAATCTCTAAAGTTTTCATTTCAACAAGAGGAGTTCTATCGTCCAAATCACCAATTATAGCTGAGGTTAAGAGATTTTTGTAAGGATGGTCATTAACTTGGTCGCTATCTATAATGCCCTCATCAACTAAATTTTGCACATGGGAGTGGTCATGGCTGAGTTGTTCCAAAAACTCTCCACTGAGGCGATAGACTCGGCTATCTCCGCTATTAAAAACCGTCGCTTTATCGCCTTGCAACAAAACCCCAGCGATTGTAGAGCCAAAGTTGCGTTTGGTGCTATCTGTGAATGCTTCGCTATCAAGCCTCTTTTTGGCATTGTGAAGCGTATCAATAATGCTCTCGTGAACGCTTAGTGTTTCGTACTCTTGAAGCAATTGACTCAAAACCAACCAACTTGCCTCTTCACCGTTGTTCTCGCCGCCCATTCCATCGGCTAGGGCAAAGAGGGCTTTGTTGCTCTCAAAGGTTTTGTACTCTATGGGTTGTATTTGCGTTTGAATCAACTCCCTATCAATTAGCATCGCATCCTCATTGCTCTGTCTATCGCCCAAATGGGTAAAATAACTAACGTGAAATTTCATTTTTGTACCATATCCCTACAGCAATAAAAGTCTGTTTTAAAAGCATATTTCATCTAGCCCTCAATGACTACTTCAAACTCAAACGATTTGGAGAGTGAGAGCTTAAGCCCATTTTTAAGGCGTATCTTTTTAAACTTCTTACCTTGCACATACGAGCCATTGGAGGAGTCCAAATCCTCTACCGCCCATTCGCCTTTGTGCAAAAAAAATCGTGCGTGTTTGCGTGAGATAGTCTTAAAGGCTTTAAGCTCCTCTTTGCCCACATGGTCTCGCCCCAAAATATCGCCATCTTTGAGCGTGATAGAGAGACGGTAATCGCTATTGACAAGCTTTAATACCCTCTCTTTGGGTTTATACTCCTCGACACTGCTAATATCGGCTAGGCAATTATCGCACAAATAGGCGGATAGCTCATTTTTGGTTTGACAAGTGGGGCAGATTTTATATCGTTCCATTGAGCAACTCCTTGCTATCGGTGATTTTGGGTATGCCCAAAACATAAAGTTGTTGATTTGTATCGACTATCTGAAGCTCTCTTTTGGTAGAGACTCTAAACTCTTCGTAGAGCGGTTGCAATGCTTCATTGAGAACATAAAGCGTTTGATTGGCAGAGCCTCGATAGACCTCCTTGCTCTCTTGATTTTGTTCAAATCTTCCATCAATGAGGGCATCAATGTACTTCAAAATCTCTCCAAAATGCTCTTGCAGATAGACAAACTCATAACCGCTGTAAACAAGTATATCATTAAATCCCTTATCTCGCAACGCTTGAAGCAGAGCCAATAGAGCCTCGGGTTGTTCAAAAGGCTCACCCCCTGAAACGGTGACTCTTTGAGTATCGTATTGACTCACTTCCTCCACTATCTTGGCAACACTGCTTTTGTTTTTCTCTTTTCGTTGCCATGTATGCACCGAAATACACCCCGCACACCCCAAAGAGCATCCATCAAACCAAACGCCCACACGCTTGTTTGGACCCAATACATGAAGGGGGTAGTGGATGAGGTTGATGTAGATAGTCTGCACCTGCACGGTCTCCTCCTTATTTGATAAAAATGTCTCTCGCCCGTAGGGTGCATTTCAGTTTAGACCGCCTGCACCAGAGAAGAGGGAGAGGAGGGTCATTGTACTAATTCTTGTCTTTTCGATTTGGAACCATTTAGTCGTTCTATAGTTAAATTTGCAACTTTGTAATATGATTCCAATAGTATATTAATATTTAATTTTACAGGCTAATCGGTTAGCTCCTCCTGTTACCAATCGTATCCATAAGTGAT
>DYMA01000029.1 GCA_020721815.1 Sulfurovum sp. | reverse complement strand
CACTGTAGAGTGGATTGGCTCGAATGACCAAATAGACCCCCGCCGTTACCATGGTCGCAGCGTGAATAAGGGCTGAAACAGGAGTTGGACCCTCCATTGCATCGGCAAGCCATGTATGGAGTGGAAATTGCGCTGATTTACCCATCGCACCAATGAAAAGTGCAACAGCAATAGCCACCAACAATCCATCATCCATTGTAGGAATAGAAGCAAAGAATGTATCATAAGTAAGTGATCCTGTACTCCAGTAGATCAAAAAGATACCAACAAGCATTCCAAGGTCAGCGATACGGTTCATAATGAAGGCTTCATTGGCTGCCCATGAGGGCGAGACAGAGGGATTGATGTCGGTTGAAACATCCTCTTTGTGATACCAAAAGCCAATCAATAGCCACGAACAAACCCCAACGCCTTCCCAACCAATAAAGAGTCCCGCAAAGTTGTCGCTCATAACCAACACCATCATCGAAAAAACAAACGCCGATAGGTAGGAGAAGAAACGATTAAACCCTTTGTCGTGATCCATGTATCCAATAGAGTAAACATGTACCACAGTTGAAACCGTCGTCACAACTACCATCATAACCGCTGTCACAGCATCGACTTGAAAACCAAATTGAATGAGCAAATCACCCGCCCCTATCCAATCCATCAATGTCGCAGAGACCGCTCCGTTTCCTACCACATGAATCAAAAGCAATACCGAAGCTACCCATGAGATAAAGAGCAATGCTGATGTTGCTATACCTGTAATTAAATTTTTTGGACTCATACCAAAGAGTGCGGCAAAGAGTGACCCCACCAGTGGTGCAAAGAGTGCTACATATACTAAACTTTCCATATCTATCCTTTCATCGCCGCAAGATTATCAAGATCAAGAGTGCCTTGTTTCTTGTAGAGTACTATCAAGAGACCCAATCCTACTGCCACTTCACTCGCTGCTACAGCAATAATAAAAAAGGCAAACATTTGACCCGATAGGTCACCGTAATAGGATGATACTGCCGCAAACGCAATATTGGCGGCATTTAGCATAATCTCTGTTGCAAAGAAAAGCATTAATAGATTCTTTCTTCTTAATACACCCACTACTCCTATCGAAAAGAGTATGCCCGATACTACAAGGTAATGACTCAGTCCTATCATCTTACATCCTTTAATGAAAAGGTCATTTCCTCTTCATGATTTTCATCTTTGGTCGTTAAGCTATCATCCATCTTTTTACCTGCCAAAATAATCCCTGCAATCATAGCTACCAAAAGCATTACCGCAGCAACCTCAAAAGGCACAAGGTATTTGGTAAAGAGTACCAAACCAACGGCTTGTGGATTATTAGCACCCTCAGGAGTTGGATACATTGCCACAATTCCCTCTCCCATAATAAGAACACTAAACATCACTACCAAAAGCAATGCAATCATACCACCCAGAAAAAATACCAAATAGGCGTTGGTGTTTTTCTCTTTGATCTCACGTGTCGCATCAAAAAACATCATACCAAAAGAGTAGAGTGCCATAACCGCACCCACATAGACTATCAACTGAACTACGCCCAAGAAGTCTGCACCCAAAATAAAGAAAAAACCTGAAATGATAACCATTCCAGCAGCCAATGATGTCATAGCATAGAGGACATTGTTGCTTAGAACCGTTACCAAAAAGAGTCCTATAGTTAGGACTGAAAAGAGATAAAATGCAAATTGTTCCATTAAAAATCCTCCTCTTAATACGCTAATGGCGTTTTTTTGATATTCTCATCGGCATTGGGACTTATCGCACCAAAGCCTGGATACTCTTTTTGTTGCTTAAGGGCATCAATAGGAGTAAGCATATCCTCAAAAAGCGAAAAACTTGCTCTTTGTTCTGAGGAGGTCTCATAACGAGGACCATGTACAATAGCCAACTCTGGACACACTTCAGCGCAATAACCGCAAAAGATACATCGACCAAAGTTAATGGTGTATTCGCTCACCTCTTTGCGTTGATTTTCATCGTAGCGTGTATCCATTCTAATACAATCCGAGATGCAAATTTGTTCACACAATCCGCAACCAATGCATCGATAGTGACCGCTCTCAAGAAGTCTTAGCATCTCGTGAATAGCACGATAGCGTGGTGAAATAGGCAACTTCTCAAAGGGGTATTTTGTAGTGTGCATCTCACCTTTGAAGAGTGCTTGAAACATGGTGCGAAGCGTCACCCATAGTCCCACAAAAAGTTCACCTTTGAGCATTCGCTTCATGACTCGTTCAAACTTCTCTCCGCTCGTTTGAGGAAAAGCTTCATGCCCAATCAATGTGTAATTTTGATTTCCTATATTTCTATCTTTAAATTTTTCTAAACTCATCT
Organism: Sulfurovum sp.; assembly: GCA_020721815.1. GTDB lineage: Bacteria > Campylobacterota > Campylobacteria > Campylobacterales > Sulfurovaceae > FS08-3. The sequence goes on along the minus strand of DYMA01000029.1, from coordinate 16,434 downwards.
ATCCCTCCTATAGCAGTACTATGCCCGTAATTAAGATGTTTAATATTGCGATAGGCATAAGCACTTTCCAACATAGCCACATCAACTGATCGGGTCTAACGTGTGGCCACGAAGCTCTAACCCATAGCATCAAAAAGAAGAAAAATGATACTTTCAAAATAATTGCCAAAAATCCAGGGATAAATCCAATAGGGTTAAATCCACCAAAGAAAACCAAAGAGGCTAAAAAGGCGACTGTAATCATGTTGGCATACTCTCCAATGAAGAACATACCCCATCGCATACCGCTGTATTCCGTAGCGTATCCTGAGATAACTTCGGCTTCATGTTCTAGTAAGTCAAACGGCGTTCGGTTAGTCTCTGCAAATCCTGCAATTAAAAAGAGTACAAACGCAACAGGTTGTTGCCACACCATCCAATCGCTTACTCCTCCTGCTTGAGCATTGTTAAAATCAATAAGCGAAAGCGAACCTACTATCATAATAGGAGCCAAAATGGAAAGTCCCGTTACCACCTCATAACTCAAAAAGAGAATAGCCGTACGAGCCGAACCAATAATTCCCCATTTGTTGGCTTGTGCCATACCCGCAAGAAGCGGTCCATAAAGCCCCGATGCCATTGCTCCTAGCACAAACAAAATACCCACATTCAAATCGGCAACAATAGGACGAATTGTGTATCCAAAAAGTGTAAATTCAGGGAACAGCGGAACAGCTGCAAGTGCAATAAATGCCGTTGCTGCCGTAATAGCAGGAGCCACCATAAAGATTAATCGATTGGCGTGTTGGGGTACAATATCCTCTTTGGTGAAGAGTTTGATACCATCGGCCAAAATCTGTAATAATCCAAAAGGACCTACGTGCATAGGCCCTAATCGTCGTTGCATAAATGCAAGTACTTTTCTCTCTAAGTAGGTACCAAACCCCGCTAGTGCCGAAATCACAAGGAGTACCACTATCGCTTTGACAACGGTTTCTATAATCAATGCATCCATATCTTACACCTTTTTAATTGTTACTTTTTTGTATCGATCTCTACCAAAGACACCATAGACATTTTGATAGCTCTTATAATCTGGAATAGCGATAATATCCCCTTGCATTCTATCATCCACAATTACCTTTAGTTTGAAAGATTGCTCTTGGTCAAAAATCACCTCAATCTCTTCACCCAACTCTTTGGCTTTGTTTGGACTTACATAAGCCCCAAACTCCTCATTGATTTGCGATGAACGATCTGTAAAATCATTAAATTGTCGCTGAGGATTGCATCGATAAGCAATCTCGCCCTCGTTTATCACAATGCTCTCATCAAACTTAACGACTTTTATCTCCTCTTTGTTTGTCTCTACCACTTCAAGAGCGTAACCTCGTAGCTCCTCTCCTGCATTGGTATAGCCATTGGGCAAATCGTCGAAATTTTCACTTTTGAATCCCTCAATCCTACCCAATTGGGGTGTAAAGTCAATGGCTTGACGCATTCCGATACCCAAAGCATTGAGTATATCGTTAAGCTCGTATCCGTGATAATCCAGTGCTGCATTGGTAGGCACTACACGCTTGTTGATATTGGTAAACGTCCCCTCTTGTTGGTTGAGTGCAGGAATATCAAGCTTGCTAAATCCTCGTGAACCCAAACGGAAGTGTCCGTGTTCGTTGTAACCAATGACGTATCCGCTCTCCTCTTCATCCAAATCACAAATCATAGCAACGCCTAGTGAGTTGGTGCGTGGCGGTATCATCACAAGGGTCATGTCGCAAACCTCTTCTATAAGAGCTACCAATCGTGAAAGGTTGCGTGAGTGGGGATGGTAGTAGAGATCTTCTCCGATGATGAGTGAGAAACTCTCTTTTTTGCTTTTCATCTTTTCAAAGTTTTCGTAGAATGCATCGTTGCCGCCTAGCATCTCAACCAATCCATTGATTTGAACTTCAATCTCTTTTTCAATCGTTTTAGGGACTTTTTTAATCACCTCTTTGGTCTCGCCTGTCGCTTTGTCGGTGACGCTTTGGCTTACCTCTTCCATGATTTTCTCTTTGACGATACGTTTTTCATGTCGATGGAAAGAGGCTAGATACTCTTTGGTTTCATCATCAAGTCTCTCTTTGTTGGCAAATAAATCAAGTATCAAATAGAGTGCCAACTCCTCTTGACCTACTTGGTGCGTAAAAATCTCAACGCTCTTCCCAAAAGTAGAAACCAATGTATCGCCAACGGGATGAAAGTAGAGTCCTGCTCCTTTGTTCATCTTTTGGACGTGGTTAAAAGCGTACCGTGCATTGGGGTTGTCGTTTCGCAAAGATGCCCCCACGCTAATAACAAAATCGCTCTTCATTACCTCTTTGAGATCGCCGCCATAGAGTCCTTTTCCACTGGCTTTGGAGTAGGAAGCGAGAAAATCTTTGAAAGCTTTTGCGTCGTGATTGATAAGCTTGACACCTAGCTTCTCTTTGAGACGTTGGAGCATCAATGCCTCTTCGTTGGTAATTGCGGAGTTGAATTTGATGCTTTGGGCTGTGTTAAATGCCTTAAGGGCTAGTGCAAATGCCTCTTCATCTTTGCCTTGGACTCTGTTTTCAAAATCGTATCCAAAACGCCCTGCCCCGCAAAGCGATACATAGTTCCACTCATTGGTAACACGGTAGATTTTTTCGGTTGGGTCTGAGATGGAGGTGTGTTTGGTCTCGTAATAAATCTGACAACCGCTGCTGCAATGCGCACACGTAGCAGGGATACGTTTAAGCTCCCATGCGTTGGATTTATAGACAAAATCTCGACTCACCAAAGCACCCACGGGACAAACCGCTGTACACTCGCCGCAATCGCTGCAATTGGTAAAATCGGTTCCATTGCTGGGAACAATAATTGATTTTTGCAACTTGTTCCACATCGCATAGGCATCTTTGGGCATGGTATCTTTTGCCTCTTTGGGCAGTGCTTCGCCTCCACGAGGACCTGTTTTGATAGCACTATCACCAATCATATCTTTGCACACCGTCACGCAGCGTTCGCATACAATACAAAGTCCCGCATCGTAGTGAAGCACATCGCTCCAGTTTTTGTTTTGACGAATGGTGTCGGGTATGGCATAGCTTTGTGAATCGACGGCTAGTTCGAGTGTGTAGTTTTGCAACTCACACTCACCGCTTTGATCACAAACACCGCATTGTAGAGGGTGATTGACATCATAAACCTCCATAATGGCTCGTCGTTCTTGAAGTATCTCTTCGTTTGTTACTGTCACTTCCATGCCATCTTTGACTTTTGCATTGCACGCATAGACTCGTTTACCGTCTGCTTCGACAAGGCAGATGCGACAAGCAAGAGTCGGAGAACATCGTGTTAAATAACAAATCGCAGGTATAAATATATCATTTGCACGAGCGACGTTGAGGATATACTCCCCCTCTACGCTCTTGCACTCTTTACCGTCAATTTTTACTGTAATTTCTTTGTTACTCATATTTACCACTCATCTTATTTGTTTTGAACATCAAGGATTAATTTAGCGTATCTATAAGAGGATACCAAAGTACTACTTAATCCTTTATCATTTGTTGGATTAATTGCTACTGTACCTTTCATTGATGTATCAATCTTAAACACTCTTGTGTATTTCACACCGTCAAGCTCAAATTTCACCTCATCTCCATCGCTTATCTTGGCTGCAAGTGCAAATTGGCTAGAGCCTCTAAGAAACTCTTGCGATTGAAGCTCTTTTGCCTTGTGGGTAAAAGGCGAAAATTGATTGATTGCATTGGCTCGATAGAGTACCAATCCATCATAGGTTGGCAGTGGAGCAATCTCTTCTAGGATACTATCACTATCCACACCCTGCGTTTGGAGTCTATAGCCTCGCAAATCTTCACCATTGATACCAAAATCTACCTTCAAATCATCAAAAGCAACGCCTTGATACCCTTTGTCGATAGGTAACTCTTGCGTATAATCAATGGTATATTCTCTCTTTACACCCAACGTCGAAGCTATATCATTGAGAACATAACCCTTGTACTCCAACGCTGCATTTGTGGGGACGACTTGTTTATTAATAGTCGTAAACGTTCCCTCTTGTTGATTGAGTGAGGGCATATCCAAATCCCCCTCCCCCAATGCACTCAACGTAAAATCACCACGGCTATTGTATCCTATCGTATAGTCACCCACTTGATTGTCGAGTTCGCAAATGAGTGCAACACCCAAAGCATTGGTTGCAGGTGGAATAGCTACCACATCAAAAGAGCCGTGCTTTTCAATCAACGCAATAAGTTTTGCAATATTTTCTACCCTTGGATGGCTGTAAAGGTCTGCACCCACTACCAAAGTAAAATCTTTTCTTTTGCTTAGAGATTGAACCAACGTATCAATCTCCTCTTCGCCCACATTGCTCTCCGCACTTAGGTTGCCAATATCCAAATTGTCCAAAAACACCTTGGTATCTTCATCAAGATTGTCTCTATCAACCAAAGCATGAGCCAACAGTGCTGCTACACCCTCTTCGCTACCCACTTCGTATTTGATGTATTGCGTCACGATATTGGAGAGGTTTGTATCTTCAATGGGGTGCATATACATCACACGCGCACGATGGTGTTTACTAGCCGTTGAGATAGCGTACTTCACCATAGGATTATCGCTATCAACCCTGCTTCCAAAGACTACAATCACTTTGGAGCTTTTGATGGTCGCCAAATCTCCGCCATAGAGCGATTTGCCACTGATACGTGAATAGGCTTTAAGAAAATCTTGATACCCTTTGGCTTCATCGCAAACAAGCTTATACCCTTTGGCTTCTTTTAATCTTTGCAAAATCAAAGCCTCTTCGTTGCTAATCGTAGCACTAAAACGAATCGTATCGGCTTTTGCAAAGGCATCCAATGCATTATTAAAATCAATCTCATCTTTACCATTGGTGCGATTTTCAAAATCGTAACCAAAACGCCCTGCCCCACAGAGTGAACTAAACTCATAGTTGTTGGTTACACGGTAAATTTTATCTTGCTTGACTTCGTAGCTCAATTCGCAACCGCTGCTGCAATGCGAACAAGCAGCTGGAATCTTGGTAAGTTCCCATGCGTTGGAGCTGTATTTAAAGTGCGTACTTACCAATGCTCCTACAGGACAAACCGACATACACTCACCGCACTCATGGCATCCATCGTCAAGGTTTTTGTTTACAATGGTTGATTTGTATCCACCTACCGAAATAGCTAAGCTCTCATCGCCTACTATCTCGTTGCAGACATGCACACACTTCTCGCACATAATGCACAAAGCAGGGTCATAGGAGATAAAGCCCCAATTCTCTACGGCTCGATGGGGTTCTCGTGTGGTGAAGTTTTGCGTAGCGACGTTAAACTCTAATGTTTTGTTTTGCAAATCGCACTCGCCGCTTTTATCGCATACACCACACTCCAACGGGTGATTGACATCGTAGAGCTTCATGATATTTTGACGTTGTGTATAGAGTTGTGGGGTGTTGGTTGTCACTTCAATGCCATCGGTTGCTACCTCTTGACATGAAAGAATCATCCCCTCGACTCCTGCAATCTCTACCACACACATACGACACGAAGCAATAGGCTTGACTTTGGTCAAATAGCACATCGTAGGGATATAAATACCGTTCTCTCGCGCTATTTGCAAAATTGTTTTTCCATAAGGAGCTTGACACACTTTGCCATCAATGGTCACTGTAATCATTTTAATCTCTTTATCTTTGCTCATGCTACACCGCCACCATTGAGATATAATAACATCGCATACACCGTTGGGCTTCGCTCAATGCCTCTTCGCCCGTGAAGCCCAAATTCACCTCTCGATTGTTGTCGATTCGCTCTTGGACGCTTAGCTTTTCACTCACCATTCTAGGCAACCCTGGCATCCAACCCGTTACTTTTTCATCTTTGTTATAGACTTTGAGTCGTGCGAGATGATCTTCCATAATCTCATCGTCAAGAAGCGTTACTTTGCCATCATAGATGTATCGACTAATGACCGATGCTGCTCGTTTGGCTTGACCTACCGCATTGACAATAGTCATGGGTCCATACTCACAATCCCCCGCTGCAAACAATCCTGGACGTGAAGTCATATAATCTTTGCCGTTGGTTTGGATAGAGTCCCATGAGGTCATTGCCAACCCCCACTCTTTGGGCAGTATATGCGTATCGAGGGCTTGTGAAACGGCAGGAATAAGATAATCGCACTCTATCTCAAAATCTCCCCCTTCAACTTTAACCAATTGAGGTCGTCCACCTTCGGGGTCAGGCATAAGCTCAAATCTATTAACCAAAAGCTTTTTGAGTTGATTGTTTTCATCAAAAATCTCTTCGATAGCCGAGTGAAAAATAAACTCAACACCCTCTTCAACCGCCTCATGATACTCTTCATAGGTCGTGTTTTGAATAATCGTCTTCTCATCACGTCGATAGAGCATAATCACCTTTTTGGCTCCCTCTCGAACCGAACATCGCACCACGTCCATAGAGGTAAATCCTCCCCCGACGCACACAACGGTTTTATCTTTGAGTTCATTACTCGCAGGTGAGCCAATGCCGTATTTGCTCCATAAGTTCACCTTATCAAGCATGGCAATAGCACCCCAATAGCCCTGCATATCGGCTCGTTCATTTTTGGCTCGAACCGCTTTGGAGAGTCTTGCACCAAACGCCAAAAGCGTAGCATCGTACTCCTCTTCTATCTCTTTGAGACGCTCAGCATCGACACGATGGTTGTTGTAAATATCAACCGCTTCAAGTTCCAATACCAAATCAATATCTTTTTGGTACTTCTCTATGGGCATACGATATTGCGGTACACCCACGGCTACTTCACCACCATTTACAGGCAACTCTTCAAAAATATCTACCTTGATACCCTCCAACGCCAAATAGTACGCCGCGCTAAGACCCGCAGGACCCGCACCGATAATAGCTACTTTTTTGCCATCGTTGCGTAAAGGCTTAGGGGGATGAGGATGTTGCCATGGCAAAGCATGGTCGGTTTCATAATCAGCACCCAAACGTTTAAGCTCCATAATAGAGATAGGCTCGTCCAAATTGGCACGACGACACGCATCTTCACAAGGATGAGGACAAACACGTCCGCACGTATGGGCTAGTGGCATGGTTTGGCGTGTCGCTACCAATGAGTCACCAAATTGCATATCCCTTACCCCTTCGATGTAAGCGGGAATATCCACCAACGCAGGACACATATCGGTACAAGGTGCGGTGACTTTGGCAATGTATTTAATATCATCATGATAGTGCTTAGAGGGCTTTTGATGCTCTATAGCATCACGAAATTGCTCCCAATAATGCTCCATAAGATCCAAAATAGGCTTAGGCACGGTGCGACCAATCTCGCATTTAGAAGTAAGCATCATCGTTTGGCTTACCTCTTTGAGATGATCCGTATCGGCATAAGAACCCTCACCTCTGGCTATCTTGTCAAGTAAATCGTAGAGTATCCTACCGCCCCATCGCCCAGGAGCACAACGTCCGCACGCCTCGGAATAGACTTGATATTGTGCGGCATACTCGGTAGCTAAACGCAAAGCATCCACATCTTCTTGAAAGATTGCAACACCATCCCATCCGATAAATGCCTTAGAGGTTACATCTCCGTGGTAATTTTGCGGTAGTTTAAATCCTGATTCACTCGACTCATCGGGCGATTTACCACGGTTGTCGATAAACTCACCCCTCCAAGTTGAGAAAATTACAGCTGACATCTATGAGCCTTTTTTCTTTACTACAATGGTCCAATCCACTTCATTGAACTTTAACGAATTCATGAGTTCATGTCCTTGTTCTTTGACAACATCGGCACTCTTTTGAATGGGAGAAAAATCCCCTATCTCAAAGAGAAAAATCCCCACTTCGCCCACTTTTAAATCACTCTTCATAAGCTCTATCATGCGATCGTAAAAGTTATCTTTTAGATTTCTCAAATCGTATCGTTTCATTATCTATCCACCTCTCCAAATACTATATTGGTACTACCAATGATGGTAACGACATCGGCAATGTAAGTACCTACCAAAATCTCTTGCAACAATCCTGTATGATAGAAGCTAGGAGCTCTACACTTGAGTCGATAGGCATAGGGTTCGCCTTCGGATTTGATATAAAACCCAAGCTCACCTTTGGGTGACTCAGTAGGCACATAAACCTCCCCTTTGGGTGGTCGCATCCCTTGTGTCACCAATACAAAGTGTTGCATCAAAGCGTAGTTTTGGGTCATTATCTCCTCTTTGGGAGCTGAAATGTATTGGGGTGCGTGTGCCATAAGCTTTTGCTCTGTTTGAGGATACATCTCAATGAGTTGCTCCAAAATGCGTTTAGATTGTCGCATCTCTTCCATGTAGAGCTTGTATCGCCCCAAAGAGTCACAACTTTGGCTAATGGGAATATCAAAATCAAGCTCACCGTAAAGCTCATAAGGCTCTTCTTTGCGAATATCGTATGGGATACCGCTACCACGCAACATAACACCACTGCATCCCCAGCTCATCGCATCTTCGGGGCTAAGCGTTCCCACATCTTCAAGTCTCATCTTCCAAATTCTGTTTTCGGTTAAGAGATCCTCATACATTTTGATATTTTGGGGCAATTTATCCAAATAGATTGTGAGATTCTCTAGCCATCCTTTGGGCAAATCAAGAGGAACGCCCCCGATTCTTACCGCTGAATGCGTCAATCTCGCTCCGCAATAATCCTCCATCAAATCCATTGCAAACTCTCGTTCTCTAAATGCGTAGAGAAATACCGACATAGCCCCTACATCAAGTGCATGGGTAGCAAGGAAGAAGAGGTGTGAAATGATGCGGTTTAGCTCCAAAAGCATGGTTCGTATCACTTGTGCTCGTCTAGGTACTTCGAGTCCAATAAGCTTCTCTACCGCCAAAGCATAGGCATAATTATTGGAAGTTGAAGCAATATAGTCCAATCTATCGGTTGTGGGCAAAAACTCATTATAGGTCATATTCTCTGCCATCTTCTCAATACCACGGTGGAGGTAGCCAATATCGGGATAGGCCTTGGTAACCAACTCTCCATCAAGTTCTAGTACGAGTCGCAATTGACCGTGAGCCGAGGGGTGTTGGGGACCAAAGTTGATAACCATCGTATTGTCATCTCGTTCAAAGTTAAGATTCTCAAAAAAAGGTGTTAATTTATTGGTGACTTGCATACTCTCTCCTACTTTCTCTTATCTAATTGCTTCGTACCCGTATTGTAATCGGTTAGGAATGTGGTACTGTACTCGATGGGCGTTTTGGTCTCACCGCTAGAGATGTCTGTATCAAAGGGTACTTCATAGCCAACCCTTGAAAATCGCTTCGTATCGTATCTATCAATACGTGCAGGGTCTCTGTTTTCGGGTCCGATAATATCTCGATACTCTTTGCCAAAAATCTTATCTACCTCATACCATGAAGCAAACTCATCCCCTTGAAGCGGATAGGTCTTAAGAAGCGGATGCCCTTCCCAATCATCGGGCATTAAAATACGCTTAAGGAATGGGTGGTTGTTGGCTTTGATACCAAACATATCGTACATCTCACGCTCGGCAAAATTGGCACTTTTGAAGAGTGGCACGACAGACTCAATCGCCAATCCCTTTTTGAGACGGCACACCACACGCACTCTTTTGGCTTTGTCAAGATTGAGCATTTGATAGAATATCTCAAACTCACCCTCTTTTGCCAAATAATCAACCGCACTGATTTCGCTGCAAATTTTGTATCCACAGGTATCTTTGAGCGTTTCAAGTACGGCGTAGTTTTGGGTAGCATCGATATGCAAAACGAGGTTGTTGATCTCTACATAAGCCTCTTTGACTCTCTCTCCTAGTGCCTCTACTACCGCTTTGAAATGCTCATCTTCAACGGCTTGGCGTGGGACTCGTGGAGCAACCCAAAATCTATCCGTATAGTAGGCTTTTGCTTGTACATTATCTTTTGGTGTATATTTTCTCATTAGACCAACCTTAGATCTTGTTTTTTATTTTTCTTCATATTTGCCGACTCTTTGCGGATCTTTTTTTGGAGCATCATCACGGCATATTGCAGTGTCTCTGGACGAGGTGCGCATCCTGGTAGATAGATATCGACGGGTACAATTCTATCGACTCCTTGCACCGTTGCGTAGGTATTGAACATCCCGCCTGTATTGGCACACGAACCCATAGAGATTACCCATTTGGGTTCGGGCATTTGGTCGTAGAGTCTGCGTGCAAACTCGGCGTGTTTTTTGGAGAGTGTACCTGCCAAAATCATCAAATCCGATTGTCTTGGAGAGGCTCTAAAGATGGTTCCTAATCGGTCAAAGTCAAACCGTGAACCACCACTTGCCATCATCTCAATAGCACAACAAGCCAAACCGTAAGTCAAAGGCCAAAGGGAGTTAGAACGTCCCCAGTTGAGCAATTTGTCCACCGAGGTGAGTGCGACGGGCAAACCTCCGTTTGATGCGTAATTTACTTTATGCTGTGCCATTCAAGTGCTCCTTTTCTCCATGCGTAAATAAATCCTACTGCTAGTAAGAATATAAATAAAATCATCTCAACAAAACCAAACCAACCCAACAATTTAAAGTCTATCGCCCATGGGAACATAAAGATAATCTCCACATCAAAGAGAATAAACAAAAGTGCTATCAGATAAAACTGAACCGAAATAGTGTTTGGTTGCTTGGTAACCTCTGGACCACACTCGTAGATACTAAGCTTGAGCTTCTCTGTATCAAGTCTTGCTAACTTTCTACTTACAAATCGTGCCAAAAACAGTGTCGCAGGAAAAGCAACAACCGTCATTGCAAATAGAACAAAGACACCAAAATATGGATGATCGGTAACAATATGCGTCATCATTACTTCTTGAGTCATCAGTAACCCCTTTTTAATTTGAGATGCTCTTGCGAGATACTCGTGAGAATAGTTTGCTACTATCATATCAAAAAGCTTGTTAAAGTGTTTTGAGTAAATTTGCATTCAAACATAACTTTTGGATTTGTAACCATGTGAAACAAAAAATTTCATCTCTTTTGGTGGCTTCTCAACTCCCGCTCCATTATGCTATAATTTCTAAAACACGAGAGTTTATGATGCAAGAGAGTCGATTATGATAGTAGCTAGAGATATTTCAGAGTTTCAACGTGCTAGAGCCTTACTGGGTGCAAGTGTCGGTTTTGTCCCTACGATGGGGGCATTACACGCAGGGCATAGCTCCCTCATACAACAAGCCAAAGCCCATAATGAGGCGACAATCGTCTCTATCTTTGTCAATCCTACGCAGTTTTTGGAGGGGGAGGATTGGGATGCTTATCCTCGTCAAGAGATGCACGATTTGGCTATGTGTCAATCTTTGGGCGTTGATATTGTTTTTATGCCTACTATTGAGGCGATGTATGGGAGCGACGAACTTGCAATCATGGCACCTTGCAAGGCAGGATATGTTTTGGAGGGGGCTACACGCCCAGGGCATTTTGGCGGAATGCTACAAATCGTAATGAAACTGCTCAACCTCACCCGCCCCACCCGTGCCTATTTTGGCAAAAAAGATGCCCAGCAACTCGCCCTTATCATCAAAATGGTCAAGGAGTACTTTATGAATGTCGAGATTGTACCCTGCGAGATTGTGCGAGACGAGAGCGGTTTGGCTCTAAGCAGTCGCAATGCCTATCTTGACGCAACGCAAAAGCACCAAGCCCTAGCCCTCTGGCAATCGCTCCATCGTGCCTCTTCTTTGATAGACCAAAACCAGCTCGATTGCACTATCCTTAAAGAACAAATGCTAGAGATTTTGCAAGGTGTTGATAGGGTCGATTATACAGAGTTTGTCAATCGCAACTTTGAAGTGATAGAGACTATCGAAAAAAACAACACAATTATCCTAGTCGCCGCCTATGTCGGCACAACTCGATTGATTGATAATCTATGGGTTTAAGCCCATGCAAGATACCCTACTTGACAAAAAAAGATAGTTATTTTATAATTATATCAATAGTTGCAAGGAGTAGATAATGCAAGTAGCTCTCATAGATATAGGCACAAGTAAGGGGATACGCATACCTGCGGGGATATTGAAGAGTTTTGACTCACCGCAATCGTTTGATATGCACATAGAGGGAAATCAAATCATTCTCAATATCATACACAATCCACGCCACGGATGGGAAGAGAAGTTTAAAAACGCCCACAATGCGTTGCTTATCGATGATGATTTGGATTTGAATGAGTGGGATGCGTTATAAACAGTATGAGATTGTCATTGTTAATTTAAACCCTACCGTTGGTACAGAGATTCGCAAAGTGCGTCCTTGTCTTATCCTCTCACCCAATGAGATGAATTTTGATAATGTAATTGTAGCCCCGCTTACATCAACCAAGCGAGACTACCCTACACGCGTTGAGCTTCACAGTGACTTTTATGCGGTACTTGACCAAATACGCACCGTCTCCGTTGAACGTATCATCAAAAAAAGCGATATGCGTATATCAAAAACCAAAACAAAAGAGATAAAGAGCATCATCAAAGCGATGTTGGTCGATTAGCGGTGTGCTAGAGATTAAAGGTATAAATATGATAAAAAATTTTGAAATCGTCAAATATAAATGTTTCGAGAACTTTAAACTTGAGGGTTTGAGTCGGATTAATATTATTACAGGGGATAATAATGTGGGGAAGACGGCGTTGTTGGAGGCTCTTTTTATTCAAAACAATATGATGTTAGGTGGACTTCACGGTATACATAATATGCCTTTGATGTATCTTGCAAAAAATCGAGAAGTTACTAGTGAAGATTTTAGAGAATATTTTAAAAACTTTCTTTTTGAATCTGCAATTGACGCACCTAATGATATTAATTTTATAGCTGATAACATTAACGGTGAAGAAAATAATAATCATGTGTTAGAATCATATACAATTATCAATATATATACTCAAAGTTATAAAAACTTAACATTAGAGGAAAAGGAAAGAACAAAAGAATTTGGTTATGGGTATAAAGATTTCATAATTTATAAAATGAATGATTTCTTACTAGTTAGACCTTTAACACCTGTAGATATTGAAGATTATAAATATTATGATTTATTGTATAGTAATGTGGTAAAAAACTATATAGACTCTTCTAAACCTAAAAATGAAAAACTCATAGTACTCTACTCAAAAGTTCAAGAGAAAAATTTACAAGATCAATTTTTAAAATATGTAAAATTATTTGATAGCAATATTCTAAACATTGAACGATATAAAGAACAATTACGACTTACCTTAAATAATCCAAATATATCACTAATATCATCCGAACATGGGGAAGGCACAAATCGTTTTATGGAAATAGTAGCAACTATCATTACGGCAGAAGAAAAAGTAGTGTTAATTGATGAAATCGAAAACGGTATCTACTACAAAAAATTCAAAGATATTTGGAAAGCCATTATTGAAATAGCTCAACAAGAGGATGTTCAACTCTTTGTCACCACCCATAATGAAGATACGATTGAAGCACTCAAAGAAGCCAGTGAGGAGATGGAGTTTGAGGATATTTCAGCTATTGAACTTTATAAAAAAGATGGGGTTATTTACCCTATTGTACGAGACTACGAATCCTTTAGTTACAATGTCGAAATAGGTATGGAAATCAGATGAAGTATTTGATTGTTGAGGGTGTTACGGATGTGGCACTTATTAAATACATCTCTCTCAAACAAGGAATTACACAAAAATTTAATGATTTCAAACAAGAAAAAGAGATGATTTATAGATATAATGATTTGTTCATCATCGATTTAGCAGGACAAGGAAATTTAAAGAAGTTTTTACAAGAGAGTTTGTCATCTAGTATTCACAAGATAGACAAAGTAGGCATTATTCAAGATGCAGATAGTGACTTTGAAACTTCGTTAAAAAGCATCAAGGAAGCTATAGAGAAGGCTCAACTTGATAAATCTAAAATCAAAATATTTTTAACTCCCAATAACCAAGATAGAGGAGATTTGGAAACACTGTTGCTCTCAACTATCGAATCTAGTGCAATTTTAGAGTGTTTTGATGGCTACAGTGAGTGTCTGCAAAAAGATAATACAATTTATCCTAAGGCTCTCAATAAAGGTAAACTCCACGCCTATACGATGTATTCGCAAAAAGGTGAAAACCTCTATAAACCAATGCAGTCGTTTATACACCAAAACAAAGATACAAACCTTTGGAATATCGACCACCCCAACTTTCAACCCATCGTGGATTTTGTCAAACAAATATTTAAAGACCAAAGATAAAACTTGACCCGTTAGAGTAGCTTTGATACAAAAAACCCATCTCTGTGAACCTAAAATGGGTATAATGGCATTTACTATTTTAGCTAGAGATACCCAAATGACCCAAAATGAATACTTAAAAAATATAAAACTACTTAAAAAATGGGCGTATGCCTACTATGTCGAAGATAACCCAATCGCCACCGATGAGGAGTACGATAGGCTCTATCATCAAGTGCTTGATTATGAAAATGAAAATCCAACGCTTAAAGCAAGTGACTCCCCAACGCAACGAGTAGGCGGTGAGATTTTGGAGGGGTTTAAAAAATCGACCCATATCCAAAGAATGTGGAGTATGGAGGATGTTTTTAATCTCCAAGAGCTTCGAGAGTGGATAGTAAGAGTTCAAAAAACTACCACCCTTTTCCCTAAGCTCTTTTGCGAACCCAAATTTGATGGGGCGAGTCTCAATCTCCTCTACGAAAAGGGCAAACTTATCAAAGCCACTACCAGAGGCAATGGTGAGGTGGGTGAAAATGTGACGCACAATATCCGCACCATGCACTCTATTCCATTGAGTATTGATTATCAAGAGACGATTGAGATTCGTGGTGAGGTAGTGATACGCAAAGAGGATTTTGAAGCCATTAACAAAGAGCGATTAGACAAGGGAGAAACTCCTTTTGCCAATCCTCGTAACTCCGCTTCGGGGAGTCTAAGACAACTCGACCCCAAAATCACCGCCAAACGAAAGCTTATCTTCTATCCGTGGGGGATTGGTGAAAACAGCCTACCCTACCCTACCCTAAGTGCCAAGATGGACTTTATCGCTTCGTTAGGATTTTTGCTCCCTCCGCTTGAGAGGGCTTGTGAGAGTATCGAAGAGGTAGAGGCGTTTTATCATGAACTTATAGCCAAACGCAACGAAATCCCCATGCTCATGGATGGTATGGTAGTCAAAGTCGATAGCGTAGCATTACAAGAGGC
Organism: Sulfurovum sp.; assembly: GCA_020721815.1. GTDB lineage: Bacteria > Campylobacterota > Campylobacteria > Campylobacterales > Sulfurovaceae > FS08-3. The sequence goes on along the minus strand of DYMA01000029.1, from coordinate 1,176 downwards.
ACTGGGCTACACGGTCAAACACCCCAAATGGATGTGTGCCTACAAATTCCCTGCGATTGAAAAATCCACCAGAGTCAATGCTATAACGCTTCAAGTAGGGCGTAGTGGGGTGATTACTCCTGTGGCAGAGGTAGAGCCAGTGGATTTGGATGGGGCAACAGTAAGTCGTGCTACTTTGCACAACTTTGATGAGATTGAGCGTAAAGATTTGCGTATTGGCGATAGCGTGATTATTATTCGCTCAGGTGATGTAATTCCCAAAATCACCAAAGTCTTAAGCGATAGACGAAAAGGGGATGAAAAGGCAATAGAGCGTCCCACTCACTGTCCAACTTGTAACGGTGAATTACTTGATGAGGGGACGTTAATTAAGTGTCAAAACCTCAAATGCTCTGCCCGTGTGGTCAATGCCATAAGCTACTTTGCCTCTAAGGGGTGCATGAATATCGATGGATTGGGTGAGCGTATTGTGGAGATACTCTACCGTGAGGGTATTATCAAAGAGCTAAAAGATTTGTACTTTTTAGAAGAGGAGAAGCTCTTAGCGTTGGAGGGCTTTAAAGAGAAGCGTGTTCATAATCTCTTAGCATCCATTGAAAAAAGCAAAGGGGTGGAGTGTTGGCGATTTTTACGTTCCCTTGGGATTGAGCATATTGGTGAAGTAGCCAGTAAAGATATTTGCAAACACTTTGGATTGGAGCTTTTTAACCTCTCTTATGAGCAACTTATCTCCATTGATGGCGTAGGTGAGCAGATGGCTCGTTCGTTTGAGGAGTTTGTGCGTAGCAATGAAGATAATATGAGAGAGCTAATAACCATCATCCACCCCACCGTTACAAAACAAGAAGCAATCAAAGAGAATCCCTTTAGTGACAAAACCGTCGTCCTTACAGGCACTATGAGCCGTCCACGAGGAGAGATAAAAGCTTTGCTTGAGGGACTGGGAGCAAAAGTGAGCGGTTCGGTGAGTAAAAAAACCGATTATCTAATACATGGCGAAGAGGCTGGAAGCAAGCTTACTAAGGCGAAAAGTTTGGGGGTGGCTACGCTTACAGAAGAAGAGATGAATAATTTGGTTATGGTATAATAAAAGTAATTTTCACAAAGGCAAAAAGATGAAAAAGCGACTACCCTACGGATTAAGCGACTATGAACGCATCAAAACAGAAGAGTATT
>DYMA01000028.1 GCA_020721815.1 Sulfurovum sp. | reverse complement strand
CATTCCCCATAGAAAGGGCTTTTGATGGGTAATTTGACGGGAAGATTCGTTACAATCAATTATAGAGTTGCGAGAAGCCCAAGCACAAGCCCAAGCACAAACCGATGCACAGATGAAAAAGAGTGGTGAAGAGATGGAGAAAACATTTCGTGAATTAGCAGAGTCGGACAAAAAAACCGATGCAAAACTTGATAGAATAGCCAAACTTGTAGGTGGTATCTCCAACAATCAAGGCGATGTGGCAGAGGAGTTTTTTTGGAACTCTATTAGCTCTAAGCCTACTATTGGAGGTATTGCCTATGACTACGCCGATAAAAATCGCCATAAAAAAGTAGGTGATATAGAAGATGAATACGATATATTATTGGTAAATGGCAAAGATATCGCCATCATCGAAACCAAATACAAAGCCCACTCGCAAGATGTAGAAAAACTCATCAATAAAAAATACAAAAATTTCCAAATACTCTATCCTGAATACAGCGATTATAACCACCATCTAGGCATAGCCTCATTTTACATCAATGACGATACCAAAGAGATGGCTCTTGATAATAATGTGATGGTCTTACAACGAAAAGGCGATGTGATAGAGACGATTGTACCTTAGGGTATTACACCATTTGGGCGACCACGATGGGTTGCCCCCCTACAAAATACCAATAAACCTATGTTATAATGTCGATATTATAGCTTTGCAATCAATAATAAGTGTATATTTTAAAGGGTATGGTCATGTATGTAGAACTCAAAATCAATGATAACAAAATCGACTTTTTCTTGGAATATTTGCAATCCTTCAAAGAGGGTATAATCGAACATATTCAAGTAAGAGGCAATGGTCATGAACCTCTTTATCCACTCGATGAGATCAGAAGCGACCTCAAAGATGCCATGAGAGAGATACGAGAAAACAAAACGGTAGATACGGGCATAAGGCTGACTCTGAAGTGAACGATATAAAGGTTACCAAGATCGGCAGTTATATCAAAGCAATCAAAAAGCTTATCAAAAAATATAGAAATATCGAAGAGGATATTCAAGGATTTCTTCAATCTATTGCATCAAAAGAAGACCTCGGGGTCGAACTAAAGAATAATATCTATAACGTAAGGGTCAGTAATAGCAATAAAAACAAAGGGAAACGGAGTCAAGGGGTCGGGTGACAACAACAACTCATTTGCCTTGTATGTTGCATTGTGGAATGCAGATGTTTCCAAATGCAATTTGGGAATAAGAGAAGGGCAACTACAAGGGATTGCCCTCTGTAATCAAATATCCAAAACAACCCTCATCGCTTTTACTAATGCTTGATAAGTGGGTTCATCAATGATTCCTATCTTTTTAAGAAGTCTTTCGTTGGAAACAGAGCGGATATTGAGGGTATCGGCTGTGGATGTTTTGGAGAGTCCATTAATCTCATCGGGCTTGACCACCACAAGCCAACTTTTTGCTTTATGTATATCTTTGTAGCTGATAAATGGGACAACAATTTTGAGTGGCAAGATACCAATATCATTATTACTCACCACAATACATGGTCGTATTTTTTGCATCTCTGCCCCAACAGTTGGGTTTAAATCGACCAAATAAATATCTTTAGTATTCATAAATATCTGTTTGTAATGAGCTAAGTTCCAACAATTCAGGGTTTGAGCGATACTCTTTTATCATATCCTTTGCCTGAGTTCTTAGGGATTCTCGTTTTTCTCTCTCTACATATTCTAAAATAGCAAGTTGATAGATAGAGTTCGTAGATATTTTCAGTGTTTTTTTGAGTTCCTCAACTTCTTGCTTAAGTTTTTTTGGCAAAATCATGGTTACTTTTTCATTCGTTTGCAATACCATAATATATCTCCTGCATTGTTTGCTTTATTATATTTTGATTTATAGGGTTTGTCAAGGGGAATTTTGGAAGTCTAGGAGTCGGGTGATAACAACTCATTTGCCTCGTTTGTTGCATTGTGAAATGCAGATGTTCCCAAATGCAATTTTGGAACAAAAAAGTCCGCAATAAACCTTGAGATTGGTCACTCTTTGTGCTATAATCTACATAAATCCTAATGAGTAGTAATGACAACAAATGATTTAAATAGGGCATTGGAAGTCGGTACGATTGAGTGGCGTTCTCATGCCTTGAAGCGGATGTTGCAACGAGGCATTAGCCAACAAGAGGTCAAAGAGGCTATTAGATTTGGTGAAATTATCGAAGAGTATCCTAATGATAGACCCTTTGAGAGTGTTTTGGTATTTTATAGAGAGAATAAATGTATCCATGTTGTAATATCTTTGGATAATATCAATCAAATTATTTATGTCATTACGGCGTATATACCCGATACTGTTCATTTTGAAAATGATTTGAAAACAAGGAGAAAAAATGGATAATTGTCCTATTTGTAATGGTCAAAAAGAGTATGCAAAAATTACCTTTAGTGTTGATTTGGGAGAAACTATCGTGGTTGTTCGTGATACACCTGCTATGGTTTGCTCTTTGTGCGGTGAAGAGTGGATTGATGATGCCGTAGCTCAAGATTTGGAAAATGTCGTAAACGAAGCCCAAAAGAGACACCGCATGATTGAAGTCGTGAGCTTCGGACTTGAAAAGGCGGCGTAGAGTCAAGGAGTCGGGTGACAACAACTTAATTGCTTCGTTTGTTGCATTGTGAAATACAGATGTTCCCAAATGCAATAGGTATTTAAACTACTTTTTAAGATATATTAAATGTATGTAGTATTGAGAATGTAAAGCATCCTCTAAAGCCTCTTGAAAATCCTCCACCTTTGGTAGTATTTTTAGTAGTAAAGTCTTATATTGTGGTAGCCAATTTTGTACTATATCCCAAACCCTATAGGCACTGACTCCTCGATATAAGCAAATTAACAACCGCATTGAAATAGAGCTGAGATTGGCTATTGCACAAATCGCTCCAGCTTCGTAATGCACTATTGGTATTTTGAAGTTTAATTGAAGTTTTGAACTCCAATAGGGTGTAACAGCAGGAGCTATGGTACGAGTCAATCCAAGACCCTTCGACTCTTCGACAAGCTCAGCGCTCAGGGCGAACGGATACGATATTTTTTGCTTTTTTTAGATTATGCAACTTCTTGAGTAAGTTGCAATAGCTTTGCTTGGGTAGTTTCTAAGATGGAGTCTCGCAAAAATGCACTTGCTCCTATAATTTCAATACCAATAAGCTCACCTTTTTCATTGAGTTCAGCCGTAATATTTGGACTAATCTCAACACTGCTAAACTCTTTTTCGCTTGATATAGCAAGGTGTAATATGTTCTCTTTTTCAAAATATGAGAGTTTTGGATTATTCATGTTGATACCTTCCGCTTGTGATTCTATAGTTGATTTGTTGGCGATTGGTTGCATGGATTGTAATAGGGGTAATGGTATGAGCATGGATTTCATGTGGTATCACAATCAAAATATTTGCATCTTTCCCCACAACGATTAATCTATCAGTAATTGTATCGTAATAGCGTTCATTACTGTATCGCAACACCTCTTCGATATTTGAGAGATTAAAACCACGCAACTCTACTCTATACTTAAAGTAATCTGTCCAGATAATTTCCTTGATACTCAATTATCATATCCCTCTTTATGGACTTTTGTATTCGCTATTAATTATATGGAAAATAGGCTTAAGGTATTATAATATTTATTGCCAATTCAAAGTGAAGCATTTTACTCGCTCCAAAGCTCCAGCTTCGTAATGCACTATTGGCTCACTCCACGACAGAGTAAAAAATATCGTATCCGTTCACCCTGAGCTTGTCGAGGTAAAGCGGTCGGGTGACAACAACTCATTTTCCTTGTATGTTGCATTGTGAAATGCAGATGTTTCCAAATGCAATGTGGGAACAAGAGAACGGCTCATTTTAAATTTACAACACGATTGAAAACATCACCCTATTATGTTATAATAGATCAAAAAGGAGCTTATCATGTCCAATCTTGATCTATTGGTGCGATATACTTACGATGATTACTGCTTATGGCAAGGGGATTGGGAGTTGATAGAGGGTATAGCTGTGGCGATGGCTCCTGCACCGATGCGTATCCATCAGCAAGTCGCACGAGAGCTTTTTCTTGCTCTCAATCAAGAGGCTCTTGAAGCGTGTGAATGTGAAATTCTCTATGAGACAGATTGGAAACTTGCTAATGATACAGTGTTGCGTCCTGATATTATCTTGGTATGTGGAGATGAGAATGAAAAATATATTACAAAAGCCCCTAAAATCATTATCGAAATTCTTTCACCTTCAACTGCCAAAAAAGATGAAACGCTCAAATTTAATATTTATGAGGCTCAACAAGTGAAGTATTATATCTTAGTCTATCCTGATGATTTGGTAGCTAGAGTCTATAAAATCAAAAACGATAGATATATCAAAGTGGGTGATTTTAGCAATGAAACGCTTACATTTCATGATATAGAGTGTGATTTGAGTCTTGATTTTGATAAGGTATTTAGAAAATTTCGTTAAACGTCATCTATCTCAAAACTCTGCAAAACCTAACTTGATTTTGAGCCTATTCACATTTTAAACCCTGTCGCTTTTTATAATGGTTGTGTGTTATAATATTCTACTTTGAAATTAGGATTTTTTATGACTATTGAAACGTTGATTTTGACTCAAGATGGATGGAATACGCTGCAAACATTTGAAAATGCCAACGAGGCTCAATTGGTAACTCTTTTTGGGGATAGTGATACCATCAAAGAGGCACAACATTTTGAATTTATCAAACAAAAGTACCCAAAGGCTCACATTATAGGGTGTTCTTCGTCGGGCAATATTATGGGCAATGAAGTAAGTCGTGCCAATCTTGTGGTAACGGCTGTTGCATTTAATCAAGCCAAAGTTGCTTTGCACTCGATAGACTTTCAAAAAGGCGATAATCTTCAAGAGGTTTCCAAAAATCTTGCGCAACAATTTGAACTTGATGGATTAAAGCATCTTTTTATATTAAGCGATGGATTAAATTTAAACGGTTCGGATTTGGTTGCGGGTCTTAATGAGGTACTCAACATTCCTATTACAGGAGGATTGGCAGGAGATGGAGCTAGGTTTGAGCAAACGTGGGTAATTGCCGATGCTCCCGCTGTGCAAAATCGAATTGCCGCGCTTGGGTTTTATGGCGATTCTCTTCATATTAGCAGTGGATGTTTTGGGGGATGGAGCGAATTTGGAACCCATCGAACCATTACCAAATCGATTGATAACGTCGTTTATGAGATAGATAATGAACCTGCTTTGGATCTCTACAAAAAATACCTTGGAGAGTACGCCAAAGATTTGCCCCATAGCGGTCTAAGGTTTCCACTAAGCATCAAAAAAGATGACAAAGATTTGGAGACTATACGCACCCTTTTGGCTGTTGATGAGGAGAGCAAATCGATAACGTTTGCAGGGAACGTTCCCGAGGGCTTTAACGCTCGATTGATGAAATCCAATATCGATGCGCTCATTGAGGGTGCAGGTCAAGCAGCATACTCCATCAAAAAACACAATAGCCTAACCGCCCTAGGATTGGTCGTAAGTTGCGTAGGGAGAAAAATTGTCATGGGACAACTAGCCGACGAGGAGCTTGAAGCTTTGACTCACGAACTGGGCGACAATGTCCAATTGAGCGGCTTTTACTCTTACGGTGAAATTGCTCCTTTTGAATATACTATCAAAAATTGTGAACTTCACAACCAAACCATGACGCTTACGGTTGTATATGAAGATTAAATTGCACAGACACTTAGAGAGGCAAATCAAAAAAAACCTAGGTAAAGATTTTGCTATTGATGCGCTTGAACCCAGCTTTCAAAATTTATTGCAAACTATCTCTGATTATTATGAAGAAAACGACAACGAACGCAAAATTTTAGAAAATACGATTGATCTCAACTCGCAAGAACTCAACACACTCAACAAGATGATTGCCGATGAAAACAAAGAGATTTCAACGAGGCTCTATCAATACAAAGAGGCGATTGATTGTGCTTTGTTGGTATCTATCACCGATATTGAGGGAAATATTACCCTTGTCAATCCTAATTTTTGTAAACTTACGGGATACCAACAAGAGGAGCTTGTGGGGACTTCCAATAAAATGTTACGACAATATATTGATGAGTTTCCAACTGCCATCTACAAGACGCTCAAAGAAAACAAAAAATGGCAAGGCGTATTGCCCACCAACGCCAAAGATGGAAAAATACACCATATCAATAGCATTATTTTTCCGCTTCTTGATAGTCGTGGTGCTATTACTGAATTTATTGAAATTGGTGTTGATATTACCCCGCTTGAAGAGGCCAAACACAAAGCCCAAGCTGCAACACAAGCCAAAAGTGAGTTTCTCGCCAACATGAGCCACGAGATACGAACGCCGCTTAATGGCATTATAGGTATGTCGCATTTGGTACTTGCTACGCATCTTGACCCAAAACAGAGAAACTATATCCAAAAGATAGACAATTCAGCGCAATCGCTATTGGGTATCATCAATGATATTTTGGATTTTTCTAAGATTGAAGCGGGTAAATTGACCATTGAAGCCATTGATTTTGATCTCTTTGGGCTTGTCGATGGTGTCGTGGAGATGCTTGAACACAAAATTTATGAAAAAAACCTTGAACTTATTGTGAGTTATGATAACCATTTGGGTAAAAGTTTTCACGGCGACAGTCTAAGAATATCTCAAATCCTTACCAATTTTATGAGCAATGCCGTCAAATTTACCGATGAGGGAGAAATAGCTCTCTATATCACCAAAGCCTCTACCAATCGTGTACGCTTTGAGGTACGAGATACAGGCATAGGACTTACACTGGAACAACAATCCAAACTCTTCCAATCCTTTTCACAAGCCGATGGTAGTACAACACGCAAGTATGGAGGTACGGGGTTGGGGCTTACTATCTCCAAACAGTTAGTTCAGCTTATGAACGGAGAGATTTGGGTGGAGAGTGAGTTTGGCAAAGGCAGCAGTTTCTTTTGTGAAATTCAACTCAAAGAGAACTCTCAATCCACCCCATTTCAAATCTTTGACCATAGAAAAATTCTAATCGTAGATGACAGCCCAGCGTGGCACGATATTCTTAAAAATATGCTTGAACGATTTCATGTTGATGTTGATTGTGCCAATAGCGGTTATGAAGCCGTTGAGAAGATTGAAGACTCCCAAAGCGGATACGATTTGATTTTGATAGATTGGCAAATGCCCCATCTTGATGGCATAGAGACGGCAAAGCGTATCCACCAATCGCACAAAACGACAAACTATCAAAAAATACCCACTATCATTATGGTAAGCGCTTACGCTCAAGAGTCCGTTGCCAACAAAGCCAAAGAGGCGGGTATAGAGATATTTTTGCAAAAACCCATCAATCCCTCTATTCTTAATGATATTTTAAGTACAATTTTTTTGAGCGATTGGGAACTCGACTACCCCCATCGATCGCCAAAACGCAAACAAACCCAAAGCATCACCGCCCTCAAAGGCTCTTCTATCTTGCTGGTTGAAGACAATGAGACCAATCAAGAGATTGTTTTAGGACTCCTTGAAGATAGCGGTATCATCATCGATATAGCCTCCAACGGACAAATGGCGATAGATAGATACAACGCCAATCCTACAAAGTATGAACTCATCTTGATGGATATTCAAATGCCTATTATGGATGGTTATCAAGCTACCTCTATCATTCGTCAAACCAATTCAACGATACCCATTGTTGCCCTTAGTGCCAATGCTATGAAAGAGGATATAGAAAAGAGCCACGCCGTAGGTATGAACACTCACCTCAATAAACCCATCGAAGTAGAAAAGCTCTACGATGTGCTTTTGAAATACATTTCCCAAAAAGAGAACCAAGATGCATCCAACGAGAGTCCAAAAGAGCCAGAGTATTGGATACCCGCTTTTGATAGGATTGATACCTCGATAGGCTTAGGGTATCTAGGAGGCGATCAAGCGTTTTATCTTAAGTTGTTGCACAATTTCAAAAAAAATTATGAAAATCTTGCGATTGATGCTCTGGACGAAGAGAGCTTTAAACGTACTGTTCACACCATCAAGGGGCTTAGTGCCAATATCGGTGCTATGGGTTTGCACGAGAGAGCCAAAAGTCTTGAAGAAAATAGAGATGCGTTGCATAGTGAAGCTTTTATACAAGAGCTTTGCGGTGTAATGGAGGAGCTGGGGCAAAAGCTTGAAACGGCTATCCAAGAAGAGAGTGAGACACGCAAGAGGATAGATAGCCACCTCAAAAATAAGCTCTTCAAAGAACTCAAAGAGGCTCTTAAGCTTATGGAGCCTCAAACGTGCGATGCAGTAATCCAAAAAATAGAGCAGTACACGCTCGATATTCAAGAGAAACAACGTTTTGAACGTGTCAAAGAGTTTGTCGAGGCTTATGAGTTTGATGAAGCACTCAATGTTTGCCATCACTAAATTGCCCTATTTGACCTCTTGTACAAACGGTAAAATATCGTATCCGTTCACCCTGAGTTCTGAGCTTGTCGAAGAGTCGAAGGGTTTTGAACTTGATGTACTTCGACAGGCTCAGTACGAACGGTAAAAATGTAAAATCATAGTACTACAAATGAAATTTAAAAAACGTATAACAATTAAGTACAATATTACATAAAAATAGCTAAACTTTATCTATTAAACAAAAAAATGGGATGATGCAATGAGAGATATTAAACCACTATTAAATTGGGCGAAACAGCATGGGGATGCGAACATTTACGATAGAATCTTGATGAAAGTAATGCCTCAGCTTTTGATCAATGATTTAAAATTAACAAGCCAAAAGATTGAAGCAAGTGAACGTATTGAAGTAGCGCAAGAACTCTACGATTTGATTGCAGAAAAAGCTCAAGATTTGGTAGGAAAAAGCTATGTTTAATATCAATGACTATCCTTTTGACAAAGAGCATAACTACCTTGAAATTGGTGGCGAGGCGATGATATTTCACTGCCATCACTACATTACCAACCTCCAAAGAACCATTTTGGATGCAGAGTATATTGAGAGCAGCAAATTTTTGATAGGAAGTGCCGCCGATTCGCTCTACTATCAGCTTAGCAACCTATGCAAAGGTTTGAGTCTCGATGAGTCCAAAAAAATGGCACAAGATATTTACAAATGTTTTGGATACGGACTGATTGATTTAAGCTCTATGGATGAGAGTGGTTGCACATTAACCACAACCAAATCCTTTTTTTCCAAAACATGGGAGATGAAATTTGGTCGAAGCAAAAAGCCTGTCGATTACTACACCAGTGGTTTTTTAGCAGCAGCTTATGCCGTCATTTACAACAAAAAGCTTGAAGATATACAAGCAATGCAAACGACTTGTATGGCGTGTGGAGATGAAACCAATACCCATATCATCAAGCTAGGGCAACGCAATTTTGACATCTATCCCCCCCCAAACAACCCGTACGCTTCAAAGATGTACCAAAATTACAAATCAATTGGGAGCATGAACAAGCCATCACCAATGCCTTTTTGGGGGCCCATGCTACGATGGTGGGCAATGAGATTGGTCTTATTCCTGCCTTTGGTGTCTATTTGGTACGCAATCAAAGCGATTATGTCAATCGATTGCAGTTTGAATTTGTGCATCAAATGACGCAAATAGCAGGTGAGTACGGTACTACTTTGGCGGGTGAACTCCTCATGGAGGCGGGTTATGCGTGTGGATTTTTTACCTATGGAGGTATTATGACCTCGCCTGAATGGGAAGGAGCCGTCAAACCCTACCTCAAAACCAAAGAGGATTGGATTAAAGCCTTAGCCTCGCTGGTCAATACCATGGGATGGGGATACCATACTGCCGTTGAACTCTCACAACAAAAAGCGGTCTTTAGAAACTACAACGATTTTGAGGATTTGAGCTATATGCGAATGTACGGTAAGTCTGAATATCCCGTGCATTGGGCAAACAGTGGTGGATTTACAGGGTTGATGCAACTGGTCTATAGTACCGATTTGGTTTACGGTGAAAAGATAGAGACCGAAGAGGGCTTTAGGGCAATGCGACGCTCAAAAGAGGGCTACAAAACAAAAATGACAAAAGGTATAAGTTGCGGAGATGACTTTTTGGAAGTCGAAGTTTACTTATAGAATAGATTTTAGGATAGTAAAGCAATGGTAAAATTTTTAGAAAAACTGCAATTTATATTAACAATTGCCGATCGCTACGACGATACACAAGCACAAAAAAGGACGCACAGTTTTTTAATCTACATGGGACTTCTTATGAGTATGGGAGGTTTTATGTGGGGGACGTTGTGCGTTGTTTATGAACTCTACTTAGCAGCAACGGTTCCTTATGCCTATATTTTCATGACGATACTCAATTTTGTCTATCTCTACAAGACAAAAAACTTCATCGTTTCTCAAAACATACAAATATCTATATCGTTGCTTCTCCCGTTTTTTTTCCAGCTCTTTTTGGGCGGATACGTTTCAAGCGGGGGCAATATACTTTGGGCAGCGTTGGGGGTTTTTGGGAGCTTTACGCTGCGTCGTAAGTATATGACGATTATTTGGCTTTTGTTGTTTGTCGTATTGGTAATTCTTAGTGCTTTGATAGAGCCTTATGCCAAAACATTTGATATAGGATTGTCGCAAGGTTTTATTGTTTTGTTTTTTGCTATCAATTTTATATTTGTCATTGCTATTATATTTAGTCTCTATTACTATTTTGTCGATTCCGAAGAGAAAGCCAGAAAAAAACTTGAACTAAGTCTCGAACAATTGGATATCGCCCAAAAACAGCTTTTGGTTGGCAGGGGACTTGATGGCAATATGCAGTTGGATGAGTTGTCTAACATTGCTTTGAAGTTCACAACTGAGCAGTTGGGTTTTGAAAAGGTATTGATTTTTGAGCATGATGACTCCAATGGATGGTTTAAAATCAGCCACAATAGGGGGTACAATCAACCGCAAGAGCAGATGAAGCTTAAGGTAATTACGCTACTGCTTTCAGGGGCGGTGTTAGAGGCACTAAGAACGCAAAAAGAACCCATTATCTATTTCAAAGAAAACCCCGATGAGCGTGTCGAGAAGTTGTGCCAATCGCTTGGGCTAGAGGAGGCATATTTTGAACTCTTTGGCGGCGATAGTGAGGTGCCGCACGGTCTTGTTGTGGCAGGAAATGGCATTGCCAAAGAGAATACAACGCTCCACGATACACTCTTGCGTCAAGCTATTGGGAACTTTATGGTACAGTTTTCCAACGCAGCCAATAATATCATCTTCTATCAAGCATGGCAAAAAGAGAGAGAGCGTTTGGAGGAGAATATTCTCAAACGCACCAAAGAACTAGAAGAGCAAAAGAGCAGCTTTGAAGCAATCTATCGAACGACCAAAGAGGGTATTGCCATACTCGACCTTGAAACAACCGCCTTTTTGGATGTCAATCCCGCTTATTGTGAGATTACAGGCTTTAGCAAAGCGGAGTTGCAACGAACCAGTTGTATCAAATTAAGTGTTCCCGAGGATATAGAAAAAAGCAAAAAAGCCATAGAAGAGGTTATCGCCAAAGGGTATATTACAAACTTTACCAAAACCTGCATTGTCAAAGAGGGTAAACATATTATTGTAAGTATGTCCGTTAGTCTTATGGATGATAAAAAAAGATTGCTTATTAGCACCAAAGATATTACCCAGCAATACCAACTCGAACGTGATCTAATCCAAGCCAAAGAAAAAGCCGAAACGGCAACAAAGAGCAAATCGGAGTTTCTCGCCAACATGAGCCACGAAATTCGTACGCCTATGAATGGCATTATAGGTATGTCGCATCTCGTACTTGCTACGCATCTTGACCCAAAGCAAAAAAACTATATCCAAAAGATAGACAACTCTGCCAAATCGCTATTGGGCATCATTAATGATATTTTGGACTTTTCTAAGATTGAAGCGGGTAAGTTTACGATTGATAAGGTGGACTTTGACCTTTTTAAAGTCATTGATAGTGTTGTAGAGCTACTGGAATACAAAATCCACGAAAAAAACCTTGAACTTATCGTAAGCTACGACAACCATTTGGGTAAAAATTTTCACGGCGATAGTCTAAGAATATCTCAAATCCTTACCAATTTTATGAGCAATGCTGTCAAATTTACCGATGAGGGAGAAATAGCTCTCTATGTTACCAAAGTAGAAGAAAATCGTATTCGTTTTGAAGTACGAGATACAGGCATAGGACTTACCCCAGAGCAACAATCCAAACTCTTCCAATCCTTTTCACAAGCCGATGGCTCTACAACACGAAAGTATGGCGGTACAGGATTAGGACTAACTATCTCCAAACAACTAACCGAACTGATGAATGGGCGTATTTGGGTAGAGAGTGAGTTTGACAAAGGCAGCAGTTTCTTTTGTGAAATCCAACTCAAAGAGAACCACGCACCCAAAAAGTTTCAAACCTTTGAAGATAAAAAAATCCTTATTGTTGATGATAATAAAACATGGCATGAGATTCTTCACAATATGCTTGAACGATTTCATATTGATGTTGAATCTGCCTACAGTGGCTATGAAGCCGTTGAGAAGATTGAAGACTCCAAGGGTGGATACGATTTGATTTTGATGGATTGGCAAATGCCTCATCTTGATGGTATCCAAGCCAAAAGAGTCATTGATCAAACCTATCAAAAACTCAACCTAGAAAAAACACCCACGATTATTATGGTAAGTTCCTACCGTCAAGAGTCCATCATCGAAGATGCCAAAGAGGCAGGCATTGATATTTTCTTACAAAAACCCATCAATCCCTCTACCTTAAATGATATTCTTAGTGCTGTTTTCTTGCATGATGTCAAAATCCAATACTCCCATCAAACGCAAAAGAGCAAACAAGCCCAAAACATCACCACCCTCAAAGGCTCTTCTATCTTGCTGGTTGAAGACAATGAGACCAATCAAGAGATTATTTTAGGGTTGCTTGAAGATAGTGGTATAGCCATTGATATAGCCTCCAACGGTCAAATGGCGGTAGATAAATACAGTGCCAATCCCGATAAGTACCAACTCATTTTAATGGACATCCAAATGCCTATCATGGATGGTTATCAAGCTACCTCTATCATTCGCCAAACCAATCAAGACATACCCATTGTTGCTCTTAGTGCCAATGCCATGAAAGAGGATATAGAAAAGAGCCACGCCGTAGGCATGAATACCCACCTCAATAAACCTATCGAAGTAGAAAAGCTCTACGATGTGCTTTTGAAATATCTAACCCAAACCGACAATACACCATCCCAAACAAAAACTCCCCCTATATCAAAGACTCTTTTGCCCCTATTTGATGCTATTGATACCATCAAAGGTTTGGAGTATCTAGCGGGTAATGAAAAGCTCTATCTTAAATTGTTGCGAAACTTCAAAAAAGATTATGAAAATCTTGAAATTAATACTCTGGATGAAGAGAGCTTTAAACGTACTATTCACACCATCAAAGGACTGAGTGCCAATATCGGTGCTATGGGTTTGCACGAGAGAGCCAAAAAGCTTGAAGAGACCAAAGATGAAGCACATATTGATGCTTTTACGCAAGAGCTTCGCAGTGTCATAGAGGAACTCAATCAAAAACTTCCAATAGATAAAGTCCAAACAACAAAAACCCAAATCAACAAACATCAAAAAGCCCAACTCTTCCAAAAGCTTCACGATGCGCTTGAACTGGGTGAACTTCAAGAGTGTCATGCACTCACAAAAGCGTTGGAAAAGTACGAACTAGACGACAAAAGTGAGAAGCTGTTTAATAGCATAAAAGAGCTTGTGGATAATTATGAGTTTGATGAGGCGCTTGAAGTTTTTTCAAATTACACCAAAGAGCTATAGCAAGGCTTAAAATAGAAAAGAAAGGATATTGCCAATGCCATTGAAACAAAATATTTTAATTGTAGATGATGAGAAGTCAAATATTGATATTGTTTTAAATCTTTTTTCACTCATTGATACAAGCAACTACAGCCTTTTTGCTGCACTTTCGGGTGAAAAAGCACTCAAAGTTGTCGAAAAAATCAAAATTGATCTCATACTCCTTGATATTATCATGCCAGGGATTGACGGATACGAGGTGTGCAGACAACTCAAAGCCAACAAAGAGACCAAACATATTCCTATTCTTTTTATCACTTCAAGTACCGATGAGGAGTCAATCATCAAAGCCTACAGTGTGGGGGCCGTTGATTATGTCACCAAACCCTTTAGAGCCGTAGAGCTAATGGCTCGTGTCAAAATCAACCTAGAACTTCAAGCCAGTATCAGACAACTCCAAGCACTCTACACCAACCTTCAAGACTCCATCGCCTACGCTGCACAAATACAAAACGCTATTATCCCACAACCCTCAATTTTGGATACATACTTTGATGAACACTTTGTGATATGGGAACCCAAAGATACCGTTGGGGGCGATATTTATCTCTTTGAAGAGTTGCGTAGCGAAGATGAGTCTTTGTTGATGGTCATTGATTGCACGGGTCACGGTGTGGCGGGAGCTTTTGTGACGATGCTGGTCAAGGCTATTGAGCGAGAGATTATCGGTGCTATTATTGCAAGTCAAGAGGAGGTAAGCCCCGTACGCATCTTGCAACACTTCAATAAAATAATGAAAAAACTTTTAAAGCAAGAGGAAGCCAATACACACGCAGACTCTGGTTTTGATGGTGGGGTCATCTATATCAATAAAAAACAAAAGATTTTAAGATTTGCAGGCGCTCAAGTGCCTTTTATCTATGTAGAAAACGGTCAAGTCAAAACCATTCAAGGCAATCGTCACTCCATCGGATATCGCAAATCCCAATACGACTACCCCTTTGATGAACATACCATCAAGCTCACATCCCCGATTTGCGGATACCTCACAACCGATGGATACATCGACCAAACAGGCGGAAGCAATGGCTTTATGTTTGGCAAAAAAAATCTTCTCGAACTCATAGAGCGACACAAAGACAAAAGCCTTGCAACGCAAAAAAATCTATTTATGGATGAGCTTAAACACTATCAAGGCGAACATGAACGCAAAGATGATATTGCTATTGTAGGGTTTAGAGTTGGGTGAGACTCGCAAAGCTTTTTAATTCTACTGTTTCAACAGCCGATAGATAGTGGGAGTCGTAGCCAAATCTATGGCTTTGAATCCATCGAGATTTTCGATACTTTTATTAGCACCGTGTTCGATTAGGAGTCGTACCATATCCTCTCTACCTGCACTAGCACAATACATCAATGCCGTTACGCCGTTGTCGTTGGTGCTATCGAGATCAATTCCCCCTTTGAGAAGCAACTCCACACACGCAGCACTTTGTCCAAAACAGGCATTCCACAACGCACTGTTGCCATCAATGTTTTTGATTTCAAGCGACGCTCCCGCCTCAATAAGCTCTTTGGCGATAGCATAATGAGCCTCTCGAACAGCTTTCATAAGGGCGGAGTTGCCGTATTGTCCTACTCTATCAATAGCCTCTTTGTCGTATCCGTTGGCATCTAGCCAATCCAAACTCTCTTGACTAAACACTACACACCCATCCAATTTTCGTGCGTGTGTCCCTTTTTTTTGAACTTGATAGCCTCATTTAATGCACTATCAAACGCCTCAATGTTCAATCCATCGCTCAAATTGGCTACAATCTCACGGTAAACAATCTCGCCCTCTTTGTTGATGATAAAAATCGATTGGGCACACACCTCATCGGTGGCATAGACTCCAAACTTCATCGCAAAATCGTGAAACTCTAGGGAATAAAAATCACTATCGTATGGGTTGTCAAGTGGTTGTGAGGCGATAAGATAGATAAATGAACGCTCTTTGTGCTTCTCAATCACCTCCAGCAGTGCCGCACTCAAACTATCGGCTTTGGGCAATGTAATCATCGCTTGTACTTTGGGGGCTATCATTCCTATTACTTTGGTTTGACCGCTTTGCATCGTGAGCTTTACCGCTGGGGCTTCGCTGCCGACTTTACGCTCTTTTTTTTGAAGGGGGATTTGGGTATTGTTGATAATGATGTGCAAAACTTATCCTTTTACTCTTTTTGGTTTACTTATGCAAGTTGTGTGCCAACCTCAAGAGGATATTTTGATTACTATTGGTAACACTCCCCTCTTTTTTTACAATTTCGTATCTCAAAAACCCTTTTGCTATGTTCATGCTATGTTTCTCCTTTACCATTAGCATGAAGATAACTATTAGGGGTAAAACATGAGAAAGATTGTTTTAAGTTTGGTTGCGCTTGCGACATTGGGTGTTGCAGGGGGTGAAATCAAGGAGGTGGAGGTAGTCAGTGAGCCTCTTGCTATAGATAACGGCAAGGTAAGCGGACAAATTCGTCTTTTTGGTATCTCACGAGAGATGGATTTGAGTGCGGCTACCAATTATACACGAGACGCTACGGCAATAGGTGGATTTTTGAAATATGAATCACCTGCCTTTTACGGTTTGAGTTTTGGGGTAGGTTTTTATACAACCAATGCCTTAAGTATCGATGATGCCAAAACCGATTATACCAAAGCAGACCCTACGCTACTGGGCAAAGATAATGACAACTACGCGCTTTTGGGTGAAGCCTATCTTCAATACACATACGGCAATACGCTCATCAAAGTAGGTCGCCAAAAAATTGATACACCCATGGCAGGAAGCGACGATGCACGCATGCTCCCCAACCTATTTGAAGGGGCATTGATAAGCAATAGCGATATAAGTGATACAACCATTGTACTAGCACACATGACCAAATTTGCACAAGGAACATTTGGTAGAGCCTATACCAATGGAATCCTAGCGGCAACTTCGGGCTACTCCGCCATCAATGCAAGAGATAATGCAGGTAAATTTGTCAAGATGGGTGAATACGCCATTGGTGCCGATACCGATGGAGTAAGTGTGCTAGGAGTCACTTACGCAGGTGTTCCCAATCTCAAACTTCAACTTTGGGATTACTATGCGCACGATATTTTAAATGCACTCTATCTACAAGCCGATTACAGTGTCGATATGGGCGTAGCAAAGCTTTTTTTGGCTGGACAACTTATCAAAGAGGATAGCGTAGGCGATAAATTGCTCTCTGCTTTGGGCGGTAATGGAGAGATTGATAGTCTCTATTGGGCTATTCAAGCAGGTGTGAGTCTCCATGGATTTACACTCACAGGAGCTTACTCCTCAATGGGCGATGAAAACACGCCAACCGATGCGCCTTATGCCAATGCCATTATCTCTCCATGGGGTGGAATGCCCGCATTTACGCAAGGAATGGTGACAAGACACCAATTTCTAGCAGGAACAGATGCCTCGAAACTATCGCTTACTTATGATTTCAATGGATTATTGGGTCTTGATGTCAAAGCCACAGGATACTATGCCAACTTCACCATGGCAGCAAACAATGGCTATACAAACGGTGATGCAACTGAAAGCGGTTTTGATATAATATACAATGCCAACAAAAATCTCCAATTGAGACTAAGAGCCAACTACGCCGATGATTTCAATGTGGCCGCAACGGGTGCAACAACAAGCTGGGATGAGTATAGAGTAATTGTAAATTACACTTTCTAAAACATATAAAGGAAAACAGTATGAAACAAGAGACAGTCCAAAAGATTATAAACAACCCCGATTATCAAGAGTTGATCAAAAAACGAGGCAGTTTTTCTATCAATCTCTCGATTGCAATGCTCGTTATCTATTTTGCATTTATTTTAACGATAGCATTCGACCCATCGCTTTTGGGAACGCCACTGAGTGAAGGTTCGGTAACAACCGTCGGTATTCCTATTGGAATTTTTGTCATTGTATCGGCATTTGTGCTTACGGGTATCTATACCAAAAGAGCCAATGGTGAATTTGATGATTTAGTCGCTAGAGTCAAAGACTCTATCAAGGGGGCGTAGATGAGACTCTTTTTGGTTATTTTTTTAAGTATGATGACACTCTTTGCCAGTGGTGCAATTGAGGGTGAGGTACAAAAACAAGCCCTCAATATGTCGGCTATTGTCATGTTTTTGATATTTGTTGCAGGGACATTGGGTATTACCTATTGGGCTGCTACCAAAACAAAATCGGCAAAAGATTTCTATACCGCAGGTGGAGGCATTACAGGTTTTCAAAACGGTATGGCAATTGCGGGAGACTATATGTCGGCAGCTTCCTTTTTGGGGATTTCGGCACTGGTTTATGGCAAAGGGTATGATGGTTTGATTTATTCCATTGGATTTTTGGTGGGTTGGCCTATTATTCTCTTTTTGGTAGCTGAACCTCTTAGAAATTTGGGTAAATATACCTTTGCCGATGTTGCATCCTACCGATTGCGACAAACCCCTATTCGTACCCTTGCGGCTATCGGTTCTATTGTAACGGTTATTTTGTATTTGATTGCTCAAATGGTGGGTGCAGGAAAACTCATTCAACTTCTATTTGGACTCGATTATGCTATGGCGGTTGTGTTGGTGGGCGTATTGATGATTTTGTATGTCACCTTTGGAGGTATGCTTGCGACTACTTGGGTACAAATCGTCAAGGCATTCTTGCTTCTTTCGGGTGCTACCTTTATGGCTATTGCGGTTATGGCACACTACAATTTCAACTTTGAATCACTCTTTGCAAAAGCGGTATCCCTCAAAGATAGTACTATCATGGCACCTGGAGGACTCGTAAGTGACCCTATTTCGGCTATATCCCTTGCGGTAGCTTTGATGTTTGGTACGGCGGGGCTTCCCCATATCCTTATGAGATTTTTCACCGTTTCCGATGCCAAAGAGGCTAGAAAATCGGTCTTTTATGCCACAGGATT
>DYMA01000216.1 GCA_020721815.1 Sulfurovum sp. | reverse complement strand
TGAGCAACTCACCAACCGTATCGTCCCTGCTTTAGCCGTTTCACCTATTCTTAATGCCAGTGATAGTTTCTACGGTCTAAGCGATACCACGCTCTTTTGGAATACTTTAAACCAATTGCAAAAAGAGTTGGAAAATGACCTGCGTGTGCCTATGATAATGATTGAAAGCTTTGAATATTTTGATCAAATCCCGCCCGTACCCGCAAACTAAGAGATACGATGGAAGATACACTCACCTCGCTTACGACATGGGGCTATTTGGCGGTTGCTTTTTTCTCTTTTGGGGGTTCGCTTGTGGTGGTTGCCGCTGCTGCGGTACTCTCCTACATGGGCAAGATGGATCTCTATGTAGCCCTTAGTATTGCAACGCTTTTTAATTTTTTGGGCGATAATTTTCTCTTTTATCTAGGACGCTACCACAAAGAGGATATTAAACCCTATTTCAAAAAACATCAGCAAAAAATCGCTCTTTCGATTCTCATCATGCGTAAATACGGTGTTTTGGCTATCTTTATTCAAAAATTTCTCTACGGTATCAAGACGCTTATTCCTATCTCCATGTCGCTTTCAAAGTACGATTTTAAAAAGTTTGTCTTTTACAATATCTTTGCCTCTATTGTCTTTGTCGCTGCGATTGGGATGGGTAGCTACTATGCGAGTGAGAACATTATCGCTCTTTTTGATAAGTTTAAAGATAGACCGTGGATAGTCCCTATTTTGCTTTTTAGTTTTATTGGTAGTGCCTTTTTGATAATGCACACGATTTTAAACCGTCGCAACAAAAAGAAGCTCAAAAACAAACGCTCTTAATGGATATACAAAAACTTCTTGATCAAGAGGTGGTTTCTCGTAATAGCTACGAGGAACTCTCCTACGAACGCCCCGATCCTTTGATGGTGGCTAGACGCTACAACGATGAATCCATCGCTTTGATTTGTGCTTTGTTTGCTTATGGCAATGCCAAAAGTATTGTCAAATTTTTGGATTCGCTTGATTTTGAGCTTTTGCATGAAGATGAAACGACGATAGAGAAACATCTAGCCAATCACCGCTACCGCTTCCAAAAAAGCCACGATATTGCGGCTCTCTTTATCGCCCTTAAGCGTCTCAAACGTGTCGATAGTATCGAAAATATCTTCTACTACGGCTATCAAAAAGAGCATAATGTGTTGGATGGATTGTGGCATTTTATCGCTACACTTAGAGCTATCTATCCAAAACGAAGTTACGGTTACGATTTTTTGATTGGCAAACTCCCTCGCACACTTTCACAAGCTACTACTTACAAACGCTATTTGATGTATCTGCGCTGGATGGTACGCTATGATGCTTTGGATATGGGATTGTGGCACACGATTGACAAAAGCGATCTTATTATGCCTCTTGATACCCACACCTTTGCACTTGCCAAAAAATTAGGGCTTCTTAAGCGTAAAAGCTACGACCTCAAAGCCTCTCTTGAACTCACCCAAAAGCTCAAAAGTTTTGATGCCACCGACCCCATCAAATACGATTTTGCCCTCTATCGACTCGGACAAGAGAGAAAATTGGACTAGATGTTTGTGCAATGGTTCTGTCTCAATGAAATTTTTATCTAATACTAGGTAAGATTGCATCATGGAAAATTATTTGATAGAGATTATGATAGCAATGGCACTGTTAGAGATATTTGAAGCCTCATGGCAAAGAGCCACTACAGTAGAGGGGATGCTGTATAACTCCTACTATTATTATCAAAAAAGTATCTTTTTGCTCTTTTTGATGCATCCTACTTTCTATTTTGTACTCTTTGTTTCACTCGCTACCCAAACGCTTAATTTTGGTATTGTGACTATATTGACGCTCAAATCGATTGATTTGATTTTCAAAGTTGATATTATCAAAAAACATTTTGTTGATAATAATCTCGATATAGCCTTTGGGGGGATTTTGAAATCGCACGTAGAGTCTTGGGTTTATTTGATGGGACTTTTGCTCTATTTGCCTATTTTGTTTTTGGCTCTTGCTTGAGAGTCAAATCGTTGTATTGGGCTTGTTTTTGGATTTTTGAAGCCATAGAACTCTAATATAAAACGATAATCTCTGCAAGTTTGTAATATTTTAAGATATTTTAAGTATGTTTATGTAATAATCTTAATACTTTATGTTTGTTATAGCTTCTATATAAAGCAATCCTTTTACATACTACTAGCAAAACCATACAACTCAAAACCATAAATGAGGACTTTTTTTATGAGTGAAAATAAAAAACCTACTACTGCCACCCCCGCACGAAAAAATCGAACGCACGTACCTGTTGAAGGTCACAAAATCGAAGATTTACAACTTAAGCCACTTTCTGAACTCGTCGAGATAGCCAAAGATGTCGATATTGAAAATCCCAATGAGTATCAACGCAAAGATTTGATTTTTGAAATTTTAAAAACCCAAGTATCGCAAGGTGGATTTATCCTCTATACAGGTATTTTAGAGGTCATGCACGATGGTTACGGCTTTTTGCGTTCGGTTGATGGCAACTTCACCAACACAAGTAACGATACCTATGTGAGTGCTACCCAAATCCGCCGATTTGCACTGCGTAATGGCGATGTAGTAACGGGTCAAGTGCGTTCGCCCAAAGAACAAGAGAAGTACTACGCTCTTTTAAAAATCGAAGCCATTAATTATCTCCCACCTGAAAAATCCAAACAAAGACCACTCTTTGATAACCTCACACCTCTTTATGCCAGTGAGAAGCTCAAACTAGAGTATCATCCTATGCACTTAACAGGACGGGTACTGGATCTCTTTACGCCTATTGGCAAAGGACAAAGGGCTTTGATTGTCGCTCCTCCACGAACGGGTAAAACAGAGTT
>DYMA01000215.1 GCA_020721815.1 Sulfurovum sp. | reverse complement strand
CATTCCCCATAGAAAGGGCTTTTGATGGGTAATTTGACGGGAAGATTCGTTGTATATCTTGTTCTTCCTATTTGGATATTTTAATATAGATTGGCTTATGTATGCGTTCCACACCTCTCCTAAGAGCGTGAAATAACCGCCAAAAAAGTGCTTCGACAAGCTGGGCACGAACGGTTTTACGCTATCCGTTCACCCTGAGCTCTGAGCTTGTCGAAGAGTCGAAGGGTTTATTATTTCACACCCTCAGGAGAGGTGGAATGAGCAAAACTATCTCCTAATCCATGAGTTTGTTCTTGATACCACTGATAAGAGGGCATAATATCATCACTTATATCAGGATGAAAAATAAGAGCTTTCAACTACTTACCTACAATTTCACTTTTAATCACTTCCCAACTAACCGCTTGTACTTTGTCACTTTTAAGCTCATCATAACGCTTTTTACTCAACTTTTCCCATTGGGATAGAGCATTATCATCTTGATGATTATCGAGTGAGGAGAGGATACACTGTGCCACAAGACTCTTTTCACTTGCACTTAAGTATTCAATATCACTCATCACTCTATCCATAATCTGTGACATGGTTGCTCCTTTTGGTTCGATTAGTGATTATTATAGCATAATCTAAACACTATTAATGAGAGATGGAAAATATCTGTTTTATGTTATAATGATTGCAAAAATTGAGGAGCATGCCATGAAGCAATCGACAGTCGTTGGTGTCGTCAAAAACTCTCAAACCCTTATCGTCAAACGTGCTTTGTATTTTGCACTCTTTTTTGTTTTTACCATGGTTGTGCCTCCTATGGTATGTGAAGCTACGGGTTGGGTTTTTGCTTTAAGCTTTGTCTCTCTTACGGCTCTTTTAAGTGCTTTGATTGTTGCATGGATGTATCACCTAAGGGCTAAAAAGCTTGAATCTTTGATTGATGAGAGCAAATTGGTAGCAAGATGGAGATTAGATAGTGAGCAAAAAGCCCAATACGCCCACTATATGTTTGAGACTCAAAAAGCCAAAAACACAATACTCTTTTCTATTATGGTTGTTATGTTTGTGGTAATCTTTGGTATTTTTATCGCCGTGATTGAAGAGGAAGCTCGAATGCCTATGTTTTTGGCAATGATTGGATTTATCGCTTTTTTGTCTCTTTTTGCTTTTGGTATGCCCTACTACTATCGCCAAAGCAATCTCAAAGCAGATGGAGAGATACTTATTGGTACCAAATTTGCCTACGTTGATGGTCAATTTCACAACTGGGACTTTCCGCTATCGGGACTCAAAGATGTACGAATCATCAATGAGCCTTTTTACGCTCTTCATCTGTGCTACTACTATACCGATAGAACCCT
The DNA here is from genome assembly GCA_020721815.1 of Sulfurovum sp. Taxonomy (GTDB): domain Bacteria; phylum Campylobacterota; class Campylobacteria; order Campylobacterales; family Sulfurovaceae; genus FS08-3. The sequence continues at coordinate 1,541 of DYMA01000215.1, read as the reverse complement.
ACGCAATAGCTTTGAACTCAACATTCCCGCCAACAAAGATAGCGATTTACAAACGCTTATAGATAAGATGCTGCAAGCCAATAGGCTCGTGCAATAGCAACCATCAAAGGATAAATAGGATGTTTAAACAATCCAAAAATCGCTTTGAGACACTTAAAGCGATGCTTTTTGCACCCAAAATAGAGCAAGAGGAGACCCAAGCCCAACTGCTCAAACTCAAAAGTTTGCTACCTATTCCTATCGTTTGGCTCTTTGGCAAAGCACAATCGGGCAAAACCTCTATCATCAAAGCCCTCACCCATCAAAACGACATTGAGATTGGCAATGGATTTGAAGCGTGTACACAGTTTTCAAGCAAATACGCCTTTCCTACCCCCCAAGAGGCATTTATTCATTTTCTTGATACCAAAGGGATTGGTGAAGTCACGTATGACCCTAGCGAAGATATTGCACTTTTTGAACAACACGCCCACATCTTAATGGTCGTCGTCAAAGCCCTTGATAGCAATTTGGAGAGCATGCTAAAGCATCTACAAACCATTACCCAAAACAAAAATTATCCTATCATTGTCGTACAAACCACTATTCATGAGGGGTATGAGGATATTGCTATGGAGCATAGCCAACCCTACCCTTTTGAGACTTTTGCCCATGTGCCTCACATTCTCAGCCGTCCCTTGCTCCACCAGCGTGAACTCTTCAAGCATCATCGCATCCCTGTACACAAATTTGTCGTGGTTGATTTCACCAAACCTCACGATGGATACATCGACCCAAACTACGGACTAGAGGCTCTATGGGGAGCGATTGAAGAGGTTTTTCCCTACGGCATACGCTCCCTTATGATGGATAACTTTGGCGATATCTACGCCTCCAAAGCCCACCCCCACATCATCGCTCACGCCATCTTAAGCAGTGCTTCAGAACTTATACCCCTACCTATGGCCTCTATCCCTATTGCTACTTCTATTCAAGCCAAAATGCTACACTCCATTGCGTCGATTTACAACCAAAAGCTCGATGTCAAAATCGTAACTGAACTCTCTACAGCACTGGGAGGCTCTTTTGTTTTTTCACTACTGGGGCGACAACTTGTCAAATTGATACCGCTTTATGGCAGTGCTTTTAATGCACTCTATACAGGAGCTATCACCTATGCTTTAGGGCGACTGCTGTGCATCTATTTCAACCGCACCAAAGAGGGAGAGATGCTTACCCAAAGTCAAATACGCACACTTTTTAAGGTCGAATTTGAACGAGGCAAAACGTTTTTAAAACCCTACATGCAATCATTCAAAGAGGATGCCCAACCAAAAGTGTAAATCTTCTATGCAATTTCTTGCACATCGGTATCATCAAGGCACAAGATGGCTTACAACCAAAAAATGTTAAAATCGCAAAAACTTAACCATTAGGATAAAACAATGAATTTAGAAGAGCTTGACAAAGCGTATGTGCTTCATACCTACGCACGCAACTATACCAATTTTGTACGAGGTGAGGGAGCCTTGTTGTGGGATGAAGAGGGAAAAGAGTATGTT
>DYMA01000027.1 GCA_020721815.1 Sulfurovum sp. | reverse complement strand
TGGAAAAAGGGCTGGTGCAGGGATTGGAAAAAGGGTTGGTGCAGGGATTGGTAAAGGGGAGAGAGGAAGGCATGAGACTAGAGAAGCTCAATATTGCCAAAAATCTCATAGCTATTCTTGACAACGAGACCATTGCCTCCATGACTGGATTAAGCATGGAGGAGATTGAAAGCTTAAGAGCGTAGGGGCAATTTTACCGTCTAGCACTGCCCACATAGCGTTGGCGTGGGCGTATGATTTTGCCTTTTGGGTCTTGTTTTTGCTCCATCCATTGGGTAATCCACCCTACCCGTTCGTCCTATTACAAAAATAGGAGTAAACATCGAACGGGGTATTTGCAACGCCAAAAGCAGTGTACCTGAATAAAAATCGATATTGGGATAGAGATTACGAGATACAAAATAGTCATCGTTTAGGGCTATCTCTTCGATACGGTTGGCTATTTCGATGATTTTGGAGCTAATGCCAAGTTCGGCTTGAAGTTTATCGCGCATCTTTTTGAGTACTCTTGCTCTGGGGTCGAAGTTTTTATAGACTCTATGACCAAAGCCCATCAATCTAAAATCATCATTGGGATCTTTTGCCCTTGCGATAAACGCATCGACTTTTGATACATCGCCTATCATCTCAAGCTGATCGACTACCGATTCATTCGCCCCGCCGTGCGCTCTCCCCCACAAAGCGTTGATACCCGCACTAATAGCAGCGTAGGGATGCGCCCCTGTAGAACAAACAAGCCGCACAGCCGAAGTCGAGGCGTTTTGCTCATGGTCGGCATGCAGCGTAAAGATAGCATCAAGTGCATCAATCTCTACTTGCGAAATCTTCACCTTGCCATTGGGAAAAGCCCGCATCATATAGAGGAAGTTTTCACTAAAGTATCGATTGGGGTCTGGATAGATGTAGGGATAGCCCATGGAGTGGCGATAGGTGTAGGCGACAAGCGTGGGTATTTTGGCGATAATACGCCGCGCCATCTCCATGTACTCTTGATGGGTTTTAATGTCGAGGTGTTGAAAGTGAAAAGCACTCAATGCCGAAACAGCAGAACTAAGCACCGCCATAGGGTGGGCTTTGTCGGGGAAGGCTTCAAAGATTTTTTTGATTCCCTCATTGGGATAACGCTTGATACGCATATCATCTTCAAAGACTCTGTACTCTTGAGGGGTGGGCAATTCGCCATTGAGCAACAAATAGCACACTTCCAAATAGTTGTGATTGGTTGCCAACTCTTCAATCTCGTATCCACGGTAAAGCAACTCTCCTTTGTCTCCATCGATATAGGTAATAGTCGAAGTACAACTTGCCGTCATGCCCAATCCGTTGTCGTAGGTAAAATAACCCAACTCTTTATTGAGCGAAGAGATATCAATGACATGACTGCCCAATACCGATTCCAATAGAGGAAACTCAACCCTTTTGCCACTTTGATTGTCTGTGAGTGTTACGCTTTTCATCGTTTGACCTTTGTTGATGTGTATCAATTAGCTTTTATAGCACCTTAGGTAATCTTATTATATCAAATCAACTTATAATTGACCTTAGGTACTTAAACATTACCAAAAGATAAACAAAGAAGCTATCATTATTCTAAAAAAAGCTATAATTATTGTAAAAAAGTGAGGTTATCATGAGCATAGATTTTAAAGCAGAGATTGTACGGCTCAAACAAAAGCTTTCGGTTACGATAGTAGCACACTACTACCAAAGGGACGAGGTCTTTGAAATGGCGGATATTACGGGCGATAGTTTGGAGCTTGCTCGTAAGTGCAAAGCCAATGAGAGCGAGTGGGTGGTCTTTTGCGGTGTTGGATTTATGGGGCAAAGTGTCAAAGTCATTGCTCCTCACAAAAAGGTATTGATGCCCCGTATTGCTTGTTGTGCTATGGCAAAGATGATTGATGGGCGATTTTTTGATGAGAGTGTGCAATTTATGGTCGATAATGGCATTGCCAAAGAGGATATTTTGCCTATCACCTACATCAACTCCGATGCGAGTGTCAAAGCCAAAGTGGGCGAGATGGGAGGGCTTGTTTGTACGAGTTCCAATGCTTACAAAATTATCGAAGAGGGGCTAAAGAGCGGCAAAAAGATTCTCTTCGTTCCCGATAGATGTTTGGGACAAAACTTTGCACACTCTATGGGGCTAGAGTCGTGCGTGATTGGTGATGGCAAAGACCCAAAAGAGTGCGATATTATTTGTTACGATGGTTTTTGCTCCGTGCATCAGCTCTTTAGCGTCGATGATATAGAGTTTTATCGCCAAAAGTATCCCGATATTCTCATCGCCGTACACCCCGAATGCGACCCCGCCGTGGTACAAGCAGCAGATTTTAGTGGCTCAACTTCGCAACTTATCCAATACGTCAATGGGCTTGATGAAAATCAAAAAGTAGCCGTGGGGACGGAGTACAACCTAGTCAATCGTATGCGTCCCAAAAACACCTATGTACTCTCATCGACCAAACCCGAGTGTCCAACGATGAATGAAACCACGCTAGAGGATTTGTACAAGACGCTCAAATCCATCGAAGACAACGCCCCTATCAACGAAATAGTCGTCGATGAACATACCGTCAAATGGGCAAACATTGCACTAGAGCGGATGTTGGCGATTAAGTAGTAGATTTGGTTTTTTAAATACTATTGCAGCATTTTCCACGAAGGCGATCTCTTTTTGACACGCCAAAGAGGGAAGTGCGATGTAGTTTTGATAGACAATCCCTTGGTGATAATGCCCCTCTATTGCTCTATTACTCGTGTAGTGTTTGATGATACTCTCCACTCTTTTTTCAAAACCCTCAAATTTTTTGCATATTTTTTTCTTTTTTAAAAGGGCTATTTGTCGATTGATGAGTTGTTGTTTGAAGGGCAAATAGCGCATCAACGTTTGATTGCGAATGAAGCGAGTATAAAAGCGGTAGCCTTGGCTCATTGCAAATCTATCTCCATGAGCCAAACCAATACTTTCAACGCCCAACGTAAAGATTTGAGGCTGTTGTTTTAGCGTGTAAACGGTTACTTTGGGGAAAAGGGCTTGAAGATTAAAGTCATGATTGCCCTCAAAGTAAAATATCTCAACAGAGTCGCTTAAAGCGTTGATTAAATCAATAAGCTTTTGATTGTACTCTACCAAAAAAGGGGCGTGGGCAAACAAAATATCAAAAATATCCCCCATCAAAAAGAGTTGAGGGGTATTGGGGGGCAAAGAGGCTAGTAGCTCAATAATGGCTTCTCCATGATGCGGATAGTGGCTATCGGCGATAAAAATCGCTCCCTCTTTGATTGTTCTCATTAGGGCATATAGGCAATAGTAGGTATCCCCATATTTTCATCCAAACCGCACATCAAATTGGCCGCTACCAACGCTTGTGAGCTTGCACCCCGAAGCAAATTATCAATAGCACTCGATACAAAGAGTGCCTTGCCGTTGGTTTGGGCGTAAATATCGCAAAAGTGTGTCCCCGCTACGCTTTTAACATCGACGGGCTGGGTACGAATACGGATAAATTTATCCTCTTTGTAACGCTCTTGCAAGATTTCGATAGGATTTATATCGGCTTTGAGCGTGGCATAGATACTTACCAACTCTCCTCTGGTAGCGGGGATTAGGTGAGGGACGAAATTGACACTTATATCTTTACCGCTCACTCGTTTAATCTTCTCTTTGATTTCAGGAGCGTGACGGTGTTTGAGCGGATTGTAGGCAAAAATATTATCATTGATGGTGACAAAATGCGTCGTATCGCTCAATTTTTTACCCGCTCCACTTACGCCCGATTTGGCATCGACAAAGAGCGGTGCATTTTCATCAATAAACTCCATAAAGGGCAGTATCCCCAAAAGTGTAGCCGTAGGATAGCATCCCGGCCCTGCGGCAAGTGTTGTCTCTTTTAGCTCTTGGCGATAATATTCAATCAAAGCATAAACACTTTTGTCCAAATTGTCTGGGTCTTCGTGGGGGCAGTAAAAATCCTCATAGGTCTCTTGTATCAAACGATAATCGGCGGAGAGATCAACGACTTTGACCCCCAACGCCAAAAGCTCTTTGGCAAATCCCATAGAGGCTTGATGAGGCAAAGCCAAAAAAACAAGCGCACACATTTTGGCCGCCTCTTTGGCATTGGCTTGTGCAACATCAAGAGAGACAACATCGCACAAAGAGGGGTGGAGTTTCTCAACCGATGTATCGCCCGTGGTAGTGGCTAGATAGTTTAATCTAAAGCGAGGATGAGCCATAAGCATCTTGATAAGTTCAAGTCCCGTATAACCACTTGCTCCCACTACGCCAACGTTTATCATAGCTCAATCTCCTTGTAATAAACCTCTTCAATATCAAAATTCTTCTTACTTGAGGGCAAAATGATAGTGACATTATCTCCCGCTACTTTGCCTAGCAGTACTTTAGCAAGAGGGGATTTGATGGAGATGAGTCCTTTGTTGGGGTTGGATTCATTGGCACCCACGATGGTATAGCTCACCTCTTCACTGCTTTGGGTATCGACAAGCTCCACGGTAGAACCAAAGCTTACCCGTTCGTGTGCCAATGTCGATGGGTCTATCACCATAGCCCTTGAAGTAAGATCTTGAAGCTCCACAATACGAGCCTCCATCAATCCTTGTTTGTCTTTGGCAGCGTGATACTCGGCATTCTCTTTAAGATCCCCCAAATCCCTTGCCTCTTCAATCTCTTTGGCTACTTTAGCACGTTCAACGGTTTTAAGGTTTTCCAGTTCTAGCGATAACTTTTGGTAGGTTATTTTAGTCATTGGCTCTTTTTCGTGCAAAATGACTCCTTTTTAATAGTGTTTTTGTATATTATAGCAAAAAGAGAGTTGTAATAGAGTTGAAGTGTGAGGTTTTTTTAATTCTATTGCTCAAATCATCACCGAATAAAATATATTTTTGGAAATCATCTTTTGTATTATGGTGCACATTTATTGGTTGGTTGATTTTTGCATATAAAACCTATAAATTTATTTTTTAATGAATTTTTAAAACTATTTTTGGTATAATTTTGCTCTAAAAAATTTTTCTATATTCTGATATTCACCTTATAGAAAAGTAGCTACGAATAAAACCGATGAAAGGGGAGAGTATAATGAAAAAAGAGATACACCCAGATTATAAAGATTGTCAAGTCACCTGTGCTTGTGGAAATACATTTGCCACCATGACAAACAAAGAGAACATGACAATTGATATTTGCAACGAGTGTCACCCATTTTTTACTGGGTCTGAAAAAATTGTTGATGCGACAGGTCGTGTTGATAAGTTTAAGAAAAAATATAAATTAGCCTAAAACTAATACGGTGTACCCTTTGGGTACGGTATAAATGCTTACATTCATCCCCACTCCTATTGGAAATCCGCAAGATATTACTATTCGTGCCATAAAAAGCTTTGAGGTTGCTACCTTGTTTTTGTGCGAAGATACCAGACAAACGAAACACCTATTGCATATTTTAAGTGAGCGTTTTGAGATGAAATATCCTAACGATGCACAATTTCTATCCTTTAATGAACATAACGGTGTCGTACGCTTAGAGGAGATTGGGGAGCGTCTCGCCAAAGAGGTTGCTGTTTATGTGAGCGATGCGGGTATGCCCATCATCTCAGACCCTGGTCAAATATTGGTTGAGTATTGCCAAAAGCACTCCATCGCCTACGATATTTTACCAGGGGCTACGGCGTTTGCTACGGCGTTTGCTGCGAGTGGCTTTAGGGGTTCTCACTTTGGTTTTTATGCTTTTTTACCTCACAAAGGCAGCGATAGAAGCAAAGCTTTGGGTCATGTTTTAAATGCTACTAGCCATGCCATTTTATACGAATCACCCCACCGACTTCTTAAGCTACTTGAAGAACTCAGTGGGATTGATAGCGCTCGTGAACTCTTTTTGGCCAAAGAGCTTACCAAAAAATTCCAAACCTACTATCGAGGAAGCGTTCAAAATCTTTTGGAGCAACTCAAAGAGGTTCAAATCAAAGGAGAATGGGTGATTATTATTCATGCCAAAATGCAAAATGAAGCGACGTTAAGTTATAATGATATTCTAGCTATGGAGCTTGCACCCAAAATCAAAGCCAAGCTTTTGTCACAAGTTAGCGACAAAAGTGTAAAAGAGTGTTACAATCTACTCATTAACACTCAAAATACAGCGAAAGTTTGATAAAATCACGCCATGATAATCTATGGAAAACATGTAGCTTTGTATGCATTACAACAACACCCAAATTCTATTCAAACCATCTATCTTGCCAAAAAAGGTCTCTTACCTCAAAAGCTCTTTGATCACTTCAAGCCAAAGATTAAATTTTTGGAAAACAAGTGGGCAGTAGCCATGAGCAAAGGCGGCAATCATCAAGGTATTTTGGTCGAGATAGATGATTTTAAGCCCAGCTCTTTTGAGGAGGTTAAGGCCAATAGCCACTTTATTCTTGTGCTTGATACGCTAACTGATGTAGGAAATATTGGTGCTATCGTTCGCAGTGCTTACGCTTTGGGCGTGGATGCTATTATTGCTTCGGGGGTAAAACAACTCAACTACGAAGCCATTGCACGTACCAGTTCGGGAGCTTTGCTTGATATGCCGTTTTTGCTAAGTGATAATATTTTAGATAGGCTCAATGAGCTTAAGCAATATGGATTTACGCTCTATGGAGCCGCAATGGATGGTGAAAATAGTAATAAAATCGAGTCTAAAGAGAAAAAAGTTTTGATTTTAGGCTCAGAAGATAAAGGTATTTCAAAACGCATAGAGGCTAAACTCGATAAGCGAGTTTCAATAGCAATGAGGCGGAAATTTGACTCACTCAATGTGAGCGTTGCCGCAGGAATTTTAATAGATAGGATGATCAATGGAGAGTCATAATATAATTAAAGAGATTGTTGAAGAGTATGGATTACAATCGGTATCAATCAAAACCAATATCCCAGTCGATGCACTCAAAAAACTTATCAATGGCGAACTTAAAACCTTTAGTAAAATGCAGGTATTGGGATTTGCAAAGATTATGGAGCGAGAGTTTGGTGCTGATTTAACGCAATTTAAAAACGATATACGTGAATATTACGTTAAAAACGTTGAAATGACAAGTAAGCCAGTTTTGAGCAATACGGTTGAAACCTCTTCGGATGGTTTTTTTTCCAAACTCTTTTTAAATCTTTTTATAGCAATATTGCTTTATGGAGCGTGGTATATCTACCAAAACTTCTACAAACAAAATACAACAACTGCCACAACGGTTGATAATGGATATTTTGATATAGAAAAAAACCGATCATCGCTTCAAGATAAAAAAGAGAATATCTACAGCATTAAGGTCTTGGAGGAGAAAAAAAAAACGACCGTTTCGCCTGAGCTAAACAAAACTATCGTTCAAGACTCAAACCTCACCATCAAGACCATAGAAAACAACGCCACCAATACAACCATCGTTCAAGACAACACAACCATCGATAGCAATCTCACAACTACTTTTGCAATGAATGAAACAAATGAAACAAATGAAACAAATGAAACAAAAGTAGATACACAAGAGGAGAATAGCACTACGCCTACTCCTATCGAGACTCTCACGCTTGTGCCTAGCGAAAAAATATGGTTTCGTTTGACCAACAAAAAGAGTCACCGATACAAAACCTATGCCAATCAAACCCAAGAGTATCCCTTTGACCTCTCTACCGATTGGCTTATGATAGTCAAAAAAGGTTCGTTTACATTTATTGATAATCACACCCAAAAAGAGTATAATGTTACCACTTTATCGTACTTCAAAATCGACAAAGTCAGTGGCGTAACACAACTGAGTCAAGAAGAGTACAAAAAGCTCGGCGGATACGGTCTCTAGCGACTTCGCAATATTGAAATTTAGGAAAAAAAATGTTTGAAGAAATACAATTTGATAAAATCAATCGATTGCCAAAATATATTTTTGCACAGATTAATGACCTCAAAATGTCGGCTCGTCGTGCGGGAGAGGATATTATCGATTTTTCGATGGGAAATCCCGATGCACCTACCCCTCAACCCATCATAGACAAGCTTTGCGAAGCGGCCAATCGCAACAAAACGCATGGATACAGTGCAAGTAAAGGTATCTATAAGCTTCGTTTAGCAATGGCAAAGTGGTACAAACGCAAATACGGCGTAATACTAGACCCCAATGAAGAGGTCGTAGCTACTATGGGGAGCAAAGAGGGGTATGTCCATTTGGTACAAGCCATTTCCAATTTGGGAGATGTAGCCATTATCCCCGATCCTACCTACCCTATCCACTCCCAAGCTTTTATTTTGGCAGGTGCTAATGTAGAGAAGATGGAGCTAGTCTTTGATGAGGAGACGTTTGAGGTTGATGAGGATAAGTTCTTTGAAAATCTTCACGGTGCGTTGCTCAACTCTGTCCCAAGAGCCAAATTTGTGTTGGTAAACTTCCCGCACAACCCCTCTACAGCGACGGTTACGCCTCACTTTTATGAGAGATTGGTAGCATTGGCCAAACAAGAGCGTTTTTATGTTATTTCCGATATTGCTTATGCTGATATTACTTTTGATGGCTACACTACGCCCTCTATTCTCTGTGTTGAGGGTGCCAAAGATGTAGCCGTTGAGTGTTATACTCTATCCAAAAGCTACAATATGGCAGGATGGCGAGTCGGTTTTGTGGTGGGCAACAAAAAGATGATTGGAGCTTTGCAAAGCATCAAATCGTGGTTGGATTACGGTATGTTTACCCCCATTCAAGTAGCCGCTACGGTAGCACTTGATGAGTATGGCGACATTCCTCAGACGCAAGTGATACCACGCTACGAAAAACGGCGTGATGTACTTATCGAAGCCTTTGAAAATGCAGGTTGGCGACTACCAAAACCCAATGCAAGTATGTTTATTTGGGCAAAAATACCCCCTATTGCACGACACATGGGGAGTTTGGAGTTTGCTAAGCAGTTGCTTGTTCATGCGGGAGTGGCGGTGAGTCCAGGTATTGGATTTGGAAAATATGGAGATGAGTATGTCCGTATCGCCTTGATTGAAAATGAAAAACGTATTCGCCAAGCCGCTAAAAATATCAAAAAGTTTTTAAGAGATTTAGCAGAACAAAAGAGCGAGGATTACTAAATGGTAAAGATTGGTATCATTGGAGTAGGAACGGTAGGCACGAGTGTTGCCAATATCCTAGAGCAAAACAGTGACATCATTGAGGCACGTGCAGGAAAAAAAATTGTCGTCAAAAGAGGCGTTGTAAGCAATCTTAATAAGCAACGCAACGTTACTATTGAGCTTAGCAATAACGTCGATGATATTTTAGAAGATAGTGAAATTGACATTGTTGTAGAGCTTATGGGAGGCGTACAAGAGCCTTACGCAATCGTCAAAAAAGCACTTGAAAAGGGCAAAGCAGTCGTAACTGCCAACAAAGCCCTTTTGGCTTATCATCGATACGAACTCCAAGCACTTGCTGGGGATATTCCTTTTATGTATGAAGCAAGCACAGCAGGAGGTATTCCTATTATTGGGGCGTTGCGAAACGGTTTAAGTGCCAATCATATTGGCTCTATTATGGGCATTATGAACGGTACATGCAACTATATGCTTACCAAAATGTTTAAAGATGATGCGTTGTACAGCGAAGTCTTACAAGAGGCACAAGCATTGGGATACGCCGAAAGCGATCCAACTTTTGATGTAGGTGGATTTGATGCGGCACACAAACTCTTGATTTTAGCCAGTATTGCCTATGGAATTGATGCCAAACCTGAAGATATTCTCATTGAAGGCATTGAACAAATCTCTCAAACCGATATAGAGTTTGCCAAAGAGTTTGACTACAAAATCAAACTTTTGGGTATCGCCAAAAAAGCACACAACGGTATAGAGCTTAGAGTACACCCCACCATGATACCCAAAGAGAGTATGTTGGCCAAAGTAAGCGGTGTGATGAACGCCGTTATGGTGGTAGGCGATTGTGTGGGTGAAACGATGTTTTACGGTGCGGGTGCTGGAGGAGATGCAACGGCTAGTGCGGTCATTTCAGACATTATTGATATTGTTCGAGGCAATCAAGGACCCATGCTAGGGTACAAAAAGGGTCTTGAGAGTGGCTTTAAGCTTTTGGACTCTAGCAACATAGCATCGGAGTACTATTTGCGACTCAAAGTTGATGATCAAAGCGGGGTATTGGCCAAAGTGGCTTCAACGCTTGGAGAGTTTAATATCTCTATCGAATCGATGTTGCAAAAACCTTCCAGTGATGATAAAGCACATCTGCTTTTTACTACTCATCATTGCAAAGAGAGTGATATTCAAAACGCCATTAAAGCCCTCAAAGCCCTTAATACTGTTGATGAAGGAATTGCAATGATTAGGATTGAGAAATAATAACCATCTTTTGGTAGGGGCTTCATGCCCTGCTTCTGTTGCCCAATCTATTCAACCTTACCGTAACAACTTGATAACATACAAAACTGATTTAATTTAATTATTTTTGTTATAATGACATGAAAAAAATCTACTCCTTCTGGACTCCTAATATGATAGATACAATGATGACTTTTATTTTTGAAATTGGCTATATAGGTTTTTTCTTTTATATGCTTGTGACCAACACTTTTCTTCCACTTCCCCCTCAATTGGTACTTTTACCTGCTGGATATTTAGCAGCACAAGGGCAGATGGATTTTGTGACGGTTTCAATCATTACAACAGCAGGGACTTTGGCGGGTGCATTGGTGAGCTACACGTTTGCCAATTTTATTGCCTCAAAATTCTTTAAAACACGCAAACAAAAACGAAAGCTTACCAAAATCAAATACATCTTTAGAAAATACGGCAAAGCTACGGTGCTTTTTTCACCCATAATACCCGTGGTTGGACTCTACGTCTCTATCCCTGCTGGTATATTTCGTATGCCCATGGTGTGGTTTGCCTCTTTGACTTACTTTTCAAATTTTGTATGGAATGTTATGATGATTTCATTGGGGTACTTTTTTGGAGAACAAGCAGAAAAGAATATTGACTACATCATGCTTGGACTCTCTTTGGCCCTCATTACAGCTTTTTCCGTATGGGGCTTGTATAAATTGCGTGTCAATAAAGAGGAGTTTTCCAAAGAGTATTACCAATCTCCCATTATCTATCTGCACAATCACGCTTAGTTTAAACTAAGCGTAAACCTCTTGTTTTGCAAATTTTTCTACTAACATAGTATAAAACACCGCTCGATATTTGTTGGGTATATGGCTACCGATTGCCTGACACACATCAGCAATAGCACTATCAAGCTCCTCATCGCTAAGGCTCAATCCCAATTTTACTTTCAAAAACTTCTCTCGTACCGTCTCCAATTCACTGGCTTTGCTGCACGATACCAATTCGGAATTTTTATTGTAGATAGAAGGTCCTAAGCCAATAGTCACTTTCTCCAGCAATGCACCATCAACACTTAAAGCATTTTTAGCAACAAATTCATTGTAGTGCGCTATCTTTTCATCTCTTTTACTCATTTTCTCTCCTTTTGTTGTGATAAGAAATTATAGCACCTTTGCAGCCAAACAACATACCTCTTTAGCTTATATATGCTATAATTATTCCATTAAGGGTGCTTTCAAAAAGCCCCTTTACACCAAACTACAGAGGTAAAAAACGTGCGAAGTATTAAAGATTTAGCCATTGACGGTCAAAGAGTGTTTATTCGATGTGATTTTAATGTTCCCAAAGATGAGTTTAATAATATTACTGATGATAGACGGATTCGAGAAGCGTTGCAAACGATTCGATACTGTATTGATAGAAATTGCAAAGTCATTTTGGCTTCGCACTTTGAACGTCCAGAACCAGGCAAATACGAAGAGCAATTTTCGCTCAAACCCATTGCCAAACGACTCAATACCTTGCTAAGGATTAAACGAGAGCTTCTAATGGCAGAAGATGTAGTGGGCGAAGATGCCAAAGCCAAAGCAGCTGCTATGGAAGCAGGAGATGTTTTGGTACTCGAAAACTTGCGATACGAAGCGGGTGAGACTACCAATGATGCAACTTTTGCCAAAGAGTTGGCCTCATTTGCTGATTTTTATATCAACGATGCTTTTGGTGCTTGTCACCGCAAACACGCCTCCATTCACGCTATCGCCAATGAGTTTGATACAGCCCACAAAGCGGGTGGGTTTTTGCTCTCCAAAGAGATTAATTTCTTTTCAAAAGTTATCAACAATCCTGTTCGCCCCTTTGTCGCCGTTGTTGGAGGGAGCAAAGTAAGTGGCAAACTTGAAGCCCTTACGACACTTATTACCAAAGTCGATAAACTCATTATCGGTGGGGGAATGGCATTTACTTTCCTCAAAGCACAAGGGCATGAGATTGGAAACTCATTGGTTGAAGATGATTTGATTGGTGAAGCAACCGCCATTATGGCAAAAGCCAAAGAGCTAGGTGTCAAACTCTATCTCCCCGTCGATGTCGTTGTAGCACCCCAATTTAGCAACGATGTACCCATCAAATATCTGCCTACCCAAGAGATTCCCGTAGGATGGATGGGGCTTGATATTGGACCTGCCTCTTCAAGACTCTTTAGAGAAGCACTCAACGATGCCCAAACGATTATTTGGAATGGACCTATGGGGGTTTATGAGATGGATAAATTCTCCAAAGGAAGTATTCAGATGTCGCACTACATCGCACAATCGCATGCTACCACTATCGTAGGTGGTGGAGATACTGCCGATGTGGCCGCTAGAGCCAATGATGTCGATGAGATTACCTTTGTATCTACAGGTGGTGGGGCGAGTTTGCAGCTGCTAGAGGGAGCTAAGCTTCCAGGTCTTGAGGCATTGGAGTCATGATTTTTGCCGCCAATTTTAAAACCAATCACACAAGAGCCTCTACCAAAGCCTATATCCAAACGCTGGAGTCTTTGGCTCAAAAGGTGGAGAACCCTATCTACGTCTTCCCACCCCTTAGTGCAATCGATGATTTTGCAACCTCAAAGCTTGTAGTGGGTGTCCAAAACGCCTATCCAGCCCGAAATGGGGCTTTTACAGGAGAGGTTGGCGTAGAACAGCTTGAAGAGTTTGCAATCAAAACCATTCTCATTGGACACAGCGAACGTCGTGAAATTTTGGGTGAATCGCAAGAGAGCGTAGCCAAAAAATTTGCCTTTTTCAAAGAGCAAGGATTTACCATCATCTACTGTTTGGGTGAGCCACTGGAGGTTCGTCAAGAGGGGCAAGAGGCACTTCAAGAGTATCTCTTTGCACAACTTGAGGGGATTGATTTGAGCTACGAAAAGCTTATCGTTGCCTATGAGCCTATTTGGGCGATTGGTACGGGAGTGAGTGCTACAACCGCCGATATTAGAGCTACCCATCAATTGCTCAAAAAGGTGATTACACAAGCTCCTTTGCTCTATGGAGGTTCTGCAAAATTGGACAATATCAAAGAGATTGCCGATATTAGCGAAGTAGATGGAGTGCTTGTGGGGAGTGCTTCGCTTGATGCCCACAACTTCTTTGCGATGATAGAAGCCTCCCGATAGAGAAGTGTTTTGTTTTTTGAAGTAAGTTACGATGAGTTCAAGGAGGCAGTCGAACTCCTTGGGCTTATTGGACTCGAAAACAAAGAGATGGTAAGGCAGCGTTATCTCAAACTCTCCAAAGAACTCCACCCCGATATGCCCAATGGCGATACTCAAAAATTTCAACAACTCACCAAATCCTACAAACTCATCACCCAATACATGGATCAATTTCGCTTTAAATTCTCCCGTGAAGAGTTTCGAGACCAATACCCCTTTAGCTTCAATAGTAGCAAAGAGTGGCTTAGATAATTTCAAAGCAAGATGGTGAGATAGAGTGAAAAAATTGGTACAAAATGGCAATGTCTATACCGTAGTAAACTCAAAAGCTTTTCAAAATGAGAACCGTTTCAAAGATGAAACCATTGATAGGGTTTTTGATTTTGCATACTCTATGACCTTTGGCGATGGAGAACACAGAGACCACAGAACAGGTGGCACATTGGCTAGAAAAAAAGGGCAAATCTTTGTGAATACACTGCAAGGCAAATTGGCGGAATTGGCAATCTACAACCTATTTCGCTCAACCAACAAAGAGGCTTATAGTCAATTATCAAGTCCCGATTTTTCGGTATATGGATTGGGGGTTTGGGATGATTGTGATATTGTTTTGGGGGATATTAAATTTTCCATCAAATCAACCAAATACTACGGCAATTTGCTCTTGCTAGAGACAAAAGATTGGAACGCAAAAGGCGAATATATTCCCAATCTCAACAGAGATAAAAACGCAAAGTACGATTACTTTGTTTTGGTTAGAATAAAACCCGACGGCGAGGGTCTGTTAAAAGCAAACAGACTATTGTATTGCAACAATTTAGACAAAGAAGAACTCCGCAGATTGATTAAGTCCCAAATATGGAAATACGATATCGCAGGATACATTACCCATGAAGATTTAAAATCATTAATTTCAAACGGTTTTATACTGCCTAAGCACTCTATGCTCAATGCAAAGATTCCAATGGATGCAGAAAATTACTATATTCAAAGTGGTGATATGAAAGATTTTAAACAATTAGTCGCAACTTTTTAACCAATGTTGTGTATAGATGCAATGGCATTTTGGAAGTGAAACCAAAGTCCCACTTCCGATAAAAGTGCGTTAGAACTTGTAAGCTACGCCTAGATTGACGCTTCCTACATCGAGTTCTGGACGTGTGGCATCGACACTGTTTCGTTCATACTCATCCTCTTTGGCTAGTTGAGTATAGTCAGCAAATACCGATACTTTGTCATTGACTTTGTAAGCAGCACCTACACCCCATTGGAACCCGTCACTCTTAGATTCAACGCCTAAGTTTTTATCCTCAATCGTCGTCTCACCGTAACCTAGCAATGCATACACATTGGCAACGTCAGCTACAGGATACATCACTTTGGCATAGAGTGCCGCATTGGTAAGATCGTAATCAGCAACGTCGTTATCGCTATACTTTACATCATCAAGGTTACCGCTAAAGCGACCCTCAACGGCGAAGTTTTCATTGATTTGGTATCCAGCTAGTGCCATACCCGCTACTTCCCATGCCGCATCATCGAGAGGAATAATGCCATTTGGGGCAAATCCTGCTCTCTCTTGCTCCATGGCATAAGCGTACGCAATACC
Organism: Sulfurovum sp.; assembly: GCA_020721815.1. Classification (GTDB taxonomy): domain Bacteria; phylum Campylobacterota; class Campylobacteria; order Campylobacterales; family Sulfurovaceae; genus FS08-3. The sequence goes on along the minus strand of DYMA01000027.1, from coordinate 4,077 downwards.
TACGTAAAATCCGCCTTCAGATTCTACTTCCATAGGAGCCTCTACTACTCTAGTAGGTGTTGGGATAGTCATCTTAGGCTCAACAACGGGTTCAACGTCACCACCTGCAAAGACCAAACTACTCATTGCAACAAGCATTGCAACACTCAGTGCTAATTTTTTCATGTCATTCTCCTTAAATAGAATAGCTTATTTTAACACTTTTAAACTTATATAATATTAAATCATATAGAAATATCTATGCTTATCCTTATTGAGTAATATTTTAAAATATACTTTAACCCTCTTTGGTTTTGATTGAACTCTCAAATAGATATTTGTGGTCATTGGGTAAGGCTTCAAAGAGTGCATGCGCCAAATTTTGTATCTCCCATAGAGCCGATTTGTCGCTTCTTAGACTAAGGAAGTTTTGGAGGCTTCGGGCGTTGATGCTCCATGTGAGTTCGGTTTTGTAGGATTCGGGCAGACAATATTTGGCTCTATCGTTGCTTACTCCGCTTTTTAAAATGGTTTGTAGGTTGTTGAGTGCTTCAATGGAGGCACAATCGACGGCTTCAACCCCCGTAAGTACCAAAAAACGTGAAACCCCCTCGAAATCTTTTGGGTGAAATGGTTCTGTATCTTTGAGTTCTTTGAGCGTGTAGCGTGTGCTTTTGACACTTAGCGAGGCGATACGGTGACGGGCGAGTTCTTGAAGCAATGCCCGTGATACGCCTTGGATGTAGAAGTTGTAGCTAAGGTGTTCCAAAGTTGAGGCGTGTTTGAATTTGTTGCCTACTCTATCGATGAGTTCTTTGTCTTTTTCACCGCCGTTGTCGCTCTTGTCAAAGCTTTGCCAACAGGTGCGTATGGCGTTGGAACAGATAGTAAGAGGGGTGTGGTGTAGGAGTGTGATGGTCATGGGTTTCCTTGTGTATTGATGTTGCGCACTTTTATCGGAAGTGGGACTTTAATCCCACTCCAAAATGCCATTCCAATTGAATATTTTAGTATAGATTGGCTTATATGTGCGTTCCACCTCGGGAGAGAGTATGAAATAATAAACTCTTCGACTCTTCGACAAGCTCAGAGTGAACGGATAGCGTAAAACCGTTCGTGCTGAGCTTGTCGAAGCACTTTTTTAGCAGTTATTTCACACTCTTAGGAGAGGTGGAACGAGAAAGGTCAGTGAAGCAAAGCGACTCTTTCTTTCCAATCGGGCATCTGTTTTTCAATCAAAGCGTAAAAATCTTTGCCATGATGGGGATAAACGAGGTGTGCCAACTCGTGCAAAACGACATACTCCAACGCCTTAAGAGGTTTTTTGATGAGTTCAAGATTGAGATTGATGTAGCCTTTGGCAGGGTTGCAACTTCCCCAGCGGGTTTTCATTTTTTTGATACGCACGGCATAAATGGGGCGATTGATGAGAGGGTGATAGGTGGCAATGGCTTGTTCAAAGTAGAGTTTTGCTTGATTTTTGTACCATTGTTCTAGGGTTTTGGCTTTTGTATCGCTAGAAGCAAAGAGATTGAGACGGTTGCCCTCTATCTCAACCCTGCTTTGACGGGAATCTACAAGATGCAAGATGTATGCCTCGCCCAAAAAAAAGAGCCTATCTCCCTCCATGTATTGATCCAAAACAGGAGATTTAGTCTCCATCTCTCTAAGCTTTTGTTCTATCCAATGACCTCTATCTTGAAGTACCCTATTGATGGTGTGTTGCGACGTACGCAAAGGAACACTTACAACAACCTCCTCTGAGGATTTGATACGAATATAGATATGCTTTATACTCTTTGCAACAATTTGTACCTTCATTTAACGTACCACGATGGAAAATTTGTGTTTACCACGCTCTTGCATGAGATGAAAAAGCTTTTTGGCATTATCGGGGTGGAGACGAATGCACCCATGAGAGGCTCTTTGTCCTAAGCGTGAAATAGACTCCGTACCGTGAATCGCATACCCTCCACGAAAAAAGATAGAGTGAGGCATGGGGGCATCGTCGTACTTTTTGGAGTAGTGCATTTTTTTGAGATAATAGGGAGTGTAGTAGCCTCTTGGCGTGGGGTATTTCGATGTACCCGTAGAGATTTTCCACTGATGGTAGCGTTTGCCTCCAGCGTAAATATTCATACGTTGCGAGGCAATATCTACCTCTACCTTGATAGGTACACCGTAGGGAATAGAGAGGTTTTCACTGATACTACGGCTTCGTTCGATCTCTTCAAACTCCTCTTTGTTGATCTCTCTTAGCCTATCTTCATCACTAAAGCGTACAACATCATGACGCAAGGCGTAGCCTCTTTTTTCTTCATTGGGGCGAACGACTCGGTTGTTAAGAGGTTTGGGGGGTCGATGGTAGTATGAGTTGGGGCGGTACTCATCGTCGCTATCATCGTAAGCCCCTTGATACTCCTCTTCGTTGATTTCATCAATGTACTCGCTATCGTCGTATCGATGGAGATTGCCATAGAGCAGATTAATAAGTAGCATAAATCCTATAAAATAACGCATCAAAGCCCTCTTTTTTGATTGCAATTATACAAGATTTTGCACAACTTCATCAATGGTTTTGTATTTAAAATCAAATCCACGTTCAAGCAGTCTTGCAGGAGTAGCGTTTTGCCCATCAATGAGTACCGTTGCCCCCTCTCCAAAGATTGCTTTGAGTGCAACAGTTGGCACAGGTAGAAAGGTTGGTCTATGAAGTGCCTTGCCCAAAGCTTTGGTCAATCCACGATTGGTGGTAGGGTGAGGTGTAGTGAGGTTAAAAATACCCTCCAAAGAGAGTTCAATGACAAACTTATAAGCACGCGCCAAATCTTCGATATGAATATAACTAAAGTGCTGTTTGCCCTCGCCAATCATCCCACCAACTCCCCATTTAAAAGGAGTTAGCATCTTGTGCAATGCCCCTCCCTCTTTGCCAAGGACGACACCAAAACGAAAAATAGCCACTTTGCCTCTGGATTTTTGAGCCTCTGCTTCCCAGTTTTGACACAAGGTTGAGAGGAAATCATTGGCATAGGCTTGTGAGTTCTCATCGTGGTATTTTTGCGTATCATAGATACCAATGGCCGAAGTAGAGATAAGCATAGGAGGATTCTCTAAGACATTGATAACATCAACAATATTTTGTGTGGTATCAATACGGCTTGAAACGAGCAGTTTTTTGTACTCATCGCTCCATTTATGGACTATATTAGCCCCTGCAAGATTGATTACTACGTCGCTGTTTTGGAGTTTTTGTTTGAGTGCTTGTGGATTATCCAATTCGTTTCGTGTGATGGTTTCGATTGCGTAGGTATCACGAAAATACTCTTGCAAATAGTGTCCCACAAAGCCACTTGCACCGCTAATAACAACTTTTTTCATCTTCTTCTCCTTTGTTGTGTTGAGAATTTAATTTTATATAAAATGTCCGTTGAAGTAGATAACAAAAACGTAAAATCTACTTGCAACTACTTTTTGAGTACAATAATATCAAAATTTTAATAAAGGGTGTCAATTTATTGCACCAAAAGCCCAAAGAAGCTATAATCCCCTCCATGAAAAAAGACATCACTACCAAAGAAACCATCAAAACCATCACCCAAGATATAGCCAAATATATCTTAGAGATTGAAGTGACCGATATTGAGTTTGTCGAACAAGAACTCAAACGAATAGAAAGAAGAGAAGCCGATATAGTTGCACACTGCCTAATTAACGGCGTAGAGGGCATTTTACACCTTGAAATACAAAACGACAACGACAAAACCATGCACCGTAGAATGGTACGATACTACAACGACATCAAAATACGTTTTGAACATTTACCTTTGTTTCAATACGTCGTCTATATCGGTAAACCCAAACTCAAAATGCAAAGCACCATAGTTGAAGATAATCTAAAATTTCGTTATACTATCATTGATATGCACACCATTGATTGTGAGAAGTTTCTCAAGATGGACACTCCCGATGCGTTGGTGTTGGCTATATTGTGTGATTTTAAAGGAAGAGATGAGAAAGATGTCGTAACCTATATCATCATGCGATTACAACAACTCACCAAAGACAATACCCATTTAAGAGGTAAATACATGGTGA
>DYMA01000214.1 GCA_020721815.1 Sulfurovum sp. | reverse complement strand
TTTTATGAAATGGATTGACTTTTTAGATTCTTGGGGATTTCATCGGATTTGCCTAGCTATCGGGTATCTCAAACTCGGCTAAAGCCGAGGCTACAGATTTAAAGTCGTTGCTTGTGACACAATTTAAAATAGATTGCTTCGTGCCTCGTAATGACTCGCTCAAAGATGGTACGTTGGGCAAAGTGCGTAACATCAGCTAATAAGTGGGACTGAAGTCTCACCTCCAATTTTACAAATAGAGTGCAGGTGCGTAAGGTCAATTAGGTAGAATGAGGTTTTGTATCGTTGTGCAAAAAGAGTACACCAAAGGCTACAAGCGTGATGGAGGCTTCAATCAAAAAGAGGTACTCACCGTAAACCCATCCCGCCAACAATGCTCCAAGGCTTCCGCCAAGCCCAAAAGCAATGCCCAAAAAAAACTGTTGTGCGAGTCGCTTTTGGGTATAGAGCATGAAGATATAGGTAATAGCAGCACTGTGGTAGAGAGCGAAGCTAAAGGCGTGGAAGCTTTGAGACACAAACGCCATAATCTCGCTAAAAGGAAAAAGATAGAGCAGTAGCCAACGAATAGCCGTCAAAAAGGTGGCTATTTTGATAATGGTGAGCAAATTTCGCTCCAAGAGGGGTCCTTGAAAGTAGAGCATGGCTATTTCGCAAAGTACCCCAAAGCTCCACATCCAGCTTGTTATCTCCAGTGAAATACCGTGGGAGGTTTCATAGATGGTAAAGAAGTTGTAAAATCCCCCAAAGCCTACTTGCATGAGCAAAGCCGAGAGCCAAAAGTAGCGATGTTGAAGGATAGAAAAAGTTGCATTTTGCTCTTTGGATTCATTGTGTGTTGTCTTATCGTATCGACTTACCCAATAGCCCATAAGCAAAGTCAAAAAAGCACTGGTGATAAGATAGATAAAAACATCTTCAAAATCAACCAACACTTTGCCCAACCACAAAGCAACGAGCATAAAACCAATCGAGCCAAAGAGGCGAACTTTGCCGTATTTGGTGCGTGAAAGATGCCCCAGTGCTACCGATTCGACATAGGGCAACACGACACCCATAGCACCTCCAAAGATAAGATTGGCTACCAAATAGAGCCAAAAGCTATCGACCCATAGAGCGATAAGCAAAGTCCCCCCAAAGGTCACAATCAAAGAGCCAACAAAAATAGCGGTGTTTAACACCAAGTACTTTTTAAACAAAAAAGGTATCAAAAACCGCATCAAAGGTGCAGCAGCAAAGATAATGCCCACATCGGCTTCGCTGTATCCAAGGCTTAATAATGCTTTGGGCATAAAGATGACATAGACACCCACAAGGGCAAAATAGAAGAGATAAAAGAGGCTAAGGGCGTAAATCATCAATCAATCTAACGATACAAAGTGCGTAGCAGAGAGAAGATCGTGAAGCGATTTTTTATCTTTGCGAAAGAGAGGTAAAAAGATTCCAACAATAGTCAAAAAGCCCAAAAGTTGGGTGTAGTATCGTAGTACTATAGCTCCTAGTGTGGGGCGTTCTCCTGCTTTATTGACAAGTAGAATGTTGTAGGCTTTGGCTCCTGGGGTTTGTTGCTTTTTCCACAAAAAGAGTGTCACGATGATAAAATGGGGTACGATGATATAAGCCCATCCCATCGCTTGATGCTGTGCAAAGGCTTCACGACCTCCCATGACCATATAAAAAACGACATAGAGGATAGGCATAAGAAGCATAAACAAATCGGTGATTAAAGCTTTGATTCTATCGACGATAGAGGCAATGGCGGGGTGTTGGGGTTGATTGGGTTGGGGCTTTTGGGTTGGGGTACTCCCTTTTTTAACGGTTCTAAATCTCTTGTGTGCCATGGGTTGCCTTTGGTTTGCTTGATGGCGTATTATAAGGGCTTAATGCTTAAACTATCAAAATTGTGCATTTATCTTGCAACTTTAAAAGAAATTGGCTATAATCTCAATTCCACAAGCAAAGAAGGCATTGAGAGTATTATAGCAATACTTTGAGTGCCTCCTTTTAGACCTATGCAATGGTATTTGGAAGGACTGTGTCAGGATGGGAACATAGCAGCACACTTTCAACTATTAGGTGCCGTAGGTATCTGAAGGGGGGTCTTACCTCCAAATTATCTCTTTTTGTATTCACATATGACTTTATCACTTAAAAAATTACCACTTTGAAATACGTCACACTTCTCGTTTCACCTCTTCTGAGGGCGTGAAATAACTGTAGGTGTGACCGTGTCACACGCTTTTTGTGCGATATGATCGCACCTACAGCTTAAAATTGTCTATTTTGAAGCCGTTTTCTTTAAAAAATTGGCTTTTGGTGTATTAAAATGCACTCTACGGAATGTTCAAGATAGTTATTTCACACTCTCTCCTGAGTTGGAACAAGAAAGCCCTGCAAAAGGGGATGGGCATCAGCCCAGCCCGAGATTTATTGTTTATCCAAATGCTTTTTAAGCTCATCCATAGAGATATTAAGCCTAGAGGCTACTTGATCGATGGATAGATGAAACTCTTTTATCATCATAATAGCCATATTGAGCGTGGTTTCTACTATTCCCTCCTGTTTGCCCATAGAAATCCCCTGAGAAATCCCTCGTTCAATCCCTTTTTCAAGGACAAGTTTGTAGCTTGGTAACTCTTCTAGGTTCATATCTCGTATCATTCTCTCTACCTCCTCTAGTGTAGTTTGCAAATCTCTATTGGTTGAAAGCTCTTCAAGTATCACCATGTATTTACCTCTTAAGTGAGCATTATCTTTGGTTAGCTCTTGCAATCTTTGGATAATGTAGCCAATGACATCTTTCTCATCACGACCCTTAAAATCACACAATATAGCCAACACCAAAGCATCGGGGCTATCCATGGTGAGAAACTTTTCACAATCTATGGTGTGCATATCAATGATATTGTAGCTAAATTTGAGATGTTCTTCAACTATGC
>DYMA01000213.1 GCA_020721815.1 Sulfurovum sp. | reverse complement strand
ACGCTATCCGTTCACCCTGAGCCTAGTCGAAGGGTTTATTATTTCACACTCTCAGGAGAGGCGGAATGAGAAGTAAAAGAATTTAGGTGGCGACTTTATAATCGCTTTTTTGCTATGATTACCTATATTTATAGCTAGGGGGCAAATTATGGATGTAAGTAGGCTCAAAGAGGGGCATCTTTTGGGTGATGCTGTGATTACTACCAAACTTGATGCGGTCATTCACTGGGGGAGACAATCCTCGTTGTGGCCCTTTGTTTTTGGTACGGCGTGTTGTGCGATTGAGTTTATGGCGACGGCTGCTAGTCGTTACGATATTTCTCGCTTTGGTGCTGAGGTGCTACGCTTTTCGCCTCGTCATGCCGATTTGTTGTTGGTAGCGGGGACTATTAGCTACAAACAAGCCCCTATTTTAAAACAAATTTACGATCAAATGCCCGAACCCAAATGGGTCGTTGCCATGGGGGCGTGTGCTTCGAGTGGGGGTTTTTATGACAACTACACCACACTTCAAGGCATTGATGAGATAGTCCCCGTCGATGTCTATATCGCAGGGTGTCCACCCCGCCCCGAAGCGGTCATTGATGCGATACTAAGCATTCAAAAGAGATTGTGGCAAACCCCTGCCCTAGCACTCCAAAATCACGACAACTTTCAAAGCAAACTTCCCTAGCCATGAAAGCTCTTTTGATTGTATTGATTTTTGCCACTTTGGCGTTTATCTTTTTTGTCTATCAAAAAGAACGTGATATTCGCAAAGCACTTGCGGCTTTGGTGCTTTTTGCAATGGTTGGGGGACTGGAGTATTGGGCATGATAGTGCGTCCGATGGTGATTGTTTTTTGGGTGCATACGGCACTCGTAATAGCCTCATGGCTAAGCCTTTTGTGGTATATCTTCAAAGGCAAATACTTTCTAGCAATCCATCTCTCCCCACTTGCTACACTGCTTTTTTACCTTCTAAGTACCTTTCTTTTTGGTTCGGGCGGATTGGATTTGGCTTAAGGATGGGTTGAGTGCGGTGTATTGGTTGCTATGAATGGTCGTGGAGATTTATCTGTCCTCATTGTGCCAAAACCCTTTTTCAACCCACCATCACTATGCGTAAAATTGGCTCACTCGAAGTCTATAGCTTCTACAAATACCAACACATCGCCAAATACATCAAAAGCAAATATTCACTTATTGGATACCCTACCTATCGTGCTTTTGCCCAGCTTACCACCAAACCTTTTATTCAAAACTTTATCCAAGGACTTGATGAACCTATCGCTATTATTGGCGTTGATGAGGAGATACGTCAAGGCTACTCCAATGTCGCTATCTTATCACACTCCATGAAAACCCCACTCTCTATCCCACTCCATCGTCAACTCATCGCCCAAACCAAAGTCAATTACGCAGGAAAATCGCTCGATTATCGCTTAAGCAATCCCCGCAACTTCCTCTACCGTGGCAAAGGGGGAATGGATGCTGTATTGATAGACGATACCATTACGACGGGGGCAACCCTTCACGAAGCCTATCTGACGCTCAAAAAACACAACGTCAATGTCCTTTTTGCCCTCACGCTTAGCGATGCCAAAGAGGAATAATTTTGCTTTAAATACTCATTGGATATAATCCAACACATTACCTTAATTACAAAGAAGTCATTATGAATATTGATTATACACCCAACGATATCTATATCCCCTCCCCTAGCGATTTTGACCCCGATAACTTAGGTCACTTTGGTATCTACGGCGGACGCTATGTACCCGAAACGCTTATGCCTGTACTTGAAGCACTCAAAAGTGACTACGAAAAGATACGCTTCGATAAGGAGTTTTGGGAAGAAGTACACTACTACTACAAAAATTACGTAGGTCGCCCCTCCTCGCTCTACCATGCCAAAAATATCTCCGATGAGATAGGTGCTAACGTCTATCTCAAGCGTGAAGACCTCAACCACACAGGCGCTCACAAAATCAACCACACCATCGCTCAAGCCCTACTCGCCAAGAAACTAGGCAAAAAAAAGATTATTGCCGAGACGGGCGCGGGACAACACGGAGTAGCTACGGCTACAGTAGCAGCACTCTTTGGACTCGAATGCGAAGTCTTCATGGGGGCCAAAGATGTCAAGCGTCAAGAGCTTAATGTCTTTAGAATGAAGCTACTAGGTAGCAAGGTTCACGCCGTCCAAAGCGGAAGCAAAACGCTCAAAGATGCTATGAACGATGCCATACGCCACTGGGTAACTCACGCTAGAGATACTTTTTATGTCATTGGTACGGTGGCGGGTCCTCACCCCTACCCTATGATGGTTCGTGATATTCAATCGGTCATTGGATGGGAAGCAAAAGCTCAAATGATGCAAACCCACGGCAAACTTCCCGACAAAGTCATTGCTTGTATCGGAGGCGGTAGCAACGCCATGGGTATCTTTAATCACTTCTTAAACGAAAAAGATGTCGAGTGTATCGGTATAGAAGCAGGAGGATTGGGGCTTGATAGCAAACACGGTTGCTCTTTGGCAAAAGGAAGCCCTGGGGTACTCCACGGACAATTGAGCTATTTGTTGCAAGATGAAGATGGGCAGATAGAGGAGGCGCACTCTATTTCGGCAGGGCTTGATTATCCAGGTATTGGACCTGAGCACGCCTTTTTGAAAGATAGCGGAGTAGTAACCTACGACCATATTACCGACGATGAGGCAATGGAGGCGTTTGTGTGGCTATCGCAAAAAGAGGGAATTATCCCAGCCTTTGAGAGTTCTCACGCCGTTGCCTATCTCAAAAAACTCAAAAATGTAGAGGGTCAAACCATCCTCATCAACCTCTCAGGAAGAGGCGACAAAGATATGATACAAGCTAAAGATATTTTAAAAGAGCGGTTTGAATAAAAGATTAACAGGCTAGTCGGTTAGCTCCTCCTAAATATGCTATAATGTAACCCATGGAA
>DYMA01000212.1 GCA_020721815.1 Sulfurovum sp. | reverse complement strand
GTACGTACGTAATAGGCAAACTTGAGGGAGTGAGAGAGGGAATTGAGATTGGGGTCGAACAAGGCATGAAACAAAAAGAGCTAGAGATAGCCAAAAAATCTCTTCAAAAAGGGCTGGATACCCAAACGATTATGATGATTACCACGCTTAGTAAAGAGGAGATAGAGGGGTTGAGGTAAAGTATCGCTACACCATTGAGGTATAAATAGAGGGTAGATAGCGTGCAAACATGACGATACCTACGATAGAAGCGACAATGTAGCCCCAATAGAGTCGATAGTTGAGGGTTGCCAAAAATCCCGCACCCAAACCAAAGAGCAATCCACCGATATGTGCTACCATATCGACATTGGGGAAAAACAAACCAATGCCCAAATTGAGAGCCAAAATAAAGCCTACGTTGTGCATTACCTCTTTAAATTGTCCCATCATAGCGTGGCGGTTGGCGACAAAAAAGCCTACCGTTGCACCAAAAATCCCAAAAATAGCCCCCGAAGCCCCGATAATTACACCAAGCGGATGAAAATAGATAGAGGCTAATGCACCGATAATACCGCTAATAAAATAGATACTTAGGTAGTCAAATCCTCTAAAGTAGCGTTCGATAGCTTCTCCTATAACAACCAAAGCTACCATATTGAAAGCCAAATGAATCAAGCCCCCGTGTAAAAACATCGAAACAACAATGCGATACCACTCCTCTTGAAGCACCACAAAAGGCGGAAAAACTCCCCCTATCTCAACAAGGCTTTGGGGTGAAATATCTAAAAAGCTACCGCCATAGAAAAAACTATAGAGATACGCCAATAGATTGATAGCTAGAAGCGTGTAGGTGAGAGGGTATTGACGTAACGCATTCATTATTGAATAACATCAGCAAAGACAACCCCATCCATGCCTTGAAGTGCGAGTTTGGCTATCTCTTTTTCATCCGATATGAGTACGAGCAGTTGGGTATCAAAGAGATAGTGTTGTGCGATGGGTTGAATCATAAAGCCACTCTCCTCTTTGCAAATCATATAGGTAGCCCCCAGTTCATTGGCAAAAATCGCCTCTTTGATTGTGCCTACGGGGATAACGTATTCAATGGAGTGTTTGAGACAATATTTTGCCAATTCAATCGACTCCACAAGCGGTTCAAGCAAAGCAATGCTATTGGGTTCAATCGCTTCAATCTCTTCAACTCGATAGACTCGATGAAACTTTTTACTCTCTATCCATGGATGTCCAAAAATTTTCATAACTTTTTCCTTTGGTGTTATTTTTATAGCGTCGCCAAAAACCTAGATTGCTTCACAATGTTGTCAATGACAAAGCCGAAGTAATCTAAAATAGAGTTTTTAGAGATACCCTTTAAACTTTATTGGCACACTCTCGTGAGCAGTAGTAGTTGCCTTTGGAGACGATAGCCTCTTTGGTGGTGACAAAGGTAGAGCAGGTTTGGCACTCCACAAGGGTATCTTCTTCAAGCTTTTTTTCCTCTTTGGTTTTAAGCTTTAGCGTGGGAAATTTGCCACCCAAAAACTTATAGCTACCGTATAGAACAATGGCTAAAAAGATTAATTTTATTATCATTTGCGACTCTTTATGTAGAGATAGTTGCGTTGGTCTTTTTGAACTATATCATAATCTAACTGATTTTTGAGACTCTTAACCTCATCAAACAAACGATTGCCTTTGTAAAAAAGATAGCGGCTGTGCCTATTGGCTAGATGCTGCGTAAGATTGAGAAGCATTTGGGTATTGGTAACGGCTCGTGAGGTAATGAGTTCAAAAGGTTCATGCACCAAATCCTCTACACGTTTGGCAACGACGGTGACATTATCAAGCCCCAAAGCAGCGTATTTCAAAAACGCCACCCGTTTGTGCAACGGTTCGCACAATACCACTTGAGTTTGTTCTAGCACCATAGCCAAAGGCAAGGCAGGAAACCCCGCTCCGCTACCAACATCAAGCAGTGTTTGAGGAGTATCGACAAAGGTAATAGGATAGAGCGAATCGAGGATGTTTTTATAGATTGTTTCTATATCTTTGGCTCCTGTGAGATTGTGGATGCGGTTCCACTCATGGAGCGTTTGGGCAAAGGTTTCAAGCTTTTGGATTTGGGTATCATGAAGCTCTATTTGGTTGGATTGAAGCAGTTGTGAGAGTCTCATAGCAGGTGTCCCATGGAGCTTTTTTTGACCCAAAGGTAGTTTTGATTGAAGGGATTGGCATCGATTTTGATCTCCAAACGCTCTACTATCTCTACCGATTTGAGGGAGTTGATTTTGGTAGGATTGTTGGTCAAAAGCTTGATGCGTTTGATGTCAAAATAATGCAAAATAAACTCAACAATATCATAAGTACGCTCATCGGCTTCAAATCCCAATTGGTGATTGGCTTGTATCGTATCGAGTCCATTATCTTGCAAAGCATAGGCATTGACTTTGTTAAAAAGTCCGATATTTCGTCCCTCTTGACGGTGATAGATGACCATACCGCCGTGTTCGTTGATATACCTAAGGGCATAATGCAACTGCTCACCGCAATCGCACTTAAGCGAACCCAAAACATCGCCCGTAAGGCATTCGGAGTGGATACGCACATTGGGCGTAGTGGGTAACTCTTGGGTAAAGACGACCAGATGTTCACGTCTATCATGGGGGAGTTGTTCTCTAAACGATTGTATTTTAAAATTGCCGTATTGTGTTGGCAAATTGGCTGTATTGGAAATCTCTATATTTTTCATTTGGCAATTATAGCAAAGGATGCTAAATAGTAGCTCACAATTGAGAGGAGTTAAATTAAAAAGTGAGTATAATGTTTTTAAAAAGGATAGAGTTAATCAATATGTTCAAGCCATTATCAACGCAAACCAAAACCTTTATCTTTGTCACGATAGTTATACTCTCTTTTTTAAATTGTCCAGTTTCACAACGTTATGGTTACCTAGCATTCTAAACACAAGCGATAG
>DYMA01000211.1 GCA_020721815.1 Sulfurovum sp. | reverse complement strand
TTTTTTACTTTAATTTTGGCTTAGGTGATGGGGTGAGTGGTTACAAAGATTTTAAAGTCATGCTTGTTGGATACGATATTACGCAATCCATAGAAGTAATTAATCCATCCAAAATCATTAAAGGTAGAAAAATTCAAAAACAACACTTTGAGATAGTGGTTTCAAAACAGCTAGGATACGATATTGGCGATACGATTACACTAGGAAGAGACCAATATGAAGTTGTTGGCATTACGCAAGATAGTGTATCAAACAGTGGCGATTATCTTATCTTTACATCCTTACAAGATGCACAAATGCTTCAATTTACATATACCAATGAACGCATTAGAAGTGATGAGCGAAGAGGCATTAGCGGTACAAATCCTCTTCTTGTCAATGCTATCGTTGCATCTGTCAAATTTGGCTACGATATTGACGCTATTTCACAAGAGATAGCAAAATCAACCTATACAAAAACTTTTACAACCGCACAACAAGAGAATCTTCTATTGCAAAAGGTCATCAAACAATCATCCAAACAAATTGGAATGTTTACGGTAATCTTGATTGTAGTTTCAATTGTTATTATAGGATTGATTATCTATACAATGACTATAGAGAAGATAAAAGAGATTTCTATTATGAAACTTATAGGCATACCCAACACTACAATATCGGGAATGATTTTGCAAGAGACATTAGTACTAAGCCTATTGGCCTATTTGAGTGGTAATATTTTTGCGCATTCGATAGCGGAAAAGTTTCCCAAAAGAGTACTTTTGGAGTTTTTTGATTCTATCATGCTTTTTGTCATTATTGTTCTCTTTTCGGCATTGGCATCTCTATTTGGAATATATAAAGTGATAAAAACAGACCCAGCACAAGCAATAGGTGGATAAAATGTCTAAAAAAGCAATTGAAATTATCGATTTGGTTAAGAGTTTTAAAAGCTCCGAAGGTTTAATTACAGTCATCAACAAAGCTAACTTTTCTTTAAACAAAGGCGAATTAGCAGCACTTGTTGCACCCAGTGGTTCGGGCAAAACAACTCTGCTTATGATGCTAGGATGCGTACTTGAGCCTACGAGTGGTAAAATTATGATTGGCGATAGTGCCGTTTATGATGAAAAATGGCTTATTAAAGATTCAAGAAAACTTAGACGAGAACAGATAGGATTTATATTTCAAGCCCACTATCTCATACCTTTTTTAAATGTGGAAGAGAATATATCACTCTTGTCTCTACAAAACAGAGTCAAGCCACAAGTAGTAAAAGAGCGAGTAAAAGAGGTGCTTGAGTATCTTGAACTCTATGATAAAATCAAATACATGCCAAGCCAATTGAGCGGTGGACAAAATCAAAGAGTAGCTATTGCAAGGGCTTTAGTCTCCAAACCCAGTATCATTTTGGCCGATGAACCTACCGCAGCACTCGATAAAGAACGAGCAATAAGTGTCGTACAACTGCTCAAAAAAATAACACGAGAACAGAATGTATCCATTATAATGGTTACGCACGATGAGCGAATGCTTCCCTTTTGTGATAAAGTTTTGACTATTCACGATAAAATGATTGTTGTTGATGAAAATCATCATAGGTAAGCACCTAGCATCAATTATCAATACAATGGCATATAGGCAAATCCAATGAAATCTTAACCCAAGCTAAAACACCCCATAATCATGCGAAAAACTCTTCAAATCATCACCCTAAAAACCCTCTTTTTGGGATAGATTTTATATTTTATTATCACAAGCAAGAATCCATAATAAAAAGTTATAAATCTCGGATTTTTTGACATAGCTGTAGCTTTTGCAATGGTAATGATAGATGGTATGGGTTAAATGATGCTAATTAAACTATTGTCACTGCTCCAATAAATCAGAGACAAACTCATCACAATGAAGAGCACTTCTTTTAATCTCTGCCATGGTTGTTTTGCCACCTACTAACACTTTTTTATCTTTATTGGCATTCAAAAAGAGCTGATAGAGGTTAATGGTAAAACTTCTAAGTATAGCCATACTAAAAGGATCTACATAGGCTTTATGATCATCTTCTTGGGTAAGCATATCTAAATGGTAATGGTATGTCTCTACTCTCCAGTGTTGGAGTGTGATATCTTTAAAATCTTTTGCTGTCGTTTTAAAGTTGGCAATGAGATATTCAACAGTCGTTGTCTCTTTTTGTGTTTTTGCATCGGTAAGTGTTTTGGTTATCTTGATGATGCTATTGATATTGTTTATTTTGTTATGATACATGACCAAATCACAATCTCTGTTTTGGAACACTTCTACTTTTCTTGAAACGTATTTATTATTTTCTGTAAGATACTCAAACTTACCATCTTCATAGGAGTCTGTAGGGGTTTTGAAGCCTTTTGCTATGGCTATGATGTCTCTTTTGAGATGGAGTTGATTATCTTTTACTTTGGCTATATATCTATTGCCTTGTTTATCTATTGTATTGAGAATATCTACTTGTGTAAGGAGTGCATCAAAAGAGAATATTTGTCCCTCACTGCTAAATACCCCATCATCCAACAACTCTTGAAATGCTGGTATCTCACTCTTTTTCTCATCTCCCAAAAAGCTATGAGCAAAGACTATCTTTGTGGTTTTATCCAATACATTGAGTACGGATTTATGTTTGGCTTGTGTATATTGACCATTCACATCACTCCCTCTTAACCACTTTCCATCGATTGCTATACCTTTTTTATCAATATATTTAGAGAAGCACTCTCTAAAGATACTCTCTAGTGCATTATTGCCTACATTGATCATAATATTGTGCAGTGTTGATTTGGAGGGTATTACTACCGTCTCTTTTTGGAATACCTTTTTAAATATTGTGTTATCACTATTGTATTGCATCCATACCGATAACTCTTTATAGGTGTTGTATCCTTTGAGTATTCCAAAGAGTGCCATAAATATTACTTCTGCTAATATAAACTCTAACAGGCTAGTCGGTTAGCTCCTCCTAAATATGCTATAATGTAACCCA
>DYMA01000210.1 GCA_020721815.1 Sulfurovum sp. | reverse complement strand
GTTTGTCAACATATAAAATTAGCCTCTTTTTTAAAAAAGAAAAAGCAATTTCAGTGCCGTTTTAAAGAGGGAAAGATAAATCGAAATTGTAACCACTCACCCCATATTCCCTCAATAAAAAACCAGCCCTAAACCATCTTTAAAAAACAGACCTGCCACTAAAAATATCTCTCATGGTATCAAACGCGTTCATTCCTCTTTTTCTTGCAGTATCAACAATGGATCGTAGCGTTGCATAATCTTTTGCACCTTGAGGTGATTTGAATTGCCCAGACACTTTGAGTTTTACTTTTAGATTTCTAATAGCTCTTTCACTTCCATTATTATCAGGAGGCACAGTGGGATAAAGTAGAAATGTAAAGATTTTGTCTCTTCCTTTCAAGAGTGATTTTATCTGTTTGTGTGTTTCACTCTTCTCTTTCACTTCTGTTTTTAAGAGCGTATCAAATATGAGAAGATAGTGTTCTTTTAAAATCTCCCTTTGAGATTGAGACAAAGCTAGTTTGTGATCCATCATAGCTTCTTGCAAGACTAACTTCATGTCTTTCATCACTTGTGCGTTATCACACTCTATGGCATAATTTAAATCTCTTAGTTTATGCGCTAAACAAAGTTGCTCCCCTTTGGCTATGAGTTGACTGTAAGATGAATAGTTATCATGAACAACAATAGCATTAGCAAACCCATCTTCAAAGTTTTCCTCTATTACCTTAGAACCTCGTGATGCATTGTAGGTAATAAACGTACACGTATCGTTTTGAAATACCCAGTTCCAATCTCTACTGCCATTCACCCTTACCCCTGTTTCGTCTATTCCTACCTTATTGGCTATAGATAATCCAGATACGATTGTCTCTATCTCATTCGTCGATAGTTTACTGGCTCTTTTAAGAAGGCTATCAATACTACCCTCACAGAGGGTCATCTTGTACATCGTTTTTAGAGCTTCTACTATTCTTGTGTATGAAAGATAGTGAACGACACTGAGATATACAACAAGTGCCATAATGTTTTTACCATAACTTATATGAGGTGTTACCATTTGGGGATAGCTATTATCATGGTTAATAGCCCCACACCGTGGGCACTCTTTAGAATAGCTCTGATATTGCGTAATCTTTTGAAGCGTATCGTGTAGGTCTAAATCTAGGACTTGTCTTTTTTCATGAAGTCTAGCCAATACTGCCGATAAATCAAATCCACACTTTTTACAGCTACCTATCTTAAACTCAATATCTATCATCTCATCAGGTGTATCTGTTTGTTTAAGAGTTGCACCCACATGACCATACTGTCCACCATTCTTGCCACCTGCTTTTCTCGTGCTTTGATTTCTCTTAGGAGTAGTAATCTCTTTACCCGTTGGTATTGCTGAATTGGTTGAGTTTTTTGGTGGTTTTTCTTGTTTGATATTCTTTTGAAGATCTTTGACATAGTTTAAAAGCTCTTCATGAGAGAGTCTGTCTAGCTCTTCTGCCGACTTGATTGAAAATTGATATTTTATTTTTGTGTTCATGATAATTCTAAAGCAATTTCAATTCCATTTCTGTGGGGTGAGTGGTTACAATAAATCTTACAAAAGGAGGATATTAATGGGAAAGATAGTAACACTTTTACTGCTTGGCTTTTTGACGCTCTATGCGGATGGGCCTGTGCTTCAAACGGGACAAACGACTGTTTACCAAGCGGGGGATAATGGCACCTACCAAGAGGAGGGCATAGCACGTAGTTATACCCGTGATGCCAATGGCACGGTTACAGACAATGCCACGGGTTTGGTGTGGCAAGATGATGCCGTAGGCTCAACGATGGATTGGGCAAGTGCAGGAGGCTACTGTGAAGACCTCACATTGGGTGGTCAAACTGACTGGCGACTTCCAACTGTTGAAGAGCTGAAAACACTTGTGGATTATGGCAAAGTATCAGCTCCTCTTATCGATGACACAACCTTCCAATATGTCGCTTCGAACGGTTACTGGTCTTCTACTACGGTTGCTAGCGTCCCGTCCTTTGCGTGGGTTGTCGTTTTCAACTTCGGCGACGGCGATTGGTACGATGAGGGTTTTTCGTTCTATGTTCGTTGTGTGCGTAGTGGACAGCTCGTCACTTCGTTCTCTTCCTCCTCCGTAAGCAGTAGTAGTTCAAGCTCGGAAAGCTCTTCCAGTTCCAGCGTTTACATTGACCCCAACCAAGTTTACGCCAGTGTGCAAGTCACACAAGGGTGGAACCTTATCGCTGTGCCTTTTAACACCAACGATGAGTTTGATGTCTCTAGTCTCATTCAAAATATGTCAACCATTGGATGGAAGTTTAAATTTATAAGTGCAGAGGGTGATGAATACCATTGGGATAAATGGGAGAGAGGTGTTAGCCTTAAACTCAAAAACGGAGAAGGACTCTTTGTAGGCATACCCCATTCTATCCTTCCTAGTCCTCAAGATTATATCCACTTCCAAGGTATAAGAACCGATACGCTTTTAAAATTTGAAGATAAAACCTATCTTGAAAACAAATGGTACTTGTTAGGCTTTGGCTATGAAGTCAAAGTCAGCGACATTTTAGCGCTTTACCCCAATGCTGTGGTGTGGGTCATGGAAAATGATGCGTATAAGAAACTTACCAACACCGATGTCATCAAAATAGGGCAAGGGTTTTGGTTTAAGTATAATTGAGAATGGAAAGTGGAGAATTAAAAATTGAAGGTTTAGGTATTTACATGTAAGGATTTTTCCTTACATGTAAAGGTGTTAAAGCTAAATTAGTCTTTTTTGTAAGCATTTCTAGGGGCTGATTTGGGACGACTTGAGCTTTCTGAACGAGGCGCTCTTGGAGCGTCGCTTCGTGGCGCACGAGGCGTTCTACTCTCAGCGCGTGGGCTTGAGCCCTCTTTTGCAAAAGGGTTACGGCTCTCACCTCTATCGGAAAATTCGGGGTCGGGGCTTGACTTTAAACTTTTTGAAGTTGTACAAAATTTTAAAAGAAAGTAACCACTCACCCCACAGAAATGGAATTGAAA
>DYMA01000209.1 GCA_020721815.1 Sulfurovum sp. | reverse complement strand
CATCACTTATGGATACGATTGGTAACAGGAGGAGCTAACCGATTAGCCTGTTTAATTTATCGTTCGTACTGAGCTTGTCGAAGTACATCAAATCCAAGACCCTTCGACCCTTCGACAAGCTCAGGGCGAACGGATACGATATTTTTTTTGCTTTGTCGTGGAGTAAGAAGCTTGACTAAAAAACAATTATATAGTAAGATAATACAATTTTAACTAGGAGTTTCGTATGGAGCAAAAGATCAAAAAATCAGTAGCCACCATCTTGGCACACATTATCAAAGTCGATAAGCGAGATGTAGCCAAAGAGACTCCTCTGTTTTGTCGATTGATGGATCAAGATTTTGGGTGCGACAAGGGTGAGGCGGAGCAGTTTTTAAACGCCATTATGGATGAGGATTACGACATCGAAGAGCATGCCGCATTGGTTCGTGAAGCACTCAAAGATGATAAATACACCAAATACAAAGTTCTTGACCAGCTCAATCAAATCATCTGTTCAGACGCTATCAACGACAAAGATTACGAAGAGTTTTTACGCATTCGTGAGATTTTATTCCCCGATGATCAACTTTATTGCAACTAAAAAGGAGTTTTATGAAATTTAGTGGAAAAAATGTACTCGTTACAGGTTCAAGCCGTGGAATTGGCGCACAAATCGCCAAAACATTAGCCTCTTATGGACTCAAAGTTTGGATTAATTACCGCTTTGGCGAAGAGGATGCAAAAGCGGTAGCTCACTCTATCAAAGAGATGGGTGGAGTGTGCGATATTATTGGCTTTGATGTAAGTGATGAAAATGCTTTTGTTGAGGCGATTAAGCATATTGTTACTACCGATGGAGAGCTTAGTTATCTGGTTAATAATGCGGGGATTACCAATGATAAATTGGCTATGAGAATGAAAACCGATGAGTTTATGAGTGTCATTGAAGCCAATCTAAAATCGGCTTTTATTGGATGTCGAGAAGCTATTAAGGTGATGAGCAAACAACGCTTTGGAAGTGTCGTCAATATCGCTTCGATTGTAGGTGAGACAGGCAATATGGGGCAAACCAACTACTCCGCTTCCAAAGGTGGACTGATTACTATGAGTAAATCTTTTGCCCTAGAGGGAGCTTCAAGAGGAGTGAGATTTAATACCATTACCCCTGGATTTATAGCCACGCAAATGACCGATGTACTCAAAGAGGAGATAAAAGCAGGATTTATTGCCAAAATTCCTTTGGGACGCTTTGGGAATGCTACAGAAGTAGCCGATAGTGTCGCATTTTTGCTTAGTGACCACTCAAGCTATATTACAGGTGAGACACTCAAAGTCAATGGCGGGATGTATATGTAGGATGCCTTATGGCTGATATTTTAATCCTTGAAGATGACAAACTCTTCAATGAAACACTTCAAGATTTTTTGGAGGATTTGGGACACAAGGTCTCTTTTGCCCTTGATCCCTACTACGCCCTTGAACTTAGCTACCAACACAACTTTGATTGTTACCTCTTTGATGTCAATTTGCCCTACGAGAGTGGCTTTGAGCTTTTGACAAGGCTACGTCAAAGTGGCGATACTACTCCTGCGATTTTTATCACCTCTCGTGATGATAAAGCCTCCTTGCGTAATGGTTTTGCAGCGGGTGCTGATGACTATATCAAAAAACCCCTAGATCTCGATGAGCTTCATTTGCGTCTGGATGCTTTGCTTAAACGCACCCTTCGCAATACAACCGTTGAGATTGACCGCTACCGATTTGATACTCAAACCAAAATGCTCTATCAAGGCGAAAATCTTTTGGAGTTGGGTCAAAAAGCGGCGTTGCTTTTGTTGATTTTGATAGAAGCAAAAGGCAATTTGGTGAGTTTTGAAACGATCCAATCACGCCTATGGGCACCAGGAGAGGAGAGCAGCAGTGGAGCTATTAGGGTCTATGTGACGCAAATCAAAAAGTATTTTCCCGATAGAATCAAAAATATCCGTGGGGTAGGATACGCCTTTGCACTCTAAAAATCCCTTTTTTCTCACCTTTGTCTATACGCTTACCACTTTGATTATGGTAGCAACCATCTATCTCTATATTGATCGCTTTGGCTATTCGCCTACCAATTTTATTCTCTCCTCCATGGTAGGGCTTTTTTTTGCGACGATGCTGGGATATTTGCTTATTGCTTATATTGTTGAGCGTCAAAAAGCACTCGATGATGCCTTGCTTCATATTACCAAAGAGACGCTTCATGAGCTTAATATCCCTCTTGCTACCATTCAAGCCAACAGTGCCATGATAGCCAAAAGCAATCCCGATGCCAAAACACTCAAACGTTTAAGGCGTATCGATGAGTCCTCCAAACGCCTTAAACGTCTCTATGTGGAGCTAAGCTACTCCATCAAAAAAGAGATAGCTACCGTTGAAAAAGAGCCTTTTGAGCTTAAAAATCTACTGCGTGAGCGGGTTGAGACGCTTATGGAGCTAGGACGAAATCCTATCACACTTCACGAACCTTTGGAGCTTGTACTCTATCTTGATAAAATCGGATTTGAAAAGGTGATTGATAATATTTTGTACAATGCGATGAAATACAGCGACAAGGAGAGTCCTATTGATATTTTTCTTAAAAATAAAAGAGTGCATATTGTCGATATGGGCATAGGGATCGATGAGAGTCAAATGGTAGCTATTTTTGAACGCTACTTTCAAGCTACCAACACCTATGAAGGCAAAGGGATAGGTCTAGCCATAGTCAAGAGCTATTGCGATAGATACGGCATTGGTATCGATATCAAATCCGTCAAAAACTTAGGCACTACGGTGATGCTTGATCTCAAAGCGGTTTGTTTTGTTGTCTCTCAAAAAAAACACGGTTATAAATTGTACAGTTGAAACGCTATTAAAAGTGTGCAACATCCGTTTGCAAAAGAGAGATTCAAGATAGTTTTCAAATCAATTGAGCAGGGGCGTAAAAGTAAACATCAAAGAAACTATTTGATATAATCTATCTTAAAACGAATCTTCCCAAATTAAAGATAGCTTAAAGCACTTAAAGCCCCCAGT
>DYMA01000208.1 GCA_020721815.1 Sulfurovum sp. | reverse complement strand
GTCTATCGCTTGTGTTTAGAATGCTAGGTAACCATAACGTTGTGAAACTGGACATTTTTTACCAAGAGTATCTTGATGTTTTACAACCACTTTAGCCCATCGCTCAATGAGATAATTAAAAACCTCTTGGGTGACTTTATAGTTATCCTCCGAAATGATTGTTTGATATAAGTTTTCTACATCGTAGTAATATATTTTTTCTTCGGCTATTTTACCAAAAGCAATAATATTTTTTAAATCTCCTAGCAAAATCCAAGCTTTATAAACTGCTTTATAATAATCGCTTTCAAAGTTTTCAAAATCACTCTTTTGGTGAAGAGCAATAATTTCTCTGCAAATATCTTTTTGTTTGGCTTCATTTTCAAAGCGTATTAATTCGTTTAAATAGATAACACTGTTTCGATTATCGTTTTTTTCTTTATAGAGTTCTACTTTTTTTACTGCATTAAAAAATTCCTCAACACCTTTCTTGCTCTTTTCAATCAATTGAGTATCATTAATTTTAACAATCGTTTTGATATAAGCACCTTTGGCAGGAAAGGCTATAGGTTTGTTAAATTTTTTCCAACCATCAACAGATAAATACTTTCCATCCTCCTCGTTGGCGACACAAATAGCATAATAGTTGATGAGTGAGTTGTCAGCCAACAGCAAAATATCACCCTCTTGCACCCGTTTAACGACATCAATATACTTATCATCGTATCCATTGACCCAATAATCGTTTTGCATAAATAGAGTTGTTTTATCATCATCACCCCATTTTGCTCTCACTAACCAATAGTCCATAAATCTCCTTTACTCTATTATCAACGGTATCTTATCTATCTCAACATCCACATTATACCATCGATGGGCGATTAGCATCATTTTGAGTGCCAAAATGGAGCGTTGGTCTAGGAATTTGGTGTTTACAAGGTGGCTTAGCTCTTCGTCTAAATTGAAGCCGACTATTTTGCCATTGGCAATCTCTACAAAATCGACATATTGGGTAGAGTTGGCTTGATGGCAATAGCTCAAAGCCTCCACGCCAAACTCATACTCAATAATCATCTTATCGACTTTGGAGTTAGCAAGATTTTGCATCGTAAAGGCAAAATGCTCCTCTTTGATATTGAGCGCAATAGCCGTGGCATTTAGACCACTATCTTTGAGTATGCGATTAAAATATTTTCTACAGCTCCCCGTTTGGGCATTGTAGCCAATAATGGTACAAAGTTGGGTATCGGGTTTGATTTCGTTGGGTTGCATATCTAACCTTTTTTGAATTTGGATATTCTAGCCAAAAAAGACTTGCAAAAGTAAGCTAGTATCCCAAACTACGATTGGAGTATCTTCTTCATCAAGCGGAATAGTTTGTGCATTAGCATCTCAAAACAATCGTAAGGATAGAGAAAAAGGGAGTCGCAATGCACAAAGATGTAGAGTACTATATGAGTCTTGATTATCCCGTAGAGGTCTATCCAGGAGAGCATGAGATAGGCGATGCCTATTTGGCTATCTATACCGATTTTGATATCAAAGGGAGCAGCGAAGACCCCTATGAGGCTATCGAGATGGCAACACAGTGTCTGCGTAAACACATCGCACGACAATTAGAACGGGGCAAAGAGTTGCCAAAACCAAACGAGGGAGTACGATTTATGCAACACAGAGAAGCGTTAAAGGCCTATAGAGCCAAAGATTACGCCAAAGCTTTTGAGATATGGAGTCGTGAAGCTACGATGAAAAATGACCAAGCCATGACCAATTTGGGCTTGATGTATCTCAAAGGCGAGGGAGTAGAGAAAGATTACACCAAAGCCCGTGAGTGGTTTGAAAAAGGAAGCGCTTACGATAATGAGTCCGCCAACTACAACCTAGCCTTGATGTACCAAAGCAAGATTGGTGTAGAAGAGGATACGGATAGAGCCATAGAGTACTACCGCAAAGCCGTAGCCAAAGATCATCAAAGTGCTTGTTTTCGATTGGGATTGTTGTTGCTCAAAGATAGAACCGATGAAAACCTGCTCAAAGAGGGATTTGATACCATGCTCAAAGCAGCCCAAAGCGGACACCCCATGGCACTATCCCAAATGGGCGGAGCCGACAAAACACCCCCTGTTGGAGCAACAGAAAACAAAGCCTTTAGAGCCAAAACCACCGCACAACAGCTTGAGATTATCAACGACGCACTTGCCCGTTATATCCGCCCCATACTTATCAAAGATGGCGGAGATATTACGCTATTGGAGTATCGAAACGATCCCAATATTGAATTAAGACTCGCCTATTTGGGCAATTGTGCAGGGTGCAATCTGGGGGCTACATCGACCTATGAACTTATCAAAAATACCCTCTCGCAAGTCATAGATGAGAAGATTTGGATCTATATTATCTAACTGATGTTACACATTTTGTAGGTTTGGCACTGCCAAACGCTTAAAAACTTAATATTTAAAGCTCCACTTTATAGCAATTTCTTCCGTTTGCTTTGGCTTTGTAGAGTGCATCATCGGCTCGTTTTTGTATCGATGCGGCACTATCTCCCACCTTGTAGAGCGTCACGCCAAAAGATACGGTAATATTGGGTACGGGATCAAAGGAGCTTTTGGCAATGGCGTTTTGAATGGTAAAAATCAAAACTTCCATCGCTTCAAGGGTTGATTGGGGTGTGATGATAATAAACTCCTCGCCTCCCCATCTCGCAAAGGTATCGTGGACTCCTATCTGTTTGGCAACCGCCTCGGTGGCTTTTTTGAGTACGCTATCCCCAACGGCATGTCCGTAGGTGTCATTGACACTTTTGAAGTGATCAATATCCAGCATAATAAAACCAAATGAGTGATTCTCACGCACCGCAACGTTTATCTTTTGGTTTAGGGCTTGTTGAAAATACTCTCTGTTGTGTACCCCCGTGAGCGTATCGTGTGTGGAGATATACTCCAGCTCTTTTTTGTCGGTTATGTTCTCTCGATAAGAGCTGTAGCCCACTTTTAACCCATTTTCATCAAACATTGGGCTAATGGTAATCTTAAGCCACTGTTTTTTGCCCTCTTTGGTGTAGTTTTTGATTT
>DYMA01000207.1 GCA_020721815.1 Sulfurovum sp. | reverse complement strand
AGCGATTATGTATCCCTAATCCACTCCCAATCGGTGAAGCCAAAGGCATAATCGCATGCGCTCCTGCCTCTTCGAGTCGTTTTGCCATAATAGGGTCATCGCTGGTGTATGCCATAATCGTAAAGCCATCTTTTGCCAACACTTCACACGCTTTGATGGTCTCTATTACATCGGGGTATAGCGTCTTTTGCGTATCGCCAATAACCTCAAGCTTGATCAAATCAATCCCCGTAGCCTCCCTTGTGAGACGAAAAAGAGTAATAGCCTCTTGAGCATTGACACACCCTGCGGAGTTTGGCAAAAACTTCACGTTGGTATTGTGAAAATAGCTCATAAGGTTCTCTTGTGCAGGGTCGGTAATGTTTACTCGTCTAACCGCCACAGTAATCAACTCGCTTCCACTAGCAAGTGTCGCATCAAGTGTTGTTTGAAAACTATCGTATTTTCCGCTTCCTACTATCAATCGACTGCTTAATTCATATTTTCCAATGCGTAATGTATTATTCATATTGCTCTCCAAATTTTTTTTGATGGTTATAGCACAGAGTTTCTTAATTTTTGATGTTCTCTTGTTGGGCTTCGCAGGTAGCACCCACCAAAAGCTTACTATTCAAATGGATTTGATTTTTTGTCGTTGCGAGGCACGAAGCAGTCTATAATGTTTTGGATTGCTTCACAATGTTGTCAATGACCTATTTTAATGGGGTAATTTTTAAGTGTGCAAGGTCGAATATTACGCTAAAATAAACCAAAAAATTGGTGGTTATTTTGGCACTTGTTGATCTGTTTAATATACACAAACAATACGATATAAAAATTCTACTTGAAGATGTTTCGTTTCATCTAGGTGAGGGGGAGCGGATTGCCATTGTGGGGCAAAATGGGTGCGGGAAATCGACACTGATGAAAATTATCACAGGCGATGAAGAACCCAGTGAGGGCAAACGTATCGTCAATCAATCCATAACCATTGAGATGCTCTCCCAACAACCTCGATTTGATGCTTCGCTCAATGTTCGTGATGCGATAGAAAATGAGCTTAGAGAGCTAAAAGCCATCAAAGAGCGTTACGATACTCTCTCTTTGCAACTGGCTTTGGAGTACGACAACAAAGCTCTACTTGACGAACACGCAAGGCTTAGCAACTATCTTGACCATCACAACGCATGGAGTTTGGACGATAAGATTGAGCGGGTATTGCAAGAGTTTAAGCTTAAAACGTATGAAAATCGGCTTGTAGTCACACTTTCGGGGGGTGAGCAACGTCGTGTGGCATTGGCTTCGTTGATTCTCAAAAAACCCGATGTGTTACTACTTGATGAGCCTACCAACCATTTGGATGTCTATATGGTGGAGTTTTTGGAGGAGATACTGCTCAAAGAGAAATTTACCCTACTCTTCATCTCGCACGATAGATACTTCATTGACACCATTGCCACACGGGTAATAGAGGTAGAAAATCGAGGGTTGGTATCCTACAATGGGGGATACAATCGCTATTTGGTACAAAAAGAGGAGCGTATGAAATCTCTAGCCAAAGAGCATGATAATCTACTACGTTTTCTCAAACAAGAGGAGGCGTGGTTGGCACAAGGAGTCAAGGCACGAGAAAAACGCAATCAAGGACGCAAAAAGAGAGTCTATGAGCTGCGAGACCAAGCCAAAATCAACCCCACGCTTATCCACAAAATGAAAGTCGAACTCGAAAGAGAAAAAAAGCACTTCAACCGTGAAGAGGGAGTATCCAAAAAAAAGATGCTCTTTGATATCGAAAACCTCTCCTACTCCATCGCTCACAAAGAGCTCATTAGGGATTTTAGCACAAGGGTGTTGCAAAAAGATAAAATCGCCGTCGTAGGTCCCAATGGCTCAGGCAAATCGACGCTTTTGCGACTTATGCTGGGTAAAATCAAACCTACTTCGGGGGTCATAGCCCAAGGTGATTTCAAAATCGGCTACTTTGACCAACACCGTGATATGCTCGATGATGAAAAGAGCCTCATTGAGACCTTTTGCCCCAATGGCGGAGATATTGTCAATGTCAATGGTAAAAATATGCACGTCTTTGGCTACCTCAAAAGCTTCTTGTTTCCCCAAGAGTATCTCAACAAAAAGGTCGGTTTGCTTAGCGGTGGAGAGAAAAACCGTGTCGCTTTGGCTTTGCTACTAAGCTATGAGGTTGATTGTCTCATTCTCGATGAGCCTACCAATGACCTTGATATTCAAACGATTAATATTTTGGAAGAGAAACTTATCAACTATTGGGGAGCTATTATCTTTGTCTCGCACGATAGGTACTTTATCGACAAAATCGCCTCAAAGCTTTTTATTTTCAAAAACAACGGAGTCATTGAGGAGTCGTATCAAAACTACAGTGAGTATTTGCTTATTGAGAAAGAGATCAAAGAGCTTGAAGCCTTCGAGAGTGCTATCATCCAAGAGACTCCCAAACCCAAACCCAAAATCAAAACCAAACTCAGCTACAAAGAGCAACAAGCCCTAGCAACCTTGCCCGATGAGATTGAGGCACTTGAAGTTCAAATCCAAACCATCAACCAATGCCTAACCAATCCCCAATGCTATCAAGAGAAGGGACTCTCCACACTTAGCGAAGAGTTAATAAAGCTCGAAAAACTCTACGAAACCAAAAGCGATGCCTATTTGGAGTTGCTGGAATTGGCGGAGGGGTTGGAGAATGGATCGAGATGTCATTTATCATCTTAATCAATGGAATAGAGTCAAAAAAGAGATTGTAAATAAAAAGATGCGACTGACCATAAAATCAAGAGATATTTTTTGGGCAAAATTAGGCTACAATGTAGGCAATGAGCAATATGGAAAAGGTGAAGAGTTTACAAGACCTGTCATAGTGATTCGACAACTTACGGCTGATTTATTTATTGGCGTACCAACTACAACACAATCTAAAGTTGATAATGATTACTTTCACAATATCAAATACCGAGATAAAGAGGGAGAGGTATTGCAAAGTTGTGCTATGCTTTTACAATTGAAAGTTTGTAACCACTCACCCCCCTCTACCCCAAAAACCTTAAAATAAAAACAGC
>DYMA01000206.1 GCA_020721815.1 Sulfurovum sp. | reverse complement strand
TGATGCCTCGATGCACCAGAATCTTATGAGTTCGATTCCCAGTGCCGATAAATTTAAGATTTTATTAGCCCAAGTACTCTTTCTCAATCCCGATATTTTGCTTCTTGATGAGCCTACCAACAACCTTGATATCGAAACCATCTCATGGCTAGAGGAGCAGCTTAAACGCCACGAGGGTGTTTTGATCGTCATTTCGCACGATAGACACTTCTTAAACGGTGTAGTGACGCATATTTTGGATTTGGATTTTTCGAGCATTAGAGAGTTTACGGGTACCTACGATGATTGGTACATTGCCTCTACATTGATAGCCAAACAACAAGAGAGTTCACGAGACAAAGCCCTCAAAGAGAAAGAGGAGCTTGAAAAATTTATCGCCCGTTTCTCCGCCAACGCCTCCAAAGCCAAACAAGCCACGAGTCGCCAAAAACAACTTGAAAAACTCGATATTGCCGAGATTCGACTCTCCTCTCGCCGTGATCCCTCTATCGTTTTCAAGCCCCACCGTGATATTGGCAATGAGGTATTGTTTATCAACGAGCTTTCAAAAAGCTACGATGAACAAGTTGTCTTTTCCAATCTAAGCCTCAAAATCGACAAAGGCGACAAAATAGCCCTTATTGGCTCTAATGGCGTAGGCAAAACCACGTTGCTAGAGATTCTTATGGGCAAAACCCAAGCCGATAGCGGTAATTACAATTGGGGTCAAACCATTGCTACAAGCTACTTTCCTCAAAACACAACGGAGATGATTAAGGGAGATGATAAACTCTACGATTGGCTTCAAGGATTTGATCCCATGTGGCACATTGATGAGATTCGCAAATGTCTAGGCAGAATGCTCTTTACGGGTGAAGATCAAGAAAAAAAGGTAGGCAGTTGCAGTGGGGGCGAAAAGCACCGTATGATGATTTCAAAAATGATGATGGATAGTTGCAACTTTTTGGTACTTGATGAACCCAACAACCACCTTGACCTTGAAGCCATCGTGGCTTTGGGTGAAGCGTTGCATCAATACCAAGGCGGTGTGATTTGTGTCTCTCACGATAGAGAACTCATTGACGCTTTTGCCAATCGCATTATCAAAATCAACGAAGACAAGAGCATTATTGATTTCAAAGGAAGCTACGAGGAGTTTGTAGAGGCACATCAATGATTTGACCTTATTACCACGGTTTTTCTTCGTGGATGTATCCTTTGTTGATAAGCTCATAGGCTTTGGAGCTAATGGGTTTGGAAGCAGGGGAGGGGAGGGCTTTGGTATCGAGCTTGATTCTATCGCTTGTGCTACTTCCACTTCCACTGCTACCCTCATTGGACTCCTCTTCTCCCTCTTTTTCACTGAAATCCTCTTCGTTATCGTTGCTTTGACTCGCTCCTCCTGTGGGATTGGTAGTGCCTAATTGAGCATTAAATCTCTCTTGAAGTTGCGTTACGAGTTCAAGATTGTGCCACGTTTGAGGGCTTTTGGAGAGTTGCAATGCTTTGATGTAGTAGTTTTTGGCTTTGTCGTAGTAGTGAAGCTGGGCTTCGCAGTTGCCTAAGTTGTGGTAGAGTTGGTGTTTGAGTGCGGGATTGGTGGTTTGGATCGATTGATAGAGGGCTTTGGCTTTGTGATAGGCTTGCAGTTTGTAGTAGCTATTGGCAAGTAGCATTTGCGATTGTTGTGAGGGTTTG
Organism: Sulfurovum sp.; assembly: GCA_020721815.1. GTDB lineage: Bacteria > Campylobacterota > Campylobacteria > Campylobacterales > Sulfurovaceae > FS08-3. The sequence goes on along the minus strand of DYMA01000206.1, from coordinate 1,436 downwards.
AGCGTGGTTAGGGTCTTGATGCTTTGATTGTACTCCCCTTTTTCAAAGTAGCTGTGGGCTTTGGTTAGGTAGTAGTTCTCTATCACGCCTCCATGAAGATGCACACCCCATAGAGCCAAAAGAGCGATAATTTTGAGGTATATCGTCGTATAGGCATGAAGCAACAACGCCATAGCGATAAGCACCAAAATAGAGTAGAGGTCGTAGTAGCTTTGGATGCTTTGTTGGGCGATGATTTTGGCTTGATTGAGATTTTCGATTGCCTCATGGATTGCTCTAGCGGCCCTATCGCCAAAGGTGATAAACTCTCCCCCCGTTGCCTTTGCGAGGTGTTCAAGCATAGGATTGAGTCGTGAGATGACGATATTGCCCTGAGTATCTCTAAGGACTCCCTCATCGCTATCTATCGAAGCACCTTGTGGGGTTGCCATGGCTAGGGCTATGATGGTGATGTTGTGGGTACGAGCCAAAGCGATGGTTTCATCCTCTAGCGGCTCATCTCCGCCGTCGCTAAGAATGACGAGTGTTTTGGATTCGTCGGGGAATTGGGCAACCTTTTGGAGGAGTTTATGGATGCTTGTGCCTTTGGTGAGGATGTATTCATCTTTGAGACTATCGAGTGCCATGGTTACGACACGATGGTCTTGCGTGAGCGGTGAGAGCATCAAAGCATGGGTTGTAAAGCCTATCAAAGCTATCTTATCGTTGGGGTTGAGACTCAAAAACTCTTTGATAATAGCCCTTGAAGCCTCTAGTCGAGTAGGCTTAATATCTTTTGCTCTCATGGAGTAGGAGAGATCAAGGGCTACCACCACCGAACCAACGGGCATCTCTTCAAGAGTAGGTCTATACTCTACGATGGGACGTGCTAAAGCCACTATCAAGAGCATCAAAACCACCCATTTAAGATGAGCCTTTTGCTTCAAATCGATACGCTCTTTGTAAACATAAGCAACAAGAGGCAATAGAAAAAATAAAATCCACGGATAGAGAAAGTTCATATTAAAGTCCCAACATCGCTTTGATACCCTCTTCAATACTGTGCAGTTTGGAGATTCCCGTAGGTTTGGCACTCCCAAACATCAAAGAGTGCTGTATATTCACAAAAAAATCAATTTTGTTTAACGTGTTGAGAGTCATTATATTTTCTTTTCAATCCCTAATTTGCCCTAGTCGTTTGGCAGTGCCAAACCTACGGGTGATGTATTCATTTTTTGTGTGAATTATAACATAACCTACGCATTGCCCCATCTCTTTTTTGCAAACTCTTGCGTTATAGCTTTTACTCGCTTCAAAGCTCTTTGTGTTTTGGTATCTCCATCAACTCCCGTCTCTCAATCAGCCATTTCTCAAAAAGCGGTACTCGGATTTGATTTTCATTTGTAATAAATCCGTACTCTTTGAGTCGCAATAAGGCTCTTTTTTGTGCTTGGGTA
>DYMA01000205.1 GCA_020721815.1 Sulfurovum sp. | reverse complement strand
AAAAAGAATCTGAAAAATTCTCAAAAAAAGTACCCCTAGAGCAACAATCACAATAATGCTCAAAATAGCGGTATAAAACTCCAACCCAAATCCATACGTAAGCCAACCGCTAAAAATAGTCAAAACCAAAATACTTACCACCTCCCCAACAACCCCGATAGAGAGAGCAAGATTGAGCCACTCTTCATCTTTGCCGTACTCTTTGATAAGCATCATAAGCATCCCAAGCGAAAAAATGGGGAGCGCTACAAAATAGACCACACTCAAATCAAACACAACACAAAAAAATGCCGCTACGCCATAAAGCATCAAAAAATACAAAACAACTTGAAAGGCAAGGGTCTTTTTGATGTGTTCGACAAGTTTGAGATTGATTTCGTGACCCGCCAAAAACATAAGATACAAAAATCCAAATTTTGCCAATTGAACAAATGTCAAGTCGTGGTAAATCAATCCAAAATATCCCCCAAGCATCCCCAAAAATATCTCTACTACTACCACAGAGACACTAAAGAGTGCCGAAATCATGGGGGCAAGGAACAAAATAATACTTACACTAAATACCAAAAGAAACAGCTCCATCGTCGCAACTCCGTAATAGTAAATATATTGATGAAAGTATAACCAAATAACCTACTTATTATCAGCTTTTATTTGTTCCTCTTAATGTCTATTGTTTGGAAGTCCCCGCATGCTATAATACAACCCAAAAAGGATAAAAGATGGTACCTTATGGAATCAGTGATTTTAGAAGAGTCAAATTAGAAAACTATTATTATGTCGATAAGACCTACTTTATCCCAAAAATAGAGCAACAACCGCCCTTTTTGTTTTTGATTCGCCCACGGCGATTTGGTAAATCTCTCTTTTTGAATATGTTGGCACTCTATTATGATATTTTTTACAAAGATGAGTTTGAAGCAGTTTTTCACGATTGTTACATCTTCAGCCATCCCACTCCCGAGGCGAGTAGCTATCATATCTTGAAGTTTGATTTTTCAGCAGTGAGTACCAAAGGCGATATTGACCAAAACTTTAGTTTTATCTGCAACAGTGATATGCAGTTCTTTATTGATAAATACAAATTAGCTATCACTATCGACAAAAGCATATCGGCTCATAATAATCTCAAAACGCTACTCAATGAATCAATAAAGCAAGGTATCTCAATCTACATCATGATAGACGAATACGACAACTTTATCAACAATTTGCTTATGCACTCCACCGATGATTATCAAAAGCTTGTCAGTAGCAAAGATGAAGCGATATACAAAGAGTTTTTCAAGCTTCTCAAAGCAGGGACGAGTGACAATAGTAGTGCTTTAAAAAAGATGTTTATTACAGGCGTAAGCCCTCTTGCTATGTATGATGTCACAAGTGGTAGCAATATTGGCACCAATATCACCAACGATTATGCTTTTAACGATGCGGTAGGCATTACCAAAGAGGAGCTTAGCACACTCACCCAACACTATCAAATAGAGGGTAAACTTGATATTGATGATTGGTACAATCACTATAGATTTAGCAAAGATGCTAAGCATACTATCTACAATACCGATATGATACTCTACTATGTCAAGAGTCTATTTCTTGCCCAAAAAGCTCCTGAAAATATGGTCGATTTAAATGTCCGTACCGATTACTCAAAGCTTAGATATTTAGTCTATACCAACAACAAACTCAACGGAAACTTCTCACTGCTTCAAGAACTCTTTGGCAAAGGCTACATTACCACACTCGAAATCAAAGATAGCTTCTCTGCTTTTGAACTCAAAGATGCAAATAACTTTGTCTCACTGCTCTACTACTTAGGGCTTATCACCATTGAAAAGTTCTATCGAGGGGAGTATTATCTCAAAATCCCCAATCAAACCATCCAACGCATCATGGGAGAGTATATCCAAAAAGCATTGCAAGAGAGTGAGATATTTGATATTGATTTGACAAGCTTTCAAAAAGCTATCCATGCCTTTGCTTATGATGGCTCACTCCATCTTTTTGACTACCTTGCCCATGAGATAAAAGAACGCTCCAAAGTGCGAGACTTTATCACAGGTGAGAGCTTTATCAAAGGATTTTTGATAGCCTATTTGGGTCTAAGCCCCTACTATGGAGTACTTACAGAAGAGGAGAGAAACAAAGGATTTGTCGATATCTATCTCAAAAAAGCTCCCAATATCGATGATGATATATTCGAGGGACTCATCGAACTCAAATACATCCCACGCAATAAATTTAGCCAAGAAGAGCTTGATAAACAAATATCACAAGCCCAAAAACAACTCACCCAATACACCCCCCAAGGAACACAAAAGGGGATAATTGTGGTCTTCAATGGATGGGAGATGGTCTATTGTGGGGTGGTTGCCTAGTCTAAGTTAGCTCTCATTGACTCTCGTAGCAAACTCCTTGTCAAGTTTGAGTTGGACTTTGTCAATATCACCCAGTATCGCTTTGGCTTCATCGGGCTTGTACGCCTTACGAGAGTAAAAACCATAATTCACCATCTCCTCATCCCGCTTGCCGTTTTGATTGGAGAAGATGAGAATACGAAATGTACTACGATAGATTACGTGATGATTGTTAAAGCGTATAATGTTGAGATTTTTAGCATTTTTGGATTCTTTGATGATAAAGCTTTGTTCATGACCTATTTTGAGTATCCCTTTATTGTTATACTCATCTATCACGCTCCCATCTTCATAAATTTCTGTCTTCGTCATGCTAATCCCATCTTCTGTCCATATTCCAGTAAGGCAACTTGGATACATATAGGCATACCATGTGCCTAGAAGATTTTTCAAAAGCTCGTCATTTTTTTTTTCAAAAATACCCATTGACGCTTGATTGGCGTATTGTTGTTTGTACTCTTTGACAATCGTATCAATCTGTGATTGCGTTTGGACATCATCATCGTAGAGTGTTGGCGGAATAAGATTGTGATTTTTGAGACTCTCTAAGAATTTAAGCTCTTTGGTTTGTCGTTCTAATTGTTTTTGGTATGCTTCTATTTTGGCATCTATTGTATCGCAATCGTAAGGGATTGATGGATCAAAAACATCAACAGGGATTTTGAAACGAATCTTCCCAAATTAAAGATAGCTTAAAGCACTTAAAGCCCCCAGT
>DYMA01000026.1:12270-20760 GCA_020721815.1 Sulfurovum sp. | reverse complement strand
TTTATGCTATTGCTTTAAAGGGGATGGTACAACGTGGTGAAACTTGACAATTATCGTGAAGATGAGAAGATTGCAGGGTTTGGGATAGGAATGCATATTGTCAAGAGCATTATCGATGCTTCAGGGATTGTTCTCTCAATCGACTCTACCTTAGGCGAAGGGTCTCGACTTTGCTATCACTTTCCTTCACAACTTCTTTTACTCAAGTAGCGTTGGAGTCTATTGAAAAAACAAAAAATCTCTTTTCGTTTCATTTTCGTTTGTAGGGTATTATATTCTTATATAAATATAGCAAAGGAAGAATTATGAAAAAATTGGGCATTTCACTGCTCCTAATAGTAGCATTTGCAGAGGCAGCTCCTCTCCCATTTGTAGGAAAAGCATCATTTAGTTTTACAGGGGGAGTGCGGATCAAGAGTATATCGTCATCAAAAGCACAGGCGATACAGAGATTGGCTCATGCGGTATGAGTGCGTGTACTGTGAGCTACAAAGGACCTTTTATGGAGTTCATCGATGTCTATGGCAATGGAAAAACCTTCTACAAATTCACCGCCAAGCGTGTCACAATGCTTGATGAACACAAGCAAGTTGAGCGAAGCTGTAATGGTATGGGCATTGAGATTGATGAAGGATTACCATGTGAGCAAAATCTATATTTTGAAGAGCAAGAAGAGACCAAATGAAACCATTGAATATTTGGGCTTTTTTAGCTTCTGCCGTAGTGATGACGCATGCCCAGCAACTCCCCTTTGTCGGAAAGGCGTATTTTAACTATGGTGGCACCACTGGGACGCAAGAGTATGTCTCTATCACAAATGACGGCAAAATCGAAGTGGGCGATTGCAATGTACGCAGTTGTCGTGCGAGATACAAGGGGGCTTATAGCCAATACATCGATGTTGTTGGGACAGGTTACGGTCTTTATACATTTACATCTACAACGGTTACAACCCTTGATGCCAAAAAAAATCCAGATATGAACTGCGATGAACGAGGGATGAGTGTCGAGAAAGGTGGTCATTTGCCTTGTGCCCTCCCTCTTACATTTGAATCCAAAAATGGTGAGCTTATCCACGCAACCCATATCGATGAAAAGCTACTTAGTGGGTATGCTTACGAGTTGATGGGGCAAGATGTCGTAACCGACAAAGAGGGAAACAAAATTTGGGATAGCTCCAAGCTTACTACCAAAACCAACGCAAAAGGTCTCAAAATCTACTGCTTAAGCGATAAAAGCAACTGTAAAACTGAGGCCGAAGTGGTAGCCTTTTATGAGAGTGCCAAACCCAAAACGACTCCACCCGCCTCTACTCAAAACAATTGGGCAGGGAAGTATCAATGCATTATGGATGAAATTACTATCCGTCCCGATATGAGCTTCATCTACACCGTCGATGCCGAGCAAGGTGAGTCGTGCGAGATTAAAGGGGAGCTTGTGTCCAATGAAAATGGTGAATTGGAGTTTGAAGATAGTACCAAAGCGTGTGGTTTTCTATTTACCAAAACCACCGAGGAGAATTTCTATTTCTTTGATGTGATTGGATGCAAACAATACTGCACACCCAATGCGATACCGACAAACTGTAAATTCAATAAAGTAGAATAATTTTATAAAAAGAGAAGGATAACCAATGAAAAAAGTTTTTTTGATAACAATCTCACTTTGGGTGGCAACACTCTATGCCAATACCCCTGTGATGCTTGATGGCGAGGGGGATGATCCCTGTTCTTTAGCTACAATCAAAGGACTCGACCCCAAAGGGGATGGCTTTTTGGCAGTTCGTAGCGACCCTAATGGCAATGCAAAACTTGAAGATAAACTCTACAATGGTGATAAAGTTTGGTATTGCGATGAAAAAGGTAAATGGGCGGGTATAGTCTATGGCAAAGATTGCGATGTCTCTGCCCCTGCCAATCCACCCAAACCCTACAAAGGAAGCTGTAAAAGCGGTTGGGTGTTTGGCAAATGGGTAAGTGTTTTGGCGGGTTAAATTATGACTTGCAACAACACTTGATTGAGGTTTAATCATTAAATTTTTGATTATAAGATAGCCAACAATAGCGTTTTTTGGCTATGACTTTTTTATTATTTTAAGGAAAAATTATGCGTTTATTTAAATCGGCTCTTGTGATGCTCTCTATGGGAGCGATGCTTTCTACAACCCTTCAAGCAAAGTGTTTTCACTTTTCACGTACGAGCAGTGATACCTATATTTGTGTAGCAGGAAATGACTCGAATGCCCGTAAAAAAGCAAAACAAATTTGTGATAGCAAAGTAGCTGGATGTGGAAGTATCGTGGGTGATTCCAATGTCTGCTACTCCAATAAAGGAAACTGTTACGATGCCAATGGTAACGGTTCAAAAAAGATAAAGATGAATTAATGCTTTACTCTCTCCTTAGCTAAGGAGAGGTTCAACACTTACATCTTATCCATAATACCAGGAATGTAAAATCCATTGGGAGTGCAATGCTTTTGACACCCTGTAATATCAAGATTGTAATATTTACCCTGCGTATGCGTAAACTCCAAAAGACACTCCGAATCAGAAAATTTAAGGCTATTGTTTAGCAACTCAAATGTACCTTTGATTTCGCACGAAGAATCTCTACCACCGATTTTAATAGCGTATTGAAAACTCAAATTTGGTTCAATCTCAAGCAAATTTGTCTTTTCACCGTATTTCCCCGACCAATCGCCAACGGTTACATTTTCTTCTGCAAATCCCCAATTGGGATTGTCTGCAACGGCTTGGGTATTGTTTTGAGCAAAACTTAGCGTTGTCGCTAAACCCACAAGCATTGCAAAGTAGCTTAATCTATTTTTCATCAATCTCTCCTTGTCTATCGAATGAGCTTTGGTATCTGTTGAGTAGCTCAACATTATTGTAGCAAGGAAACGAAAAAGAAGTGTAAATCTTCTTTTTTCTCTTTGTTTTTTTGGCTATTATATCTTTAGCTTTTTAAAAAAATCTCTAAAAAATCTATTTTGAATTACTTTAGTTTTTGCAAAGCTTTACAATAATGGGGTTTGTCATCGTATATTAAAAGTGCTAAAAATAGCATAAAATCATAAGGTATAATAAGTTAAAAAATGAGAGGATGAAAAAAGACCAAATCGTCATACATGGGTTGTTTATTGATTGCACAACAAAAGATTTGTGCAATCCAACCATATTCGATACGATATACAAAAGAGCAAAAGATATGCCCACTTTTTGCCTATTCGATGCCTCTTACAAGCTCTGTTTTAACGATACCTCTATCGCCTACGTATATCTTGTCGGCTATACGAACCTTGGCAACTGAACCAATCACATAATAACTTCCACTGGGTACACCGTAGAATGCAAAGTTTCCATTACCATCAGAGGTTGTAAACTTCATGTAGTTGTAGAGCCTAGAATCAGCTTTGGTAAGTTGATACCCTTTGACATAACTATCATTGTACCATTGACGAGAGTAGCTTGTGACGGGATTGAGGTAGAGCCGTGTATTTTGACCGTAAACCTTCTCTCCATTGGCATCCTTCACATAGATAACGCCCATTACAGTGCCGTTGCCTTTAAGTGCCAATCGATTGTATTCGGTTGCTGGGAAAGGGGGTCTTGGTATAATCTCTTTGCGTAAATCGGATGACTCTTTAGAGGATACATTTTTGTCGGTATCGCTCACATCAACATTGGTCATATCTGCCCATTTTTTGCCACTGTTATCTTTTTTGGGTGGCTCAACTCTATCGTTTCGACTACACGATGTAGTAATTATCAAAAGCGAAATCGCTAATAGAAATAAAGATTTTTTTGCAACCATAAAAAATTCTCCTTTTTAGTTTATGCTGTCCATTGTCTAATTTTTGTAAACAAATCATCCTCTTTGATGGGTTTTCTCAAAAAGTCATTTGCACCTAAATCCATCACTTCACCTTTTCGTGTATCATCAGTTGAGAGGACAATAACGGGTATATTATTAAAAATAGGATTGCCTCTAAATATCTTTAAAAACTCCACGCCATCAAGAATTGGCATGACAATATCAAGCAAAACAATATCAATAGTACTATCTGCCTTGACCTTATCCAAAGCGTCCGAACCATTCTCGGCCTCTGTCATATTTGAAACGCCTGGATTTTTTTTCAAAATACTTTTCAAAAGTGTTCTGTTAATAAAATCATCATCTACAATTAATACATTTAATCCCATCTGTTATCCCTTATACTTGTTAATAATATCCGTTACGATATTTTTCGAGACATTGCCCTGTAGCTCTTCGCCCAGTGAAATACCCAAAGTCTCAAAATTTGAATTCTTAGGTAGAATTATAGCCAATTTTTCCTTTTCTGCTTTGATTTTATCACTAAGTAAATCCAAATCTGCAAATAAAATTCCAAATTCACCCGTGGCCACTTTCTCCTCTAGTTCTGCTACGCTCTGAACGGTTTCAAACTCATATCCTAAATTTTTGACTACTGTTGCCAATATTCTAGCCTCCAAAAGTGACTTTTTGGCAACCAATATCTTATCGGCTAATTTTACAGAAGTCGTTAATGTGACTTTTGGCTCTTGGATAGGCTCAACTTTAACCTCTACTTTTGGTTTTATCTCTTGTTGAACTTCCTTTGCAACCTCTCTTTTCTCTATTACTTTGGGTTCTCGTTTTGATTCAATACCTGTAAGTTTGGTTCTAGCTTGAACCCTTTGTTGGTCAAAATCACTCTTATCTATCTTTTGAGCTTTGTGCGAGAGGAATTTATTAAGGACATAGAGCAACTCAGTTGTCTCAATAGGCTTGGATACATACTCATCCATCCCCTGACTCAAGAAGGCTTCACGGTCACCTTTGAGTGCATTAGCGGTCAATGCGACAATTGGAATGTGATCAATATTTTCATCTTTTTCATAATCAATAATCTCGCTAGTAGCCTCCAATCCATCCATAACAGGCATTTGAATATCCATAAAGATAAGGTCATAGACCCCGTTACGTCGTTTTTCAAAGGCTTCAATACCGTTATTGGCCAAATCAACATCAATTCCATGCTCTGCAAGGACGTGCTTGATAAGTTTTTGGTTAATGATATTATCTTCAGCAACCAAAATTTTTGCATGGAATATGGTTGCTTGTTTAACCACATCGCTTGTCTCTTCTTCAACATGTTCTTGGATATTGGATGAGTGCTTGAGTGCCTCTTTGAGTTTGGTAACGTTGAGTGGTTTATAAATGACGTTGTCGTTATCAACTTTGAGATCTTCAATCTTTTTACGTGTGGTGACATTGGCGATAACAAAGAGTTTCTCTTTTTCAATTTTTGTCAATGAGTTGTAGATGTTTTCGCTAATTTTGTCAATATCGACCCAGTAGGCTTCACACGAGTCTTGAAGATGAAGATTTTTAAGCTCCGAAACCGCTGCAAAGTTTTGTACTTTGGGTGCAAAATGGTCAAAATATCTATCAATATATTTATCAAGCGTTGTTCGGTTGTTTTGATCTTCAAATTTACACAACGAAGTCTCTCTAAAGTTGGAATTGCCCAATCCATTTTCTTCTGGATTAATCTCTTCAAGCGGCAAACTAAAGAAGAATTTCGTACCCACATCCTCTTCGCTTGTAAGTTCCAAACGTCCACCCATAAGCTCAACAAATTGGCTAGAAATCGTAAGCCCCAAACCTGTACCACCGTACTTTCTAGTAACCGATGCATCGGCTTGCGAGAAGGCTTCAAAGATACGACCTTGCTGATCTTTGGTCATACCGATACCGTTATCTTCGACACTAAAGGTGATTTTGGAGTTGAGATCCCCCTCTTGTTTGGTTCTAAGAATCTCGACATTAATTTCACCCTCATAGCCAGTAAACTTAATGGCGTTACTCATCAAGTTGATAATAACCTCTTTGATTTTGGTAGGATCTCCTTTGAGTTGTCGCCCAATGGTTGGTTCCATATAGAAGTTTAGATCAATATTCTTTTCAGCAGCACCCACGGCGTAGGTTTCAACGGCACTCTCAAACTCTTCATAAGCATCAAATATAATGTTTTCAATCTCAATTTTATTACTTTCGATTTTTGAAAGGTCAAGAATGTTGTTAATAATACTCAATAGGTTTTCTGAACTTTTTTCAATAATAGACAAAAACTCTTTTTGTTCTGCGGTAGTATCGGTTGATTTAAGCAACTCTGTAAAGCCTACGATACCGTTAAGCGGTGTACGAATCTCATGCGACATATTGGCCAAAAAGAGCGATTTGGCTTCATTGGCTTCAAATGCCATCTTCTTATCTTTTTTGGCATTTTCAATCAATGATTCAAGAAACTGATAAGCTGTTTTTGTACCCTTGTGGGTATTGAGGTCAATATTTTCGATTGATTCAATATCATCAATAGCCGCATCGGTTGATTTGGCTTCAGCAACGGCTTTGTTGATAACATCTTCGAGTTCTTTGATGTTGTTACTAATATCTTTGGCGGTTCTAAATCCTAAGAAAAACAAAACAATAGAGAGAACCCAAAGAGCCACTGCAACATAAAGAATTTGCTCTTGTTCGCTCAAATACTCTTCACTGGCTTGTTTGAGTTCCTCATAAACAATAACTTGGGCTTTGGTAATAATCGAAATTCTCTTTGTTTGTATTGCAAACCACTTGGGTCCCGTGATTGCATAGTCACCCGTAGAGACCCCTTTGAGAATGATAGAGGATACTGAACCCAGTTGATTTAAGACCTCTTTGTTTTTGGGGTCGTTATAGATTGGAACTATTTTTGATTTGATAAAAGCATCACCTGTATCTTCTATATGGAAAGTAAAAGATTTCATCTTAAAATCTTGCCATAGTGCCATCTCTTCATCATTAAGCGGTATTTTTTTGGTGATATAGTAGGACATAAACCCTCGTTCAAGACCTGCATTCTCTTTAGAGATGTAGAGCTGAATGTGCGTATTGAGCAACGAGGTAATTTTTTGATCAAGCGAAAAAGTATCAATTTGAACCAAATCATTCAAGACATAATCAACCACACTTTTGGTATATCCTTTGATAAAGATATTTTTAAACTCACTCAAATCGGAATCAACCTCTTTGCGAATTTGCAACACATTATCAAGATGCTTTAATCCATCATTATAATTTAACGAATGCACTAAAATACTTGCATCCCTCATTTGCGGAAGATACTTTAGATAATCCATAAAAGGATCTAAAAAGTTGCCTTTGTGGTTGGCTATATACTCTTTGGCACCTTTCATTGAGGCATTAAGTTTGGCTCTTTGCTTTTGCAACGTGGGATAATAGTTGGTCTTGTCTGAAGCAAGATAGAGCGACGTAAGACCCCGTTCTTTGCCCAAATCAAGAAGTACTTCATCCAAAAATTGATTTTTATCAATAGTGTCTTTAAGCCCTAGTGCCTTGTAGTACTTAGCTGAAGTATCCACTGCTAAATATCCCGATAAGAAAAATAGAAGTGTAATGGGAATAAACCCTACAAGTCGTAATCTGTTTTTAATAGTCATCTAAAACGTCTCCTATTTGTGTGAAATATTTTCCATAAAGAGCTTGAAAGACAAGAATTGTCCCCAATACTTCTTAAGAAGAGGTTCAAACCGAGCGGGGTTGTCGCAATGCTGTATCTCTTCGAGTGTTTCAGAGAGCGGAATAATTCTAAGATTACTTGATGCTCCTTTGAGTTTATGCCCTGTCTTTTGGATGGTATCCATATCCCCTTTGGCATAAGCTTTGATAAATGTCTCTTTCTCTTCAATGGCTTGTTCGATGAAATCATTAACAAACTCTTCAATGAGATCGACTGGCAAACTCAAATCCTCTGCTGCCTCTTCGAGTCTAAAATCAAAATGAATCGGTTTTATTCCTTCAAAGCTTAAAACACCATAACCTCCAACTGTCGGAGCCTCTTGTGTTTTGGGTTCTTCGATGTGAACACGACTCTCTTGGGGTTTAACCTGTGGAGTCTCTTGCGGTGGAGGTGTTTGTGCTATTTTTGGTTTTGTTTTGGTTGTAATTTTTGCCAAACAATCGTAGTAGATATCAACAAGCTCCTCTTCAAGATAGTCTCGCTCAAGCATATCGGCCAAAATATCTTCCAAATAGGGCAACTGCAAACTCTGAGAAATGGAGTATATTTCATTCAAAGCCTCTTCACGTTTGCTTTTGTCTGTGGAACGTAAATCCTCATCGTAAATAATCGACTTATCAATAAATTCGTTAAGAAACTCTTGATAATCCTCAGCACCCAAACCAATCATCTCACCATGTTCATCAAGGTCGATTTCAATCGTATCGGGATAGTTGTATGCCTTTAGAGGTACTTTTCTTTGAGTTTCTGGTTCTTCATCAATCTCCAAAAGCAAATCTTTGATTGCATTAAACTCTTTTTTGGTCTCTTCTTTGGGAGGAGTTTTTGGTGTATCGTCTAGGAGCAATAGATCATCAAAACTCTCCTCCTCTTCTTTGGGTTGGGCTTTGATTGTCTCTTTGGC
>DYMA01000026.1:0-12170 GCA_020721815.1 Sulfurovum sp. | reverse complement strand
AGGAGCTTCGTCGTCTAGCAAAAGCAAATCATCAAAACTCTCTTCCTCTTCTTTGAGTTGAGTTTTTGGGGTTTCTTTGGCAGGAGCTTCGTCGTCTAGCAAAAGCAAATCATCAAAACTCTCTTCCTCTTCTTTGGGTTGGGCTTTGATTGTCTCTTCAATGGGGGCCTCATCCACTGCCAAAAGCAAACTCTCCATATCTGCTTCATCATCAAGTGAAAGTTTTTGGTCGATTACGCTATCTTGCTCGTTTGCGACTTCATCAACCAAAAGCAAATCGCCTATCTCTTGGGGCTCTTCTTCGATAAAAATCTCTGCTCTTTTGAGGCTTTTATCCTCTTGAATAGGCTCTTCATCTGATAACAATAAGGCTTCATCCAACAAACCCTCTTCTTTATCATCTTCATGACTCTCATCAAGCTTTAATATCTCTTGTTCGATGGATTCTGGTTCTATTGGCTCGGGTTCTACTTGTTTGGTTTGTGTCTCATGAATCTGTTGCGTTTGTTCATTGGCTAATGCCAACAGTTCATCAATAGATGCCTCATCGGTCTCAATCGTATCAAGATTAATGCCTGCCAATTTAAGGTCATCTGCAAATACTTCATCTGCTTCCAATGCGATAGGCTCTATCTTTGGCTCTTCTTGCACAATAGGTTTGACAACTTTAGGCTCTTGGATTAAGGGTTTTGCTACTACTGTCTCTTCTTTTTTGGGTTCTTCTTGGACTCTTAAGGTTTCTAGTATTGGCTTTTTATCAACTTTTGTCTCTGTAAGTCTTTGAGAGGCGAACTCTAAATCTTCTTGAACTTTTTTGTTTGGAATATCGCTTATTTTATCTTTTAGAGCTTCTTTTATGGATGGGGTTGGCTCTTCATCATCATCCAAAAAGATACTCACTCGTTTTAGCTTAAGATCTTTTTTCTCCTCACTGGGTTGGGCAAAAATATTTCTAGGTTGCGTTTTTTCATCTTGCGGTTTGTGTAAGACTTTGGATTCCTCTTTTGGAATCTCAAAACCCTCTTTCTCCCTCAAAGTATCTACATTGCTCTTAACTATAATATTGTACAGTTTGATCAACTTTAAATCGCCAAAGGGTGATTTTAAAACGTACTCTTCGTGCCAAGCTCGAATAAAATGGCTCTTTGAATGAATATTTACTTTTCTCTCATTGAGTTTCTCAAAAGTGATTTCACCGCTTACTACTTTGACAAAAAGCGTTTGCAAATCATCTACTTCGAGAACTTCAAGAAGATCATAATCAGCCGCAGCAATTTGGTTATCTTGATTCAATATATAAAACATATTGGTTCTAGCCTCCTTAATAAGTATTCTATATTTGACTAAACAGAGCTTAAAAATTATTAATTAATATAGTCCTATAGCATAGCTTTAAGCCTATACATCCCTAATAACTTAAAAATTAAATAATACGAGTTTATAATAAAATAGCTAAATATCCAATGAAAAGGTTGCTTTTTTACTAAAAAATATTAAAATTCTTTTTTAGCTCTTTAGGATAGTTGCTATTTTAATATTTGTTACACTACGAATCTCGTCAAACGAAGCCGACTCAATCGCCTCAAATGTACCAAAATAGTGAATAAGTTTGGTTACTGTAGCCTCTCCTATCCCTTTTTTTTGTAACCATTTTGAACTTTTATCTTGCGTACGTTTTAGATTTTTGTGGTAATCAATAGCGTATCGGTGGGCTTCATCTCGCAGTCGCTGTATCCATTGCAATCGCTTGTCGCTGCTTTGGAGCTTGATAATACCCTCCTCACAGTAGAGCGTATCGTGTGCCTTGCCTACCGCTCGATTGGCTTTGGCATCAATTTTCTCTTTGGCGATGGCAATCACATCAAGATTGACCCCCTTTCCTTGCAAGAGTCGTTTGGCTAGATTGAGGTTAGCACTCCCTCCATCAAGTACCCACAAATCAGGAAGCAGTTCTGCTCCCTCTAAGCGTCGTGTAAGCATCTCTTGCATTTGGGCGTACTCATCTTTGGCTTGGAGTTTGTATCGGCGGTAGCTCTTTTTGTCCCATCCACCCTCATCCCATACCACCATACCCCCTACCGTAGCCTCTCCTTGAAGGTGTGAATTATCAAAAATCTCGACTCGATAAGGAAAAGCACTCAAGCTCAAAAGATTAGCCACATCTTGTTCGATAGTCGTATCTCTATCGTGTATCTTTAGCAGTTCATGGGCATTGGTGAGGGCAATCTCGATAAGCCGTGCTTTTTTGCCGATTTTGGGATGGATAATCTTGATGCGTTTATCAATCTTTTGAGCCAAAAACTGCTCTATCTCCGCTTGTTCTTCAAAATCATTGGCGACCAATATCTCATGAGGAACAAAGGGAATCTCATGCGTATAAAACTCCAAAAGGGCTTGTTTGTAGGCACTGTTGGCTTCAAAATTGTGCGTTTGGCGAAAATAGCTGTGGCTACTGGAGATAATTTTGCCCTCACGCATAAAGATTTTGATCACAACCCCTCTATCCTCACTGCTTACAATAGCAAAAATATCGAAATTTGCATCGGAAGCAAAATCGATATTGGATTGCATCTCCAAAGCTTTGATAGTAGCCATTTGGTCACGCATAGCCGCCGCCTCTTCAAAACGCTCTTGGTTGGAGAGTTCAATCATTCGAGCGTGGAGTTTATGCGTCAAAATCGAGCGTTTTTTAATTCCCTCTTTGGCTTTTTGAATGAGTCCATGATACTCCTCTTTGGCGATAAATCCCTCACAAGGAGCGAGGCACTTTTTGATTTGATAAAACAAACACGCCTTTTTGCCACGCAAACAACTGCTCTTTTGCACCAACGGATAGAGTTCGTAGAGGGCGTTTAATAGCTCTCGTCCACCGCTAGGAAAAGGACCATAATAGGTGATATTTTTGCCTTTGACAATCTTGCGGGTAATCTCAAAACGAGGGAAATCAACGCTCTCATCTATATATATGTAAGGGTACGTTTTATCATCACGCAACAAAATATTGAATTTGGGTTTGAGTTGTTTGATGAGCGAATTTTCCAAAATCAAAGCATCCTCTTCGCTTTGAACAACGATATAATCCATAGTAATCGTTTCGCTAAGCATCAAAACAATACGAGGCGAAAGCGTGGCATTGGGACGAAACGTTGGCGTAAAACGAAAATAGCTCTTGACTCTATTTTTGAGATTTTTAGCCTTACCGATATAAAGCAACCGCCCTTTGGCATCAAAATATTGATAAACCCCTGCACTATCAGGCAGAGATTTTACTTTTGTTTCAAGTTGCACGCAATGCTCTCCTTGATCGCTTGAAACTTCTCTCGTAGCTCTTTGGCGGTGCAATTGATTGCAAAACTCCCCGTCGCTGCTTCATGGTAGTAGGGGATGGTATCGACTTTGGGGGGTTGATTTTGGGTGATGGTGATTTTGTTGGAGTTGAATATCACCACTTTTTCAACGCTTAAATCATGGCAACGATTGTCATTGGCAATGAGCATTGTAAAGATACTTTTTAGCATTTCAATATTATAAGTAAGCTCCATCTTAAAACCTGGATGCGATAGGGCGATAAAGAGTGTGCTGTTTTTGAGATAGACAAAGGCGATTGCTTTTTGAAATTTGGGCTGCAGCAAAGAGATAAATTTAGAGTAGCAATAGCCACTGTTTATTTTTGTAAACTCACGACGATGGAGGATAGTGGCCAAAATGGAGCTGGGTGTTTTCATGGTATTAGGAGTTTTCATTGCGACTGGAGGCTTTTTGATAGACCTCCATGTCGTCTCGTTTGCCAATGGCTATCACAAAAATTTCTATTTTATTTTCTATAATTTTATACACAATGCGTACTCGCTTATTATCAACATAGACCTTTTTAAAACCCGATAGATTCATATTGGCCCTATTGCCCAAATCCTTACCCATTTGTGGATTTTGGGCAATTTTTTCTATCTTTTTAAGTACCAAGATGGTTGTTGTATGTCCAAGCTCTTTAAAATCTTGCTCTACATCTTCATGATAATCAATGGTAAACACGATTAATCTCTAAGCTCATCGGCATCAATATTAAGTCGTCTTAGCATCTCTTCATGTGAAATCACTTTGTGGGGTTTGGAGGTGCGTTCTTCTATTATTTGATAGATTTTACGATGCTCCATCATCTCTAATGCCTCTTGCATTCTCTCATACTCCTCTTTGCTCACCATCACCGCTTCGATATGATTGTTTTTTAGAATGGCTACTTTATCTATGGTATGCTCTTTGATTTGGGCCAAATAGCTTCCAAACTTTTTAGCAAAATCCGATGAGGCAATCAACTCACTGCTTTGATAGACTACCATAATCTCTCCAATATATTGTGTATAGTTTTACGGATATTATACTCTTCTTCTAGCCCGCAGTCAAGAGAAGTTTTCAAAAATCAAAAGGCACAACCCCATTTTACAACCCAACATGAAAGGCTATTAGATACTTTTAATGATTATCCATTATAATAGCCATAAAGTTACACAAAGAGAGAATCATGTTACAAAATTTGAGAAAAATTGCCCTAATAGCTCTTCTCATGGCGACCACCCTAAGCAGTTGCGGATACAAAACCGCTCCCATTTATGTAGAAAAAAGTAACAAATAAAGGTCACAAGATGCAAAAGTATGATGTATTGATTATTGGAGCGGGAATTGCGGGACTCTACGCCGCACTCAATATTCCCACTACCAAAAATGTATTAGTCGTGTGCAAAGATATTCCATGGGAGTGCAACACGTTTTACGCCCAAGGGGGAATTGTGACGACTTTAAACCAAGAGGATATTGAGCTTCACACCCAAGATACGCTCCACGCAGGGGCTTATCACAACGACGAAGAGGCGGTACGTTTGATGAGTCAAAACTCTAGGGGTATTGTCCAAGATATTATCCATCGGGGAATGAAGTTTGATACCGATAGTCAAGGCAATCTACTCTACACCCAAGAGGCGGCACACAGTGCTAGTCGTATCATCCACGCAGGAGGCGACGCTACGGGACGCTATATGCACCGCTTTTTGATGGAGAAAAATCCTCACAAACTCCAACGCAACACGCTTGTTTACGATTTGCTTATTCGTGAGGGCAAATGCTACGGGGTCAAAGCTTCGGTAAACTACCAACCCGTTACGATTTACGCCCAGCACATCATCATTGCCTCAGGCGGGATTGGCTCACTCTATGAGTACAATACCAACTCACGCACCGTAAGCTCCGATATTCACGGTATTTGCTACGAAAAGGGTATTGTTTTAAGCGATATGGAGATGATGCAGTTTCATCCTACTGTCTTTATCAAAAGCAACTTTGCTCGTAAACTTCTGCTTACTGAAGCCCTAAGAGGCGAAGGGGCGCATATCGTCAATAAAGAGGGGCGACGTATTTTGTTTGATTATGATGAGCGTGGGGAATTGGCGAGTCGAGATATTGTCTCACGGGCGATTTTTAATTACAAAAAAGAGCATAAAGGGGAGGTCTATTTGGATTTTAGTATGTTTGATGCCAAATTTTTCCATCAACGCTTTCCCAACATCACCCACACCTTCAAAGCCATTGGATACAACTTCCCTCAAGATAGAGTCCCTATCTCTCCTGCTTTTCACTACTCTGTCGGGGGTATTCATTGCAATCTTGATGGCTCAATTGATGGCGTAGAGTCGCTCTATGTCGTGGGCGAAGCGGCTCATACGGGCGTTCATGGTGCCAACCGTCTAGCTTCCAATTCGCTTTTGGAGGGTGCTGTATTTGGCAAAGAAGTGGCTCAAACTATCCTCTCCAAAGAGTCACAAGAGATAAAAATCCCCAAATTCGACAAAGACTACTCCAATATCTTACACAAAGACAACGACAAGTGCTTCAAACATCAGTTGCGTAAAGTGATGTGGGAAGATGTGGGCATTATCCGTACCAAAGCGGGACTACTTAAAGCCAAAAACTTTATCTACGACCTCAAAAGCCGTGACATTGGACGACTTTTGCAACTTCGTCTCAATACCGCTACAGCTATCGTCAATGCCGCCCTAGCACGCAAAAAATCACTCGGGACACACTACAGAGAGAGCTAAACGTACCTCTATCGGAAGTGGGACTTTAGACCCACAAAAAGAGAGTCCCACTTCCAAAATGAAGGGGTGTTGCACAATCAATCAGGGGGCATATAGTTTTTGTTTTCTTCTCTCTTTTTTTGGCGTGTTTTTTTCTTTTCGTCCATCGTGAGAGCATCTTTGTACTCCTCTTCGTTGTCAAACCTTGCACCGTCTATAAATTTGGTTTGGTCATCAAACTGCCCCGTACGCACACCCCAAATGAGCGCCACAAGCCCCAAAGCACCCAGCAGTGTAGAGACGCTTAGCATCAAAATGATAATCGATTCGCTCATATCTTAAATCCCATCGAGATGGTTTTATCGAAGTTGCTGCCCAGTTCTTTGGCTATCTCGTCGATAAAATCACGCATTCCAAAGATACTCTCATCCCGTACGGCGACTTTGTAGGCGGTGTTTTTGATGATGAGGTGAATTTGACCGCCCGTAAGGTCATATTTTGCCAAATTTTCCATATCAAAACCCTCTTCGTAATCGGCATTTTCGGGTAGCATGAGTTGCCATAATTGGATACGTTGTTTAAAGGCAGGGCGTTTAAATTCGACTTTGTAGTTAAAGCGTCTTGAAAAGGCTTTGTCGATGTTGTCAAGCAAATTGGTAGTGGCTATCAGTATCCCCTCAAACTTCTCAATCTGCTCCAAAAAGATATTTTGCATTTGATTGTGCATCTTGTCGGCACTGCTTCCTGCCCCCTCGCTTCGGGAGCTTAAAAACTGGTCGGCTTCGTTGAGCAGCAAAATGGGATCGACTTTGGCTTGAAAGGAGAGTTCTTTGAAATCATCGAAGATTTTACGCACATTTTTTTCGCTCTCACCTACATACATCGAGAGGATTTTGGAGCAATCAAAGCTTAAAATCGGTTTTTTGAGTGTCTTGGCTAGACTCATTGCCGTCATGGTTTTGCCCGTCCCTGCTACACCGTAAAAGATAATTTTGGCATCAATGGTGCGCTTGTTGCTGTCTTTGATCCCCCAATCTTTGAGCTTTTTGAAGACATCTTTATCGACTTGTTTTTGGAGCATTTCAAGGATTTTGCGGGTATCGTCGTGGAGTACGACATCTTCAAGCGAGGTTTTGGGTTCGAGGTACTCAAATATCTCTTGTTCTTTGACAAGCATATCGAGTTTGAGTTTGCTCACTTTTTTCTTTTTGTTGGGGTGGATGATTTGTTGCATGACATCATCTTGAATATAAAAAGAGCGACTAATGCCCCCAAAAGGCGTTAATACCTCTTCGTAATCAATAATGTTTTGAGCGATGAGTTTAGAACCCTCTTCAAGCAAGGCTCGATTTTTGATGCGTTCATAATCGTCATTGGAGACGAGGTCAATCAAAGCGTTCATATCTCTAAATTTCCCCTCACCTCCACTGTATTCCTCTTTGAGCAGTGCCAAAAAGATGATTTTGTGTTGCTCTTCGAGAGCGTTTTTGGTAAAAAACTCTTCGACTACGATGGGTTCTTGGGTGGCTTTGATACGCTCATCGATGCGACTTGAGAGGAGTGCGATTTTGGTTTTGAGTCGGCTTACGGCGTTTTCTTTGAAGTTGTGACGATAAGAGGCCATTTTGCCAAAGAGTTCGATGAGGTCAAATTGATCTTGAAGATACTCCAAATGGTCGGTGTAGGGCTTGATGTCGGGTAGAGCAATCTCTAGCGTACCCTCTTCGAGCAGTTTGAGAAAAACAGGGCTAGGCGTTATGGAGCTTACCAAAATTTCAAGATTGAGATTGTCATGGTTTTTGGTCATGCCAAAATCGACTTGTGTAAGCCATCCCAAATCAATCAAGTTCTTGATGATAGGAAGATGCTCTAGGTAGTCGTAGGTTTTGCTTTTGAAGTTGTTTTGAAGTATCTCCAATACGCCTACATCTTCAAAACCGCTGATATATTTTTGGGTAATAGATTTTAAAATAGTCGCCTCTTGGGGTGTGCATTTGAGCTGTTCGTAAATTTTGGTTTGCGTTATATCACGATGAGTAATAAATTCTATAAGATATTGCACTAAAGGCTCCAAATTTTTGGTTTATTATACCATTTTTAGTTAATGGTTACTATGTTATAATGGTTCAAACGATACATAGGCAGAGATTATGAATATTACCATCAAACGATTTGATCGCTACAAACAACCCCAACATATTGAGATGGCATACAAGATTGAAACAGAGGGATTGACGCTCCTACAAGCCCTTCAACGTATCAAATCGACTATCGACCCCACCCTTACGTTTAAATCGGGATGCAAATCGGGTGTTTGCGGGACGTGCGGTGTACGAGTCAATGGCAAAGAGCAATTGGCGTGCGGCTACAAAGTACAAGAGGGAGATGTTATCGAAGCGCTCAATTATCACACGCTTAAGCGGGATTTGGTTGTGGATAAAAGCCACTCGCTAGATAGCCTGACTCGTGCCAAAGCCTATTTGGATAGCTACCAAAAAGCCAATATCACCATCGAAGAAGAGAAGAGGATAGAACTCCAAAGCGATTGCATCTTGTGTTCATTATGCTTTTGCGCGTGTCCTGTTATGGCGGTCAATAGTGATTTTTTGGGTCCTTTTGCCCTCACGAGAGTCTATCGCTACGCCATGGATAGACGAGAATCAAACTCCAAAGAGGCTATTGATGCTATTCAAAAAAATGGCGTATGGGATTGTACGTTGTGCGGTGAGTGTACAGTAGCGTGTCCGCAGGGCATTAATCCCAAAATGGACATTATGAATTTGCGTAGCGTATCGGCCCAATACGGCTACAACGACCCCAACTTCGCCACCATGAGCTTCGGAGTCGATTTTGGCAACGGGTTTGGGTTTTGAGTACAATAATGTTTAAAGAGATAGAAGTTGAAAATCCAAATCAAAATGAGTATGAGGGTGATGCAGAAATTAGCAGTCCCTTTTCAACAAAAGATATTAATATCAACAATAGAGTCTTGGCACTCTCTAGTTTAGTGGATAGATTAAAGCATAATGAAATAGATTTAAATCCTGAATTTCAACGAAATAGCTACCTTTGGGATAAAACCAAAATGAGTCGTTTAGTTGAATCTATTTTACTCAAACTTCCTCTTCCTATATTTTATTTTGATGTGAGCAATCCTGATAAGTGGATTGTGGTAGATGGATTGCAACGACTCTCTACAATTGAAAAGTTTATTGTAGATAAAAAGCTTGTGCTTCATAATTTGGAGTTTTTAGATGAACTCAATGGGAAAAGTTATGATGATTTAGATAGAAGTTTTAAACGGGTGATAGATGAGACGCAAATCAATACCTATCAGATAGAAGCACAAACACCCAAAAAGGTACGCTACTCTATCTTTCATCGCATCAATACAGGAGGGTTATCTCTCAATGCCCAAGAGATACGCCAAGCCCTTAATCAAGAAGGGAAAGGCGTAGCGTTTCTTAAAGAGATTGTGGAAGATGAGATTTATAAAAGAGTGGTAGGACTCAAATCCAACCGTATGCTTGATAGAGAGTTGGTTTTACGATTTATAGCTTTTAAGTTACCAACTTATTTAGGTTTTAAATTTAATACCATGGGAGAGTTTCTTGATGATAGTATGGAAAATTTGGATAATATCACCGATGATAAAATATTTAAAAGTTTAAAAGAACAATTTTTAGACACTTTACAGTTTAGTGAAAAAATTTTAGGCACAGGACATCGATTTAGTCGCTCTATTGCCAACGATAGCCCTATTAAAACTTTAAATCAATCGCTTTTTGATGTTGTGACGGTAGCTTTTAGCCAGATTGAGGATAAAGAGCTGTTTTTGGAGAAAAAAGAGATTTTTTTGGATAAATTTTTAAAAGAGTTAAGTAATGGCGAAAGTGAATTTACGATTGCTATTACAAAAGGTACAAGTGGTAAAAAAGCTATTGAGACACGCTTTGAAATAATGAACAGTTTAATTAAGGAAGTGATGAATGAAAATTGAACAAATCAAAGTCAAAAACTTTAAATCATTAAAAGATATAGAACTAAAATTTAAGGGGCTTACACTTATTACGGGGGTCAATAGTAGCGGAAAGTCTTCTTTGATTCAAGCTCTTTTATTGCTCAAACAAAACGAGGATAGATTTTACTCCAAAAGAGGTACAAAAATAGCCAATATCAATGATGAGTATGTAAAGCTGGGCAATAAAAAAGATATTTTGTTTGAAGAAGCTTATAGAGAAAACATTGAAATTCAAATTTCAAACAACAAACAAAAGCAGAGTCTCGTTTTTGGTAATGAAACTCTTAATATCACGCTTGGTGAACTTTTGCCCAATGAGGGTGAAGAGACTTTTAATATCTTTTATGAAGATTTTCAATACATAATGACCGATAGAATTGCTCCTAATGTTTGGTATCCGCTTTCATACGAAGCAATTGATAAAAATCTATTGGGTATCAGCGGAGAATATACGGCACACTATTTGGCAAAAAACAATCATAAAGTTCTCCCTATCAATGCCTTGCAACATCCCAATGCTATCACTTTTCAACTGCTTGAAAATGTCTCTTTGTGGTTAAGTGAAATGAGTCATGGTGTTAGCATCAAAGTAAATCTAAATGAAAATCTACTACAAGCTTATTTGACCTACAGTTATATTTACGGCGACAATCGAACCAATGAGTACAGTCCTCTAAATGTCGGATTTGGTCTTACCTATGTTTTACCCGTTATAGTAGCAATACTAAAAGCAAAATCTGATGATTTGATTATCATAGAAAACCCCGAATCCCACTTGCACCCCGCAGGACAATCCAAAATAGCCAAACTCTGTGCCATAGCAGTTGCCAATGGTGTACAGATTATTATTGAGTCTCATAGTGACCACTTTTTAAATGCACTTCGTGTGGCAACTAAACAAGAGATAATTTCTCCTAATGACTCCATTATCTATTACTTTAGCAAAAAGCAAGACTCTCTTGAAACACAAATAGAAGAGATTAAACTCAATCAAGATGGAAGCATTGATAACTATCCAAAAGGTTTTTTTGATCAATTTGATAATGATTTAGATGAGTTATTGGGACTTTAGATTATGGAAGTATTGATTAATGAACTTTCACTAGATGGACAGTTTAATAACGAAAACGAGTTTTTTGATAACTTTGACCACGTGCTAGAAGTCATTAAACTCTTGGAAGTTTTACATTTTTCAATTCTTAAAGAGTATATGTTATTTAATGCACCTATTACACATAATTATCGATTCAATGATTTTTTAACACTTAGAAATGATAGAGCACGGAAAATGAAAAGGGTTTTATCCAAACTATCCCAGAACCCTCCCTATTGGAATGAAACACAAAAGCATAATTGTGATAAGAATAACTATCTCTATCAAAGTCAAGATATTTGCAATACCTCTCTAGCAGAAAGTTGTGAACGAGATAAAATGGTTGTATCTTTTAAGCACAGTAACTTTTTAAGCACTACTTGCAACGTCACAACAAATAATAGTACTATTTCAATTTATAATATTATCAATAAAATTGATTTTTTATTCTATCTTATTGAGAACAATCAAATAACTCCAATAGAATATTGTATCTCCAGATTTAATACCAATAAGTTAAATTTTAATAATATCGAACAAGGCTATGGATTTGATTTGTTAGAAACCACTCAACAAGTGAAAGAGTTTATAGAGGCATTTGAACTTTTTTATAAAACACCTTGGAATAATATTGTAACATCTGACGGATTGGAGTACAAACCCTATAAACCATCAAGTAAAAAGAAAAATTGGTTTAGAAATAGTGATTTTTCTACCCATGATATAGACAAATTTAGAGTAACACAAAAATACAGATGTTTTGGATACAGGCAACAAGATACTTTTTATGTATTACGATTTGAGATAGACCACAAAATAAGCGACAATGGATAAAAGATAAACCCCTCGCACATTTGCCCACCTGTAGGTGTGACCGTGTCACACGCTTATTACAAGAACTTTTTTTAATTTTTTGGCTATCATACTCCAATAGCATCATCAAATCGCAGGGGCTTTATTGGTAGGTAGCTTTGCAAATAATTGACCT
>DYMA01000204.1 GCA_020721815.1 Sulfurovum sp. | reverse complement strand
TGCCTATCGAAGAGGTAGCCCAAAGATTAAATCTATCAATAGATGAGCTTAAAAAGCATTTTAATTAACCAACTGATGTTACGCACTTTTATCGGACTTTAGTCCCACCTCCAAAATGCCATTGCATCTGCATATTTTACAAATAGAGTGCAGGTGCGTAAGGTCAGTTAGAGCGTAATGTTCTCAATAAGCTCCACCGCATCGGGAGTTACCACCATTGCGTCGATGCAAAATGCCTTGTCGAGCTTTTTGAATTTGAGGTAGTAGTGGGCGGAGTTGATGATGCGTCGCAGTTTGGTGGGGGTGATATTGTAGATGGGTTCGTAGGAGCTATTGGAGGTGCTTTTGACCTCAATAAAGTGCAAAACTCCCTCTTTTTGGGCGATAATGTCGATTTCGCCGAGCTTTTTGGCATAAAAATTACGCTCCACAATCGCAAACCCACTCTCCTCCAAAAACCTAATGGCTCTCTCTTCGCTCTCGTTTCCAAATTTTTTGTAGCTGTTGTTGTGCATAAAATTGTGCCTTTGTGGGTTTTTTGGTATTATAACCAAACTCTGCTTCCTAGATAGAAAAAAGACAAACTTACAAAAATGCTATACCAAAATTTTTGTTGAGTGGTTATACTTTCACAATTGAATGAAAAGGATCGTTGATGAAGGTAGTTTTGACCATAGCAGGAAGCGATAGCAGTGGTGGAGCGGGTATCCAAGCCGATTTGAAGAGTTTTGAGGCGTTTGGGGTTTTTGGTACGAGTGTCCTTACGGTTTTGACGGCTCAAAATACGCAAGGAGTAAGCGAGATATATCCCGTATCTGTGCAGTTTATCAAGGCTCAAATCGATGCGGTATTGAGTGATTTTGAGGTGAGTGCTATCAAGATTGGGATGCTCTATTCCAATGAGATTATCGATACCGTACGAGAAGCGATTAAGGGGCTTGATGTACCCATTGTTTTTGACCCTGTTTTTATCTCCAAAGCGGGCTCTAAGCTTCTAAGCGATGATGCTATCGAAAACATGAAATCGCTCTTTGAATATGTCACGCTTATCACCCCCAATATCTATGAAGCCCAAGTGCTTTTTGGGTATCAATTTGCCCATACTCCCTCGCTTGAAGCGATTTTTGAGCTTCCTTGTTCGGTCGTTATCAAAAACCATAAGATGCAGATGAGAAACCACTACCGCTCCGTTGATACGATGTTTACCCATCGTGACAAAAAGGTATTTGATACCCCTTATATTGAGAAAAACACTAACACCCACGGCACGGGATGCAGTTTTTCCAGTGCTATTGCCGCTAATCTAGCACTGGGTAAAAGTTTGGAAGAGAGTGTAGCTATCGCCAAAAAGTTTGTCTATGTAGCTATCAACAACGCTCCCCAAATCGGAGCAGGGAAGGGTCCCATTTTTCACAAAAAAGGAGGCGAAATATGCGCACGAAAGAGAGCCTAAGAGGGCTTTATGTTATTACCGACGACACACTGACACCCAAGGAGAGCCTATTCCAAAGCGTTGAATTGGCTTTAAAAGGGGGTGCTAAGATAGTGCAGCTAAGAGACAAGCACAGCAACGATGAGGAGATAGTAGAGACAATCAAAGCACTCCAAGAGCTTTGCCATGCTTACGATGCACTTTTTGTACTCAACGATAGGGTGGAGTTGGCTATAGCACTAGAGTGCAGCGGATTGCATATTGGCAAGAGTGATCACCACCGCTTCGCACAGATACGCCAAAACTTCAAAGGCATTTTGGGGGTATCGTGCTACGGAGATGTAAACTTAGCCCAAGAGATGGAGGCAATGAGGGCGGATTATGTCGCTTTTGGTTCGGTGTTTGCTTCGCCTACTAAACCCCATGCCGATATTATCGATTTGGCACTCTTGAGACACGCCAAATCCTTGCTCAATGTACCAATTTGCGTCATTGGAGGCATCACTAGCGATAACGCTCCAGACCTTGTAGCCCACTACAAACCCGATATGGTAGCCGTTATTAGCGATATTTGGAACAATGAAATCCAAAAACAAGCCCAATTGTACACCAACTTATATCAAGGAGAGCAAATGAGACTGCGTATTGCATTGGAGTGGTTTATCAATCCCGACCATCTTCCCTTTATGGCGGGGATTGTAAGCGGTGCTTATGAAAAAGCAGGAATTAAGGTAGAACTTATCGAACCCAAAGAGCATTACGATGGATTTGAGGATCTCAAAGAGGGCAATATTGATATACACATCAACGAACCTTTGCATCTTTTTGAACACCACTTTGAGAGTTTGCGATCACTGGGGTGCTTTTTTGAGACCCAAGGGGGTGTGATGATGTGTGCTTCAAGCATCCCAAAACTGCACACCAATCAACCCATTCGTATCACCACACCCGCTGCTAATGAGGTGACCAACAAGATAGGATTTGAAATCCTCAAACGCTACGCCAACCAAGAGGGATTTGCACTTGATAAAGCCAATGTAGAGTTTGTGCAGACCGATTTTTACCATATCAAAAATATGCAAGAGGGCGATTTTGATGGAGCGTGGCTCTGTTTTTACAACTTTGAAGTCATTGAAGCTCAACACAAAAACTTTGAGCATCTTTTTATCTCTCAAGAGGTTTCGCCCTATCCCAACTTCTCCGCACTGGAGATTATGACCACGCAAGAAGTCATGCACACCAAACAAGAAGCCATTGCCGCCTTTGTCGAAACAACCGCCAAAATGGTAAACTTTTTGCAAAAAGACCCCACCATGGCACAGCAAATCTACTACGACTACACGGGGCAAACGCCTGATGATTTGATGGATAAGATTATCATCGATACCCTTCCTCGTTTTGAGACCTCCATCGAAGCCTCGCCCACAAGATGGCAAAAGCTGTATGCGTTTTTAGAAGAACTAGAACTTGTCAAACTCTCCTCTGAAAGCTACCGTCGCATTTGGCTCAAAAAAAAAGAGTAACCGCCCATCACGAAGACGACCCCCATCGCCTCATCGAAATGGCATGGAAAGATGAAATACCCTTTGATGAAATCAAACGACAATTTGGTATCACAGAAAACCAACTCAAAAATCTTATGCGTCGCCTCATCCAAAAAAGCTCCTACAAACGCTGGAGAAAAAGAGTACAGGGGCGTAAAAGTAAACATCAAAGAAACTACTTTTCTCCCTACGAAGCTCCTGAGAGTGTGAAATAACTGCT
>DYMA01000203.1 GCA_020721815.1 Sulfurovum sp. | reverse complement strand
TATCGCTTGTGTTTAGAATGCTAGGTAACCATAACGTTGTGAAACTGGACAATTATTGATATTCGTTTTGATTGGGAATTAAAACATTACGAAGAAAAAGGTGACTTTGATAGTTTTGATTCCATGCTTTCACTAAGACTTTTATGGTGGAGTCGCTACAGTGGCTATTGGACGATGCCTTTTATCTACCTTATTGATAACCCTGATTCTAAAAATAACTATTATCAACTGTTTCAAAAGCTTAGTAGAGTCTATGTTGCCTATTCACTTATTTATCAAAAACAAGTTAATGAAATACATAAATTTACAAGATATATCGCCACTCAATTAGTCAATCCAACTAAGTCTATTGACGAAGTTTGGACAGAACTTGATAATAAGTATAAAGTGCATAAAGATACTATTTTAAATATCCTTAATGGGAATGTTTTTTGGAATACAAAAATTAAAAATATCGTCGTACGCATGAGTGCAGCACTTGATGAAAAAGAAAATAATAGACCTTTAAAAGATATTGAAAAGTTTGTCTTTGATAGTGATATTGATATTGAACATATCCAAGCTCGTAATGATGAGAATGTAGATGAAAGAGCTAGAATAATACAAGAGTGGGGAAGTGAACTTAATGCTATTGGAAATTTAGTCATTTTAGAACGAAATATCAATCGCTCAATTAGCAATAAACCATTTGAAGAAAAAAAGAATAGCTATACAAAGAGTAATTTTAAGAGTGTAAAAGATTTATTGCAACAACCTTCATGGGAGGTTAAAGACGCTGAGAATCGAAGAAAAATGGAGGTTGAGAAAATTGAGAAGTTTTTGTATAGTAGTCAAGAAGCAAAATAATTTGAGATTAAAACTTTCCCTCGTTACGAAGCCGTAGCGATAGCTGTAGAAGCAACTAGGTTTACTAAAAAGAGGTTGCGTAGCACAAGTGCTAATGTCTCACTCTACATCAAAGCCAACTTTGGCGAAACGGCTGGAATGATAGGTGCTTTGCACAACAAGCAACAAAGGCGTGGATATTGTAGTTGAATTTAATGATAGTCGATATATCTTCGATGAATCACAAAGCAGAGCCATTGTGGAAGTCACATCCGCAAACAAAGAGGCGGTTATTGCTATGGCAAAGGCGTTGGGATTGGAGATTGTTACACTTGGCACTATTGGCGGTGATAGACTCAAACTCAACGACATTGAGATGCCATTAACGCAATTACAAGCAATCTATTTTGATACTTTTGCACGGATGATTGAGCAAGATTTGTAGTGGGTATTTAGATGGGATTTATAAAAAAATTAAAAAAGATTATTGAAGTTATCAAAGAGGATGCAAGAAAAATAGTAACTGATGTTGCGCACTTTGCCCAACGTACCATCTTTGAGCGAGTCATTGCGAGGCACGAAGCAATCTATTTTAAATTGTGCTACAAGCAACGACTTTGAATCCGTAGCCTCGGCTTTAGCCGAGTTTGAGACACCTGATAGCCTCTAATTTGTTCGGCTAAAGCCGAACCTACTAAAAAAGTAGAAATAAATCTTAGATTACTTGCGTTCGCAATGATGCATTGCAATGGGGTAATTTTTTAAGTGCGTAAGGTCAGTTAATTAATAAATGTATCAGAGCATTGGAAAATTTTCCAACGGATTTTGAAATTACAAAAATCAATGAATTTGTTAAAGTTGAAAAGTTAGATATAGAAATTGGTTGCTATATTATGAATGTAAAAGGAAATGGAGAACTTGAAACTCTATTAAAAGCCATAAAGTCAGAAGAATCTATTTATGCTGATTGTTTGGAAGCTTGGAAAAAATGTTTAGAAGAAAATAAAAAAGATATTTGGGATTTTGAAAGTCCTATTTTGAATGATTTAAAAACATTTCTTCTTTCCACGCATCTTGGATAAATTTGTTTAAAGCAATATCATTATTTCGTGAATACAAATAGAATTTTTTATGATAAAATACTATTCATGACTAAAGTATTGCAAAATTTTCAAAAAAATTTTCAATTGTACCCCTATGTTATCGTCACAACCACCATTATGGCCACGACGCTTATTGTATGCGAATCAACCCAACTGGGTAAAGAGCTTCACGCCTACAGTTTGATGCTTCAAACACTCCTTTTTACTCTTTTGGCAATCGATTTTGTACTCCATTTGGAAGATGCTTATCGTCAAAAAATAGTCACAGTCTATCTTAGGTCTTGGAGCGGTATTGTAGATTTTATTGCCGCATTTCCGCTTGTTTTGCTCTTGTTTGATGGTAATGTGTGGGTTGATGATGTCAAAACGGCATTTGGAATAACCACTTTTTTGAAGATTGCACGTTTTTCAGATGCTTTGAGAATTTTTAAAGATGTTATTATCAATGAACGCAAATCGATTTTGGCCTCGCTCTATTTGATGCTGTTGCTTACTTTGGTTATCTCAACTTTGCTCTATTTTGTAGAACGCAATGTTAATCCCGATGGATTTGGCAATATACTTCAAGCGATGTGGTGGGCGATTATCACATTAGCAACCGTGGGTTATGGAGACGTGATACCCATTACGGTATTGGGGAAGTTTTTGGGTTCTTTGGCTTCTATTGTAGGGCTTGGGATGTTTGCCTTGCCAACGGGTATATTGGTCAATGGATTTGCTCAAGAACTTGCGCGTATTCGCTACATCACCAGCTGGAATTTGGTCGCCAAAGTCCCTATTTTTGCCCATTTGGACAAAGGGAGTATCTCTGATATTGCCCGTTTGCTCTTCCTCAAACGCTTTGGTCACAATGAGGTGATTATCAAAGAGGGAGACGGTGCTGATGGAATGTATTTTATTCTTGATGGTGAAGTGGAGGTGGTGAGGGAGTCGGATGGTTTGCGCATTACACTCAAAGCGGGTGATTTTTTTGGGGAGATTGCTTTGCTCAAAGATGGCAAACGTACCGCAACGGTTATCGCCAAAAAACGTTGCGAGATGCTCGAACTTACCACCTATGATTTTAATAAACTGATGCGTTCAAAGCCTCAAATATTGGAGATCATTCAAGAGGTAGCACACAATCGCTACAGTTGTTAAATCAAAAGTTACTTCTCCTCATTCCACCACTCCTAAGAGTGTGAAATAATAAACCCTTCGACTCTTCGACAAGCTCAGAGCTTAGGGTGAACGGATACCGTAAAACCGTTCGTGCTGAGCTTGTCGAAGCACTTTTTT
>DYMA01000202.1 GCA_020721815.1 Sulfurovum sp. | reverse complement strand
AAAAGAGTTTCAACACATCCACTCCATCATCGGTGAACCTTTTTTAAAGACTATCATTGGTAATTATTTGGATGAGTTGGAGCTTTTATTGTCCAATCAAAATGATTTAATTGATAGACGCATAGAAGCACTCAAAAAAGAACAAGAGTATTTAGAAGGTTTAAAAGATGCATAGCTTCCGTAGGTTTGGCACTGCCAAACGTCTAAGGCAAATTAGGGATTTAAACGACTCTAGTTTTAACCTATGCACCTTTATGATTTTAAAACTTTTATATCCAATCCAACTCTATTTGACGTTTGGCAGTGCCAAACCTACGGGAGTATTTCATGCGATATAGGCGACTATTTATTGAGGGTCATTATTATTTTTTTACAATTGTCACTTATCAGCGTAATCCTATTTTGATTGAAAATATTGAGCTTTTAAGAGAAGCGTTTAAATATGCAAAAACTCACTTTGTTTTTGATATTGATGCCATTGTCATCTTACCTGACCACCTGCATACGATTATGCATTTTGAAAATGTACAAGATTACCCAAAAGTATTAGGAGTGATTAAAAAAACTTTCTCTTCTCACTGCGACCCAAGATATTATAATCATCTACTACAATCACAAAGCCGAAAGCAACAAAACTACAAACCCATTTGGCAAAAACGATTCTATGAACATACTGTGCGGGATGAGAAAGATTATAAAATACGTTTGGACTATCTCCATTACAATCCCGTCAAACATCGTTTGGTTGAGAAAGCCAAAGATTGGGAGTATTCATCCTTTGATAAATTTGTGCAAAGTGGAGTCTATGATAAAGATTGGGGAGATTTTGATGCAAATATTGATTTTGAGTAGGTTTGGCACTGCCAAACGTCTAAGGCAAATTAGGGATTTAAGCGACTCTAGTTTTAACCTATGCACCTTTATGATTTTAAAACTTTTATATCCAATCCAACTCTATTTGACGTTTGGCAGTGCCAAACCTACGGGACAATGCCATGATTAAACTAGATTATGCTTCCTATCTAAAAGAGAAAGATTTTGATTTTGAAGAAGAATTTAAACAGCTTTTTTCTAGTAATTTTGAAATTTTTGATAAAAAAGGTAATTTACGAAATCCATTTCAAAATGACAACAAAAAAAATATATTTGAAAAAAAAACTAAAGTCTCTTTACAAACAGTTTTTGACACATATAAAAAACAAGAAATTGAAGGGTTTCATATTGTTTATAAAGATAAAGAACTTGAAGATATTTTAACTCTAAAAGAAAATGACATTTTGCAAATAATCAAAAATCATAATAACCACAAGACTTTAGATATAGTAAAATATTTTTTTAATTATGATAAATTTCAACAAAAGATAACAAAATTTTTTACAGATAATTTTGACTTTAAAACTTGCTTTTATTGTAATAAAGCGTTTATTACAAACTTTCAAAAAGACAAAAAGACTTACTCCTCCACTTTTCAGCTTGACCATTTTTATGATAAAAGTAAATACCCTTATTTAGCTCTCTCTTTTTATAATTTGATACCTTCTTGTACTACTTGTAACTCAGGGACAGTAAAAGGAGCAAAAGATTGTTTTAAATACGATAGTTCAATACGAGAAGAAAAGTTTGAAAATGAACCCTGTTTAGCTCCCAATCATCCAAGTTTTGATTTTGACCAAAAAGTAAAATTCAAACTCCTCCTTAGTGATAGTTGCCAAAATTTGCATATTGAAAATAAAGAAGATATAGAGATACCCCTCAAAGAAAATTACACTAATAAGTATGAAAAATACATCGAAATCTTTAAACTTAATGATCGTTACAAGGCTCATAAAGATATTGTTTTTGAGATGATGCGAAATGCTCAGCTCTATCCCGAAAGCAGACTCAAAGAGCTTCAGGATTTGACGGGAATACCTTATCAGCAAATCAAAAAGGATATTTTTAAGTTGATTGAAAAGGATGCGGATCTATCTAAAGAGCCTTTTAGTAAATTAAAACAAGATATATCTATAGAGTTAGGATTAACATGAGACAATTAAATAATCGGTGGGTTACACCCACCCTACAGGAGCAAAAGATAAATGAATAAAAACACCCTAAAACACCTCGCCATCATCATGGACGGTAACGGTCGTTGGGCGAAAGAGCGAGGGCAAAAACGGGTCAAGGGGCATGAGAAGGGGGCGGAGGTGGTAAGAGAGATTACTACCTATTGTGCCAATCATGCTACTATTGAGACGCTTACGCTTTATGCCTTTAGTACCGAAAACTGGAAACGTCCTAAGCTTGAAGTGGAGTTTTTGATGGGGTTGCTTGATAAGTGGCTTAAAAATGAACTGGAGAGCTATCAAAAAAATGGGGTACGTTTTCAAGCCATCGGGGAACTCTCACATTTTTCAAGCAAACTTCAAAAGCGTATTGGAGATACCCAAGAGGCAACCAAAGATAATAGTAAACTCACTCAAATACTAGCCCTTAATTACGGCTCACGGGCTGAGATTGTGAGGGCTGTTAATCGAGCCTTGAAAGATAATCAAGAGATTAGCGAAGAGAGTATTGGTGCGTATCTTCAAACGCCCTACACCGATATAGATTTGCTGATTCGCACCAGTGGAGAGCTGCGAATTAGCAACTATCTGCTTTGGCAATTAAGCTATAGTGAGCTATACTTTACATCGACATTATGGCCCGACTTTTCACCCCAAGAGTTGAGCGATATTATAGATAATTTTGAAGATCGAGAACGACGCTTTGGAGGAGTTTAGATGGAGTTGATTTTAGTTTTTATTATAGGTATTTGTATCGGTTCGTTTCTCAATGTGGTGATTTATCGTATCCCCAAGGGTGAGAGTATTGTATTCCCCTCTTCCAAATGCCAAAGTTGCCTTACTCCACTTAAATGGTGGCACAATATTCCTATCGTTTCATGGCTCTTTTTACGTGGAAAATGCCACTTTTGCCAATCGCCCATTTCGGTGCAATATCCTATTATTGAGTTTGTGACGGGTTTGATTTTTGTGCTTGTGTTTTGGAAAATGGGGCTTACGGTATTTGCTTTTACAACCTCGATGGTCTTTACGGCTCTATTGGCTTTGACGATGATTGATTTTAAATACATGGCAGTACCCGATAGTATCAACTTCTTTGCTTTTGGGGTGGCACTTATTCAGCCCAATTTTTTCGATGCGTTGCTCTATGGCGTAATGGCGGCGGCGGGACTCTATC
>DYMA01000201.1 GCA_020721815.1 Sulfurovum sp. | reverse complement strand
ACTGGGGGCTTTAAGTGCTTTAAGCTATCTTTAATTTGGGAAGATTCGTTGTATCAATGGTGTTTGGAGCGGTACTATTTTCCCCTCTTCCAAAGCCAAAATTTCAAGCGGCAAAAAGCCGTTGTATCTATCCAAAATATACTCCCAACCCTCACGATAAAAGGGCAAACCGTGGGCGGTGATAATGGCTTGTGCCTCATCTATATCGTTTTGTGTCAATGGTGTAAGCAGATACTCTTTGATAAAGGCTTGAAGTCCAAAGAAGAGCAGATGGTTCATTTGTGCGCTTCGTGCTTCGATATAGGAGGAGACAAACTCACTTTGGGGTGGGTATTGCAAAAAATGACTCGCTTTGTAGCTGTCTGTGTTTAAGATAATGTTTTTCATAGAAAATCCTTCTAATGTCTATAAGAGCCGTCTATCGGCTCTGTTTTTGGGTTGCTTCAAAAACCCTACGCAATAAAAACCACAAAATACAATCCAACAATCACCATAAACGCTACCAAAAAGATAACGCTATCGAATCGTTGGGCTTGTTTTTTTGCTTTTGGAAATCTTCCAAAGCTCACAATCTTCAAAGCACAGTATCCTATCCAAAATACCAAATCTTCAAAAATTACCTTAGCCAAATAGAATCCTACCCCATAAGCGGGGCGAATGTGTGTCGTTTGCATAATAGAAAATCCTTCTATTCATTAACATAGCGTCGTCTATCGACTCTATTTTAGGGTTGGTTTATTGACTAAACACCTCAATTCATAAAATATAAAAAATCACTATAATCCAAAAAATAAGACCTATAATTTCAAGTAAACCTTCATAATCTATAACTTCTTTAAAACCTCTTGGAAAACGTCCCAATGTAAAAATTTTAGAAAGTACATATCCCGTAAAATGAAATACTATACCGTAAAGAAACTCAACAAATATCCATACAAAAATACGAGCTAAAAATCGTCCTATCTCTACGATAGAGTGAAATATAAGCTCTATAATTCCTTCCATAGCTACCCAACCATCGCCTGAATAATATGAAAGTGATCCTCAAACATCTGTTCTGGCTTAATCTCTCCAAAAGGTACCCAAAAGGCGTGGGAGGCATCATCGCCCCCTTTGACTTTGGGCAAACTATCGCCTTGAAGCTCTAGCAAATAGGCGTGGGTAATCGTACGTCCTCTTGAAGAGCGGTAGGGGTCGTCAAAAACCTCTTGCTTGGTAATGCTTCCTGTTAGTACGGGAGTGGGGACTTTGATACGGGTCTCCTCTCGTAGCTCTCTCAATAGGGCATCTTTGAGCTTCTCGTGTTGATTGACAAATCCCCCTGGTAGTGCCATCAATCCTTTGCCTGGCTGGGCTTTGCGATGGATGAGCAAAATATGCCCCGCTTGAATCACTACGGCATCGACGGTTACAAAGGTGGGAGCGTAGGGGGCATTTTCCCACCCCTTTTTGTAGTTATTGATAAAGCGTTGCTCAAGAGCTACTTGTTCGTAGTGGGGAGTGTGCTTGAACTTTTCAAGCTCTCTAGCGATATGGGGATGGACATCGCTTAGTGTACCTTGGGTAAAATAGGCGAGTCGAATATCGGTAGCACAGAGGTTTTTGTAGTTTTCTACATCCACACGCCCCCATTGGGGAAATTGTGAGAGATAGTAGGATGAGCTATCTTTGTAGCGACCGATTAAGCCGATTTTGGCATGTGAGGCGATATTGTTATGCACCACGCCCCCCACAAGCTGTTGAACGGAACGTATCCACAATGGCTCATTGTAGGTATAGTCCATAAGCGGAAAAATCAAGATGCGTTTGTTGGCTTCTGAGCTAAAGCATAGACGTATCATCGCTTCTCGTTCGCTATAGTCCCATGGATTACGCAAGGTGCGAGGCTGATAGGCTGAACCGACCAAAATAATAACTTTGTGTGATAATGCAAGTGCTTTGTTTACCACCTCTTCGTGTCCGTTGTGAAAAGGCTCAAAGCGACCGATGAAAATAAGATAATCGTAAGACATCACTAAACTCCTTAGTGTGAAAGGGTTGATGGGTCTATCCCATGTTGCTTTTGACTCAATAAATCCTATTGAGCTAAAAGCAATTATAACCAATTTTTTGGGATGAAGCAAGAGATTTGGGGAGTTTTTTGTGATCTTTACGCTACTCCTTGAAGTGCTTTTCTAAAGCGTCTAAAGCCCTCATCAATTTGTGCTTTGGTGATAGTAAGGCTAGGCAAAAATCGTAGGGTATTGCGTCCTGCTTTGAGTACGATAAGTCCCTCTTGCATGGAGTTTTTGATAATAGTGCTTAAAATTTCGCTACTAGGTACACGCAATCCTCGCATAAGCCCCAATCCTACATCTTGGATAAAAATATCGTACTCACTAGCAACGCTTTTGAGTTGTTCTTCAAAATAGATAAGTGTTTCATTGAGACAACCGCTCTCGTAATGCTCTTGAAGTACCTCGCACACCGCTAAACCTGCACTTGTAGAGAGA
Organism: Sulfurovum sp.; assembly: GCA_020721815.1. GTDB lineage: Bacteria > Campylobacterota > Campylobacteria > Campylobacterales > Sulfurovaceae > FS08-3. The sequence goes on along the minus strand of DYMA01000201.1, from coordinate 738 downwards.
TAATTGCCTCCAAAAGTACTGCCGTGGTCACCCGCACTAAAAATATCTTTGTGGGTTGTCATAACCGCTCCAATAGGCACTCCACCCCCTAAGCCTTTGGCAAGTGTGATAATATCAGGCTCAATTTCGTAGAGATTGGAAGCCAAAAACTCACCCGTGCGATAGACCCCCGTTTGTACTTCATCGACAATGAGTAAAATCCCTTTTTCTTTGAGAAATGTTGCCAACTCTTGCACCTCTTTTTTATCAAGTGGCTCTACACCGCCCTCACCTTGGACGAGTTCTATCATGACCGCTACGGTTTCATCGTCAATAGCATCGTAAACCTTTGCAATGCCATTGTGGTAGCTAAAGCCCTCGGGATAGGGTGCGAAGTTTTGGCTATGAAAGCTCTCTTGTCCTGTAGCTTTGACGGTGGTGATGGTGCGTCCATGAAAGGAGTGTTCGAGAGTGATAACCTTGTAGCGTTTGTTGTCAAAGTGGGTTTGCCCGTATTTTCTAGCTATCTTAATCGCCCCCTCATTGGCTTCAGCTCCTGAATTGGCAAAAAATACCCGCATATCGTATCCGCTAAGCTCTACTATCTTTTGAGCCAATTTGGCTTGGGGTTCGATGAGCTGAAGATTGGAGATGTGGATAATCTTTTGGACTTGCTTGGTGATAGCTTCGATAAGTTTGGGGTGTGCATGTCCGATGGAGTTTACAGCAATCCCAGAAGCAAAATCAACATACTCTTTT
>DYMA01000025.1 GCA_020721815.1 Sulfurovum sp. | reverse complement strand
TTAGAGGTTTTTTACTTTAATTTTGGCTTAGGTGATGGGGTGAGTGGTTACGAATCTTTTATAGTATATTTCATCGAAATTAAAATGAAAATTATCTTTGGTGCTATCTTTGTTTTTGATGACGATGACGGGGCTATATTTACCTTTGTTTTCACCTAGTAGATTGATAATCTTGAACCAATAGTCGATTTTGTTATCTTCGCCTCTATCGTTGGTAAGGACAAGCAGATAAACACTATCAGATGAGAGGAAAAATTGATGCCCCATATATTGAATCTCTTGTCCTCCAAAATCCCAAATATTGGCGGTGAGTTCTCTATTGGCTTCTTGAGGATGAGCAAATTTCCAATCTTTGACTACTATACCCAAAGTACTTTCATTGTTTGGATTGAGTCTGTAAGTATCATCAAGCAAACACTCCATAAGCGTACTTTTACCCGCTTTGGGTTCTCCTACGATGATAAGTTTGGCTTCATTTAAATAGCCTCTACCTTGTAGCTCCAAATCCTCAAAGTATCGTTTGATTGCCTCATTCCCCTGTGCCATTATCTCCAAAGGTGGCTCTTCGATGGGGTTGTCTTCGAGTATTATTCCGCCTTTACCATCATATTCTAGTTTTATAGTTAAATTTAGTTTAAGTAATTCTTTGGGAAAAATTTTTATTTGGTTGTTGCTTAAATTCAAATCGGTTAGATTGGTGAAGTTTTTTAAGAAAGAGATGTCGGTGATTTGGTTGTAGCTTAAATCCAACTTGGTTAGTTTGGTGAGGTCTTTTAAGAAAGAGATGTCGGTGATTTTGTTGTTGTATAAATACAAAGTGGTTAGATTGGTGAGGTATTTTAGGAAAGAGTAGTTGGTGATTTGGTTGTTGCTTAAATTCAAAGTGGTTAGATTGGTGAGGTCTTTTAGGAAAGAGATGTCGGTGATTTTGTTGTGGCTTAAATTCAAAGTGGTTAGATTGGTGAGGTCTTGGGGGTTGTTCCAGTCTATTTTGTGTTTTTTTTCGATAATGGTGATGGCTCTTTGTGCCTCTTGATTATATTCTTCTTTTCTCAAACCCTATCCTTTGTGAATGATGGGATATTATAGCGAATTTAGTGTTAAGTGCTAAGGGTTAAGTGTTAAGTTTGGATTAAAAAATGGTTGTGATTTGTAGGTGTGACCGTGTCACACGCTTTTTGTGCGACATGGTCGTACCTACAAGTGGTAAAGATTGAAATGAATTTTGTTATTTGGCACTGCCAAAGGGCTAAAACAAATTGGGGATTTTAGATAAGGGTGTTTTTAGATAGATGCTTGATACGCTTTAATAATGATAACGACATTGTGCTACGACAATCAAATCATCAATTATTTTGTAAACAAGTCGATGTTCCGAAGTGATACGCCTAGATAAATAGCCTTGATAATTACCTTTTAGGCGTTCAGGTTTGCCAATACCTTGCTCATCATCAGGATTGCGTTTTATATCTGCTAGTAGTAGATTGATGCGTTTGAGAATTTTTTTATCATTGGATTGCCAATGTGCATAATCCTCCCAACCTCTATCTGCAAAGCCAACAATCATATATTAATCTCTTTTTTACTAAAGTTTAAACTCTCAATTTGTTCAACTGCTTCATTAAGTCTATCTCTATTATTTTTAGAGGAGAGTAGATAGATTGTCTCTTGCATAGCATTGTATTCATCATAAGAGAGTATCACTGCTGATTTATTATCTTTTGTGGTAATGGTGTACTCATCAAAATCATCACAAACACGATCGATAATTTCACGCAAATTATTACGAGCATTAGAATAGAAAACTGTTTGCATTTTTCCTCCTTTTGATAGGCATTATAGCATAATTTTATACCCATCTGTTTTTCAATCTCTTTAATCACTTTTGAATAATAGATGGGATATTATAGCAAAACTTTCGTTTGGTACTACCAAAGGGCTAAAGCAAATTGGAGATTTTAGAGAATGGGGTGTTGGCAAGGGCGGATAATGCTAAATTAAGTGTTTATTTCAAAGGATTGACAATTTTCAATTGTTTTTCAATAATCTGATTGTGTTGCATATCTTCGGAGTAGAGTGTTGTGCAATGATGTTCTAAGGCAGATGCTATGACTAAAGAGTCCCAATAGGATAGATTATATTTTTGTCTCATATCAAAAGCAAAATGATAGGTTGAGTACTCTAAGCCAACTACTTTGGCAATATCAAGAAGAGTTTCTTTGATTGTATTAAGTACTATCTCATCGGCAATTTTAAATTTTTTGAGCATATTAATATGAAGTTCATTAAGAACTTGCAGGGATACAATGATTGTTTTATCATCATGGAGAATATTTTTTAAAAGTTCTATGGATTTGTCGTGTTTGAAGAGTTCGTGTTTATCTTTGGGCTGTGTGAGAGCGTAGATGAAGATATTGGTATCGATAAAGACCCTCTTATCGCTCATAAAGCTCATCTCTTGAAGCAATATCTTGATAGCTCTCTATTTCAATAGGATGCAAAAAGGCTAATGGTAAGCTCTTTTTAGATTTGGCAAAATCCGTGTGCTTTTTAGGGTGTTTGATTTTGAGCAAATCCTTTGGCATACTTTTAAGAAAAAACATTACATAGTCATAGATAGAGTTATTAATCTCTAGCGTCACTTTGTGCATTCAATCCCTCCTTATAACAATTGATTTATTATAACCTAAAAAATATAAACTTTGGTTCAAATTTTTTAGGATGGTTGTATCGGTGATTGGGATATTATAGCAAAACTTTCGTTTGGTACTACCAAAGGGCTAAAGCAAATTGGGGATTGTAAAATGGTTGTGAATTGCAGATTTTTTATTTTATTTTAACTGTATATCATATACAATATACAAATGTATAAAATAGTCGTTGATACCAATATCTTACTCTCTGCTCTCTTTTCAAACAGAGGCAAATCGTTTTGGCTTATAGAGTATCTTGCTCTAAAAGCAAAAGAGGGGATTAAGTATAATTGTATTTCAGTCCCATTGGCATTGGAGTTTGAAGAGGTGTTGTTAAGACCTCAAAATAGAACAAAATATGACTATTTTACACAAGAGGATATTCGCCTGATTATCTCTGATATTGTGCATATTTCGCACAAAGTGAGGCTTCATTTTCTATGGAGACCTTTTTTGCGAGATAGCTTTGATGATAAGGTATTAGAGACAGCGGTAAATGGCGGAGCCAATGCCATTATTACCTTTAGCACACAAGATTTTGAGGGAGTGGAGCGATATTTTGGTATCGAAATCCTAACCCCAGCCCAACTATTTGATAAAGGAGTATTATCATGAATGTAGCTCTGCGACTGCCCGATTCTCTTGGTATGAGCCTCAAAGAGTTTGCCAAACACGAAAATATCTCGATGAATCAACTCATTACAACTGCTATCGCCGAGAAGCTCTCCGCACTCAAAACCTACGACTATCTGCAAGAGCGAAGCGATGAAGGAAGCAGTGAGCATCTACTCGAAATGCTCAAAAAAGTACCAAGTCGTGAAACTTCTCAATCTCTTTAAACAACTATTTGATAGATGGAATATTATAGCCAATTTTCGTAGGTTTGGCACTGGTGAAAACAACGGAGATAACACTTTAGTGTCACAAAAACAAAACAATCAAACATTTTGTGGGACTAAAGTCCCACTTCCGAAATGCCATTGCATCTGCATATTTTATAAATAGAGTCAGGAAGCAAAAATAGGATTAATGCACACAAAAGCTCTCCGAGTTAGCTCAAATATGCTTCATTTTTTCTTGAAATTCAAAAATTTTATTATAAATCTGTTGCACATTTCTTATATTTAGCTTATTTTGGATAAAATGCAGGATTTAAAATTAGAGATACTTTATGATAACACAAAACCATTTGAAGGATATACGATGAGTTGGACACCTAGCAGTTGGAGAGATTTTCCCATCAAACAACAACCTCACTACGACGATAAAGATTTATTAAAAAAAGTTGAAGATGAGCTAACATCCTATCCTCCTCTTATTTTTGCAGGAGAGGCACGCAATCTTCAAAAAGATCTTGCCAAAGTAGGGCGAGGAGAGGCTTTTTTGCTTCAAGGAGGTGATTGTGCCGAGAGTTTTAGCTCTTTTAATGGCAAAAGCATTCAAAATCTCTTCAAGCTTATTTTGCAAATGTCTGCGGTACTCACCTTTTCTGCCTCCAAGCCTGTTGTTAAGGTAGGACGTATTGCAGGACAATTTGCCAAACCACGAAGCAGTGATTTTGAGATGATTGATGGAGTAGAGCTACCAAGCTACCGAGGGGATATTATTAATGATATTGATTTTACACCCGAAGCAAGAACTCCCAATCCCAAAAAACTCTTACGAGCCTACAATCAATCAGCCGCAACGCTTAACCTCATAAGAGCCTTTGCAAGGGGTGGATTGGCAGATCTCAACGAAGTGCATCGATGGAATTTGGAGTTTATCAAAGACAATCCATTGGGCAAAAAGTATGAGCAACTTAGCGACAAGATTGATAGTGCGATGCGATTTATGAAAGCGTGTGGAGTCGATAGCTCCAATACTCCACAACTCACCCAAACCGTACTCTATACTTCGCATGAGGCACTTTTATTAAATTATGAAGAGGCACTTACAAGAAGAGATAGTATTACGGGAGATTGGTACGACTGTTCGGCACATATGCTTTGGATTGGAGATCGTACACGAGACCTTAACGAGGCACATATAGAGTTTTTCAAGGGTATCAAAAATCCTATCGGGTGCAAAGTGGGACCCTCTATGGGTGAAGATGAGCTAATAAAGCTTATTGAGGCACTCAATCCTAACAATATCGAAGGACGACTCAATCTTATCGTGCGTATGGGAGTCAATAAAGTACAAGAGTACTTCCCCAAACTCCTCAAAAAAGTCAAAGCCGAGGGCAAAAATGTCGTATGGAGTTGCGATCCTATGCACGGGAATGTGGAAAAGACCTCTTCGGGATACAAAACAAGAGATTTTAAAAACATTCTAAGCGAAGTGGAGCAATTTTTTAGCATTCACCAAAGCGAAGGCACAATAGCGGGAGGAATCCACCTAGAGATGACAGGCGATAACGTTACGGAGTGTACAGGTAGCCAAAGCTCACCCATTACCCAAGATGATTTGGGTAGCCGATACCACACCCAATGCGACCCACGCCTCAACGCCGACCAAGCTTTGGAACTGGCTTTTATGGTAAGCGAAACGCTTAAAAAATTTCGATAACTCCCCTGCTCTACCCTTTTTATCCCTTACTTTTTAGAAGTGGGACTTTTAGTCCCACCAAAAACCAAGATTTGGTTCTCATTACTATCCAATCCAATAGGTGCGACTACAATACCACCTCCAAAATGCCATTGCATCTCTATATTTCACAAATAGAGCTAAAAACTACTTGATGTTTTGAAATAAGCTTTAATAGTAATCTGCTATAATGGCACACATTTTTATGGCATTTTAATGACAGATTTTAAAGGTAGATTATGAATATTTTGAGACAAAAAAAGGCAGATACTATTCGGTTTTTGGCTGCTGATATGATCGAAAAAGCCGCTTCGGGTCATCCAGGTGCGCCTATGGGTTTGGCCGATGTTGCTACGGTACTAAGTGAGCATTTGGTACACAATCCTAAAGATCCCAAATGGATTAATCGTGATAGATTGGTCTTCTCGGGTGGACACGCTACGGGGCTTATCTATTCGCTTTTGCACCTTTGGGGATACGATGTGAATATGAGCGACCTCAAAGCCTTTCGACAACTCGACTCTCGCACTCCTGGACACCCAGAATACGGGCATACCGATGGTGTAGAGATTACTACAGGACCTCTTGGACAAGGGGTAGCCAACGCCGTAGGTTTTGCAATGGCAGCTCACTATACCGCGCATCAAGTCAATTCACAAACGTGCGAACTTGTCAATCACAAGGTCTATTGTCTTTGCGGCGATGGGGATTTGCAAGAGGGTATTAGCTACGAAGCGTGTGCTTTGGCAGGGCATTTGGGACTCAATAATCTTATCCTCATTTACGATAGCAACCGTATTACTATCGAGGGCGATACAAGCCTAGCGTGGAGCGAAAATGTACAAGCACGTTTTGAAGCACAAGGTTGGGAGGTACTTGATATCGATGGTCACAATTTTGATCAAATCGATACCGCCCTTACGGGTGCCAAACGCTCTACCAAACCCGTACTTATTATCGCTCATACCTCTATTGGCAAAGGTGCGGCTACTTTGGAAGGCTCACACCATACACACGGTGCCCCATTGGGAGAGAATGAAATCGCATCTTCCAAAGAAAAAGCAGGTTTTCCCAACGAGAAGTTCTATATTCCCGTCGATGTACTCAATGACTTTAGAGTTGCTCTCACTAAAGGCGAAGAGGCACAAAAGGCGTGGATTCACTCGCTCAAAGAAGCCCCACTGATAGAGCAAAACTATATGCTCGAACGACTCCTCAATCCCGATTTCTCATCGGTCAAGTATCCCGATTTTTCAAACGATGCAGAGGTAGCCACGCGTGATAGCAACGGCAAAATCCTCAACGCCATTGCACAAGCCACGCCTTGCTTTATCGGAGGAAGTGCCGATCTTTCGCCTTCAAACAAGAGCTTTTTGGATAATATGGGAACTTTTCCAAAGGGGCGAAATATCTTTTTTGGTATTCGTGAACACTCTATGGCTGCTATCACCAACGCCATGGCACTCTACGGCACAATCGTACCTTTTAATGCAACCTTTTTTGTATTTTCTGACTACCTCAAACCCAGTGCAAGAATTGCAGCACTTGCGGGTATCCAAAACTTCTTTGTATGGACACACGATAGCATTGGAGTAGGTGAAGATGGACCTACCCATGAGCCTATTGAGCAACTAAGCCAATTTAGAGCTTTGCCAAACTTCTATGTATGGCGACCTGCTGACGCTACCGAAAACGTAGAGGCGTGGAAAACTGCTCTCAAAATCAAAGCTCCTCATGGATTTGTACTGAGCCGTCAAAAGCTCAAAACGCTCAAACCTGTGCGAGATTTTGGCGATGTATCACACGGAGGTTATCTCCTCAAAGCACGTCCAAATGCTACGCTTACGCTTATGGCAAGTGGCTCGGAAGTGATGCCTAGCCTAAGAGCAGCGTGTCATCTTGAAAAGATGGGCATTATGAGCAATGTGGTCTCTGTGCCTTGTTTGGATCTCTTCAATGAACAAGATGAAGCCTATCAAATGCGTGTCGTTGATCCCCGTACCAAAGTCTTAGCCATAGAAGCAGCAACAGCAACTGAATACTACCGATACGCCGATGATATTTTGGCAATGGAGGGCTTTGGTGCTTCGGCTCCTGCTGAAAAACTCTTTGAAAGATTTGGATTTACGATCGAAAACATTATGAAACGCTCATGCCAACTATTGGGTGTACCTTATGAGTCCATGGAGATTGGAGTGTGCGAAATGTAAATTTCGCACCTTAAATGAACAAAATAGACACGACTATTCTACCCCAAAAATCAAGACAAAGCAAAAAATATCGTACCCGTTCGCCCTGGTTTTGAATTTGATATACTTCGACAAGCTCAGCATGAACGATAAATTAAATAGCACACTTAAACGATTATCTTATTTCATCTAAATTATGTTAATATTAGAGTATTGTTTAAGAGGGGGTGAGATGAGAAGTGTTGTTGCGTGGATGGTGTTTGTTGTAGGGCTAATGGCTAATGCAAAAGAACTGCGTATCTACAATTGGTCGGAGTATCTGCCAAACTCTATATTAAAGGATTTTACCAAAGAGACGGGCATTATTGTAGAGTATGAGACCTATGATTCCAATGAAGAGATGTATGAAAAAGTAATATCCAATCTATCGCACTCTTATGATATTATTATACCCTCTACCTATCTTGTCCACAAAATGATAGATGAGGGGTTGTTGCAAAAAATTGATAAAACCAAACTCACGCACTACAAAAATCTTGATACCAAATTGCTCTCTCGCCCTTTTGATCCCCAAAACGACTACTCTATTCCCTATTTGTGGGGAAGTACGGGTATTAGTTACAATCCTGCTCTTGTCAATGAACCGATAACCTCGTGGAGCAATCTTTGGAACAAAGAGTACAAAGGGAGCGTATTGCTCAATGACGATATGCGTGAGGTATTTGGTGTAGCACTCAAACTTTTGGGCTACAGTGCCAACTCAACCAACCCAAAAGAGATTCAAGCTGCTTACGAAAAACTTTTGGAGCTTAAACCCAATATTAAAATGTTCTATTCGGGTTCTCAAACGCAAATCTATCTTCAAGAACACGTTAAGCTTGGTATGAGCTTCAATGGCGAGAGCTTTATGACGCAAGAGAAAAATACTGAAAATCAGCTTAGTCAAATGATTATGAATCCAGATGCCATTATTGGAACCAAAGAGGAGCAAAAAGAGATACGCTACATCTATCCCAAAGAGGGAGTATTGGTGTGGATGGATTCGCTTGTCATTCCCCAAAAAGCCAAAAATGTTGAAAATGCTCATCTTTTTATCGATTATCTTCTAAGACCCGAAGTGGCGAAATTGATTACTCGTGATATTGGTTATGCCTCTCCCAATCTCAAAGCCATTGAGCTTCTTGACAAATCCATCCAATCCAATCGCATTATCTATCCTACCCAAAAAGAGCTTGTCAATAGTGAGTTGCTCATCAATGTAGGTGAGGCATTAAGCATCTACGAAACCTATTGGAAGATGCTCAAAAAGGAGGATTAGCCAGATGGAATCGCTCTCAATTACTCTAGCTATCGTAGCATTTGTATGGATTATTACCCTTTATCTTTTTAATCTCAAAAAACAAAAGCTTCAAGAGGGTAAAGAACGCCGACTCAAAGCCTTTGAGGATAAATTTGACTTAGGTGAAGTGTTGAAAGCAGACCCAGCACCCCTCAAGGTATCCTACACTACTCCCAAACCCCCTTTGGAGACAACTCAACCTCCAAAAACTGAGCCAATTGTTGCTCCTAAGCCTGTTTTGGAGTTTAAAGAGTATCTTGAACAGAGGTATCAAAAACTAGGCTATACGCTGTGGAAACATCAATACAAAGAGCTTGATGGTGATATTATCGCAAAGCAAGGAAGAGAGTTGTTGTTTGTTCGCTCTATCCATTCGAGCAAAAAAGCCTCCTATCGTCTAACCCTCAACGACATTAAGGCTTTTAGAGTCGATGTGAGCGATTTTATCGACTCCAATCCTCCCTTTGCCAACTATCAACCCTCACTGCTTTTGGTGCTTTCGGATGAAATAGCCGACAACGAAGCCAAAGCCTATATTGAGAGACTCCAAACCCAAGATAAGAAGATTGACTATAAAGTAATAGCCTTTTAGTTTGGCTTTTGAGGCATCTTAAAAAAATATCCAATAATGAGTATCAACACCCCCGCTCCCACAAACGAGACAATACGCTCAATCGTCGCACTGTTTGCCATATCCACAAAGAGCAGTTTGAGTACGGTAATGCCAATAAGAGCCATGGAGGCTATCCATACCCCGCTATTTTGGAGTCGTTGTGAGAGTATCATAAGCCCAAAAGCTACCAAACTCCACACAATCGAAAGCCCCATCTGGTAGCCCAAATGGCTCAAAATTCTTGCATCGTACTCCACAACTCCAAAACTTTGCAGGGTTCTTGCCAAAACCACACTGATAAAAACAAGAGCGTAAAAACCCAATAGGATAAAGAGAGGCTCTTGAACGCCCAAATAGATAGCATTGCGTTTTGTGAAAGTGTAGAGTGCCAAAAGCGTAGCCATAGCAATGACATCCAAAGGGTTTACAAGCACAATGTAAGCGGGTGTCGTATAAAAAAACAAAACCCCCGACCATACCAAAACCCAAATAGCCATAAGCCCCAAAAAGAAGAAATTGTAGAGTTTGTAGTGTTTGAGGATAGGATAACTAAGCCATCGATTGCCTACGCCATAGATCAATCCAAAACAAACCAAAGCCACAATGCCCCATGCGATTTGTAGGTAAACCTCCTCTAGCCCCAATCTATCGGCGTGATAGAGGAGTTCGATAGAGAGGATGATAACGATAAGCAGTGAAGAGAGCAGTTGCCACCAAGATGCTCTTTGCCATTGGTGTTCAAGATAAAAAGCAAGAAGATGATAGGAGGCAAAAAAGAGAGGAATAGTTACAATACCCCAATCATCAAAAGGATGCGTATCAAACAATCGCCCAGAAAACAAGAGCATAAACGCACCTACGACCCAAAAGCTAGAGAGGTGGCGTTGCATCGTGTTCCATTGGCTTTTGCGTGCTACGACCATCAAGCTAAGCGAAACAAGCGAGGTATAAATCAAAAAATAGTCTATGCTCCTTTGGCTATTCGTAATATCAAAATGTATAAAGCCGATAAATTGATAGACAAAGAGTCCCAATCCTACCACAAAAGGTGCCATGGAAATCTCCCACGAGCGTAGATTTTGGGCGTAGTAGTGATAGAGCCACAATAGGACAAAAAGTATCGCTAGTACCAATAGAGCCGTGACAAAAGAGGTTGAAAAGAGCAATAGAGACTCCCCACTGGCTACATTTTCAATCGTTGTCAAAAGCGAACTTATCATGGCAATGGAGGCAATAAGACGTGTCAGTACTCTATCGTGTTTCAACGCTATCCACATCGAACCCAACGCCTCCAATGCCCAAACGATGCCAAGCATCTCGTTTTCAAACCAATAACCAATAGCCAGAGTCAAAAAAACAATACTCAAAGCAAAAAAGCTATAGGAGAGTTCTTGAGCTTTGCTTTTGACTCCCCAACTCGCTACGCCATATATTAATGTAAGCACAAAAGCGGTGAGTGCCATAGCATTATCCTTATCACCTATCATCGCATCTTGAAAAGCAAACGCAATAAAGGGCAATGCAAAGGTCATAAGGGTATCGACGTATTGGATATTCAAAGCCTTTAAACGCAAAGTAAAGAGGATATTGATACTCAAATAGAAGATAAAAAAGAGAATCAAAAAAGGCTCAGTCGTAGCAAAAAGCTGCGCTTCGTAGCGTAATACTCCCCACCATGAACTGATAATAAAGGTAAAAACAAACCCTACGAGATTTAAAATCCGCCACGAGTAGAAATAGGCTACAATCACAATAGCAAGATTGAGCAACGCATAGTAACTAAAAAGCACAATATGCGAACCTGTACCGTCGCTTGTCAAAATAGGCACCAAAAATCCACCCGTGAGACAAAAGAGTATCAAAGGCAAGGATTTTTGGGCAATAGAGAGCCAACTTGCAAAGAGTACCACCCCAAGCATCAAAACAAATGCTATTTTTAAATCCATAAGATGATAGAGTTTGGCGGCACTGAAAATATCAAGATAGAGCGTAGCAACCCCAATGGCTTGAAGGATAAGCCCATAATCTCCCTCTTTGTCTCTCCATCGCCAACCCAAAACGATGAGTCCACTAGCAACAATACCCAAAAAGATAAACCGCATCTCAAGGGTGATAATGCTTTGGTCAATCAAATATTTTGCAAAAAAGGAGAGTCCCAAAAAAAGCAACACCCCACCTATGCGTACGAGCGGATTGCCTCCGATAAAAATGTGCGTAAGCGAATCTATCACGCTGTTGGGTTTTGTAGGGATGGGGTTGGTTTTGATTGGTATCTCTTCAATAGGAAGCGTGGAGATAATCTCTTCGTTTTTGGTGAATGCAACGATAGGCTCTCTTTGGGGTAGAGGCTTAATGACTTGTTCTTGCTCTTTGGGTTGTTGATTGAGTAATGTTTGGATTGTCTTCTTTTGAGCGTGGAGTTGCTCTTCGAGAAATGTCACTCTTTGGAGCGTATGATAGAGGACTCCACCCAATAGAGCTACCGCCAAAACGATAACGGTGGGGTGAGAAAAGATACCAATAAACAAAAGCGCTACGAGTAGAAAAATTAGAATGGTTTTCATTGTTATGTTCCTATCTTCAACTGTTCTAAAAAACGCAACACCTTTTTAAAAAAGGCAAGATCCTCTTTGTTTTGAATACAACTTTCAAAAAGTTCAAGAAGTGTTAAATCAATCTTTTGGGTGAAGCGTTTTGTCTCTTTGACCTCTTTTTCAATTGAGAGGATGAGGTGTTCAAAATTCAAGCCATTGTGGTCTTCAATTTTGTCGATATACTCCTTAACCGTTTCGACAAGGAGTTGCGCACGGTTGTAATCATAAGGATAGGTGATTTTAGCTATTTTCTCAAGCATTTGGAATTTGCAACTGTACTCTTGCTTGTCTGATGTTATTGCTAGAGTCAAAATTTTGGCACGAAATCTCAATGAGTCACCGTGATAGACCAAAAACTCTCTAAACATCTTCGTTATGCGTCTTTTTGCCCTGCCAATCACTTCTTTATCCTCTTTTTTAACACTATTTTAACAAAATTATTATATATTTAACGCTATTACATACAAATTGGAAATTTATGGAAAATATTGATCTCTATATTATTATTACCACCGCACTATTGGCGAGTGTTGGGCATTGCATTGGCATGTGCGGAGGGATTGTGATAGCGTATAGCTCAACCAAGCTTGATGGCAAGGAGAGTTGGGCAAGACAAAGTGTTGCTCATGGGGCTTACAATATGGGGCGTGTGACGACTTACAGTGCTATTGGGGCGCTATTTGGCTTTGTGGGGCAAGTGATTGCCTTTACGCCCACTACCAAAGGGGTGCTTTTTGTCTTGACGGGTATTTTGATGATATTAGCAGGACTCTCATTGGTAGGAGGTTTGAAATTTCTCAATTCGGCTGAATTTTCGATTGCCAACAACCGTTGGTTTGCACGACAATTTAGAACCTTAATTGCTTCACGTTCACTTAAGAGTTTCTATCTTTTGGGAGTACTCAACGGGATGATACCGTGCGGATTGGTACTCTCCTTTGCGGTTTTTGCTGCTAGTAGCGCTTCGGCTTTGTGGGGGGCGGTGATTATGGCGATTTTTGGTTTGGCTACTGTTCCTGCTATGTTTATGTTGGCGATGCTTACCAAAGTGTTGCAAAATGGCTCTTTGAGAGGAGTAATGATGAAACTCGCCGCCCTTATGGTCATCTCTTATGGAGGCTATACGCTCTACAAAGGCTACCAATTTATAAGCGACCCCATAGCAACGCAAAAAGCAATCGATACGATGAATGAAGGAAGTTTACGCTCCAAAATGCAGGGCAAATGCGGAGGCATGAAGTGCGAACCTGGCAAATGCGGTTAGATTTATTATCGGATGTAGGACTTTAGTCACTCCACGACATATTTAATTTATCGTTCGTACTGAGCTTGTCGAAGTACATCAACTCAAGACCCTTCGACCCTTCGACTCTTCGACAAGCTCAAAGCTCAGAGCTCAGGGTGAACGAATACGATATTTTTTACTCTGTCGTGGAGTAAGTAGGTTTGGCTTTAGCCGAACATTTGGAGGCTATTCAATGCTTTAAACTCGGCTAAAGCCGAGGCTACAAATTTAAAATAGATTGCTTCGTGCCTCGCAATGACTGATTCAAAGATGATTTGATAGGCAAAGTGCGTAACATCAGCTAATAAGTGAAACTAAAGTCCCACCTCCAAAATGCCACTCCATCCGCATATTTTACAAATAGAGTGCAACCATAAGGTCATACGTTAAGTCATTGATTCTCTTGATCCTCTTCTTGTTTGTTCAATTTTCCAATAAGTTTGGTAATCATAACCGAAAGAGTAAGCACCAATACAAACAGCAACAAATTGGTGACAAGTTCATCAATACGAAAGGTCATGGCAAGGTTTGGAGTCTTTTGTCTTCGAGGCGATAGAGTTTGTTGCAAAGCTTTGCCAACTCCTCATCGTGTGTCACCAGTACCAATCCCGCCTTGTGTTGTTCAACATACTCTAGCAATACGCCCATTACCAATTTGGCGGTTGTTTTATCCAAATTTCCTGTAGGTTCATCGGCAAAGATGATTGTGGGTTTTTTGCTTAGTACCCGTGCAATGGATACACGTTGCTGTTGTCCGCCTGAGAGTTCCGATATTTTTTGCTCTATAACCTCTTGAATTTCAAGTTTTTTGAGCAACTCCTTATCAAGGGTTTCATTGGAGAGTATTGTAGCAATCTCAATATTTTCACTCGCACTCATGCCCTTAAAGAGATAGTGCGATTGAAACACCATACCCAACTTGTATCGACGTATAGAGGCTACCTCTTCTTCATTGAGGGCATAGATATCTCTATCAAAGAGCTTGACATTGCCACTTTGTGGAGGTAAAAAAGAGGATAGATTGTAAAGAAGTGTCGATTTGCCACTACCGCTTCGCCCTACTATAGCAATGGATTGCGAAGATTCTAGCAAAAAATCAATACCATGGTAGAGTGGATAATCAAAAGCATGGGATAGATTTTTGGCTTGAATAAGGATTTGGGACATTCATAAACCTTTTGTTTTAAGGCAATGCAGGAGCATTAAATACCCCTACAAAGTTCAAAAATTAACTCATTTGTTTAGCAACTTCTGCTGCAAAATCTTCCTCTGCTACCTCAATACCTTCACCCACTTCAAGTCGGATAAACTCAATCATTTGAGCCGTTCCACCCACTTTTGCAGCTAGGTTTTCAAGGTATTGTGCTACCGTTAGGCTATCGTCCATTACAAACTTTTGATCCAAAAGAGCCAACTCTTGGTCTAGCGTGGTGTTGTCGGAGATAAATCGATCCAATTTACCAGGTACGATTTTGTCCCAAATTTTCTCAGGTTTACCTTCGGCTTTGAGTTCTGCTTCAATGTCTGCTTTTGCTTTAGCCAATACTTCATCGCTAAGTTGAGCCATAGAGATATAAGTAGGTACATTTTTAAGCGGTTTACCCAATCGTTTATTCTCTTCGTTCTCTTTTTCAATCGTAACGATACGTCCTGTAAGCTCACTGGCAATAAACTCTGGATCAAAATCTTTGTAACTTAGTGTTTTGGGTCGCATAGCTGAGATGTGCATAGCGATGTTTTTGAGATCACCTTTGATAG
Organism: Sulfurovum sp.; assembly: GCA_020721815.1. Classification (GTDB taxonomy): domain Bacteria; phylum Campylobacterota; class Campylobacteria; order Campylobacterales; family Sulfurovaceae; genus FS08-3. The sequence goes on along the minus strand of DYMA01000025.1, from coordinate 5,969 downwards.
CATCCGCCGTCTTTTGCGAGTCGCACTTAGCAGCCAAAATAACCCCGATTTGCCCGTTTGCATGAAGATAACCGTTGATAGCAATAGCGTCACCACCTTGAAGTGCAGCGGTTCTTCGTACTACAAGATTTTCACCAATAGTAGCAATTTGCAATGAAATGTACTCACTAAAGGCTTGACCGTTAATCTCAGAAGCGTTAAGTTCATCGGCATTGGCGAAATGGTTGTTAAAGTTATGTTCTACCACTTCTCTTACAACGGTTTTAAACTTATCGTTTTGAGCCACGAAGTCGGTTTGAGAGTTTACCTCTACCAAAACCGCTTTGTGATCTTCAACTTTAAGTCCGATACTTCCCTCGGCTGCTACTTTCCCTGCTTTTTTAGCAGCTGCACCCAAACCTTTCTCTCTTAGCCACGCAACGGCTTTGTCCATGTCACCATCAGACTCTGCCAATGCTTTTTTGCAGTCCATCATCCCTGCGTCGGTCATCTCTCTAAGTTTTTTAATATCTTGTGGTCCAAAGTTTGCCATGCTTACGCCTCCTTAATATCTTGCGTTGGTTCTATTGTCGTCTCTTCATCCAATTCCGCAGAATCAACTAACATCTCTTCTACTAACTCATTCATCTCCGCTGGAGTGGCTTCGCTAGTTTCTACATCCGCACCCTCATTCATCATCGCACGTCCCTCAATCATCGCCTCTGCCATCTCTTTACAGAAAAGGTGAATCGAACGAATCGCATCATCGTTTCCTGGAATTGGGTAATCGACTACATCGGGGTCGCAGTTGGTATCGAGTGGAGCAACCACTTTCATGCCCAATCTTCGTGCTTCATTTACCGCAATATGCTCTTTGACAGCATCGATAACAAACATCATATCGGGAAGCTTTTTCATGTTTCTAAAGCCTTCCAAATAGGAGTTGAGCTTCTCTTTTTGTCTTTTGAGCATCAACGCCTCTTTTTTGGTCAAAAGGTTGATTTGTCCGCTCTCTTCCATTTGCTCAATGACTTCGAGCTTTCGGATAGATTTTTTGATGGTTGGGTAGTTTGTGAGCATTCCGCCTAGCCATCGTGTCGATACATAGGGCATTCCGCATCGAATTGCTTGTTCTTTGATAGCGTTTCGAGCTTGTTTTTTGGTCCCTACGAAGAGCATGGTTTTACCCTGCGCTGCTGCATCTCTTACGACATTGTAAGTGTATTTGAAATATCTCAAAGTCTTTTGCAAGTCAATAATATAGATATTTTTTCGCTCACCAAAGATGAATTTCTTCATTTTTGGATTCCATCTTCTTGTTTGATGCCCGAAGTGCACGCCGCATTCGAGTAAATCTTTCATTGTTACCATGTTTAATCTCCTTGGTATAAATTATAGTGAATTTGGTTTACCCCACAGTAGCCCTCAACGACAAAATGCCGCAACCATTCAAGGAATAACTACCTGAGTATTTTTCTATCTCACCGCAAAAGCAAAATAGGGTAGTATTATACTCAATAATAGATTAAGAGTGTTTGAGTTTACGCAAAAAACCTCATTCAAACTCGATTTAGTATCCAATGTGTTGAAGTTTTTATCCGCTACTGACCTTGCACACCCTATCTCTATTGTTTAAATCTTACAGATGAAATGCTCAAAAAACCCATACCTTCTTTGGTTAAATGGCTATCTTATCAAAACACCTACTTTGCTTTTTGCATAATACCTTGAAGCTCAATCTCTAGTTTCACCTTTTTACCGATAGTAAGTCCACCCGCTTCTAAGGCTTTGTTGTATTTAAGTCCAAAATCGGTTCGATCAAGCGTCCCACTAAAGCTCAATCCTACTCGGGTATTTCCCCATGGGTCTTGAATGACTCCGTTGTTTTCGAGTTCTAGGGTAATCTCTTTGGTTACACCGTGCATGGTCAAAGTACCCGTTGCTTTGTCTCCCTCAACTTTGGTGAGTTTAAAGGCAATCGTGGGGTATTTGACTGCATCAAAAAAATCTTCATTTTTGAGGTGAGCGTCCCGTTTGGCATTGGCGGTGTTGATAGAATCGACACTGATATTGCCCTCCATGGATTTGAGTGTTTTGCTCTTTTCGTCGTACTCAAATAGACCTTCAAATTTATCAAAACCTCCCTTGACGTTGGAAATCATAAGGTGTTTGATTTTAAAACCTACATTGGAATGCGAAGCATCAACAGTATAGTTCCCTGCCCATAGCGAAGCTGACAATAGCAACGCTACCCATAGTGTTAAACGTTTCATGGTTATCCTTTTTAGAGTGATAAACCATTATACTAAGCAAAAGTAAACCGCAAGTAACAACCTAAAGGCTGTAACCTTTTTTGTGGTGGTCGCTCTTGTATTGCCCCACATCAATGTCGCTGGTGTCGATATCAAACATCGCTGTAATGGCTTCAATAGGACACAAGCTATCTTTTTCACGTGAACTTTTTCGCAATCTGTGCGTGGGTTGGTGCAAAAAATGGTTAAACATCTGCATCGCCATTTTGCGTACATTCTCTTCGTATTGGCGAGGCACAAACCCTTTTTTGATGGCTCGTTGGAGCTCTTTGTCGATGGATTCATGGACATTGAGTCGCATTCCTTTGATGACGGGTTCTACCGATAAGGCTCGTAACCATCTGTAAAAATCATCACGGTAACGATTGACAATTTCACTTGCATGGAGTGCTTGTTCTTGTCGAAGTGCATGGTTTTTGTCGGCAATATCACGCAAATCATCAATACGGTAAATGGTAAGATTGTAAAACTCCATCTCATCAATATCACGAGGAATAGCCATATCAAACCACAATCGATTGAGGTCTTTGCTCTCAATCATATCACGGGTAATAATCGGATAGGGGGCTGAGGTAGCACAAAAAACAAGACGATAGCGATTGATATACTTTTTGAGTTGATTAAACTCATCAATCTTCACATTTTCACCCAACTCATCGGCAAGGGCTTTGACCTTTTGCATATCACGCCCCAACAGTACCACATCGCAACCAATACGCAAGAGATGTTTGGCTGCAAGTTTACCCATCTCGCCTACACCCACAACCACGCCCGTCATTCCTGCCATATTGTCACCTAGTATCAAAGAGGCTTGTGAAACGGCTACAGAAGCGATGGAGATGGGATTTTGGGAGATTTTGGTCTCATTGCGTACTTGTGCGGCACACTTAATGGCATAACTGATAATACGATTGAGTTTTTTACCTGCGGTGGAGTTGTCGTAAGAGAATTTAAACGCCTCTTTGACTTGCCCTGTGATTTGCGACTCTCCTACCACAAGCGAATCGAGCGAAGAGACAACCGAAAAGATATGCGCAACAGCATCCTCATCATCATAGCGTTGTGCCATGGCTACGAGTTCATTAAAATCAACCTTGCTGGTTTGTGCAAGGATGCCAATGACGGCATGATAGGCTGCAAAATTATCTCGTGTGGCAAGGACAAACTCCACTCTATTGCACGTTGCGACGATAAAAACCTCATGAATAAAATCAAAACTTACCAATCGGTTTAAGATAGCACGTTTGGCTTCATTGTCTTTGAAAGCCAAACGCTCTCTATGGAAAAAATCGCACTTTTTGTGATTAAAACTCACCACCAAATAATACATTAAAAATCCCTATCAACCATATCTTGTGCAATTTTTTGAAGCGATTCATTGCCCTCTTTTTCCATCATAAGCGTAGCCTCTGCAGCAAGTGCTTTTGCCTCATGGATGCATCGTTGTACTGTGCCATGCTCCTTAAATTTTGCCTCTATCCATGCAAGTTGTTGCTCGTTGAGCTTTTTGCCATGATAAGAGAGGAGTTTGAGCCTCTCATCCTCTTCAAGTGCTTCATAAAGATAGATATAAGGAAGCGTTGATTTACCCTCAACAAAATCATTCATAGCGGGTTTACCCAACTGTTTAGTTGAAGCGGTAATATCCAAAATATCATCAATAATTTGAAAAGCAATACCAATAGAACGCCCGTAGTTGCGATAGATGACTCTATCTTTGTTGGCTAAAAGTGCTGCGGCTTCACTCGAAGCTTCGATAAGTGAAGCGGTTTTTTGATAGATCATTTTCATATAATCATGCTTTGAAGCGTTGAATTTTTTGGCCAACATCACATCGGCTTGTTCACCGAGACTAAGCTGAGTGACGGCATGGGAGATAATTTGAGCCACTTTTGCATCTATCGAACAAAGCTCATAAAAGCCTTTGGAGTAGAGAATATCGCCTAGCATAATCGCTACTTTGTTGCCAAATGAGGCATTGATAGAGGGTTTGTTGCGTCGCACAAGAGCATCATCGATCACATCATCGTGCAACAAACTTGCCGCATGGATAAGCTCCACAATCGCTGCCAACTTAACAGAACTCAATGTTTGGGGAGCAATCTTTAGAATCAATGCAGCTCTTAATCGTTTCCCAGCTGGAATGTGAGCGTAGAGCTTTTGGGTCGTTTCATCATTGAGTTCGTTGATGAATTGTTCAATCTTTCGTTCAACGGCTTGGAGCATCAAACCTTCCTATTCGCATTGAGTAACGATATTACCCACCAATTCAATAAAAATACTGTTTACACGGTTTTCCAGTTCCGTTACGTCGGCTCGCATGATAGAGTAGGTACGATCAAACTCCTCTTCCAATCCTTTGTCTTCAAGCATCTTCTCGGCTACTGCCAAACGCTCCAACATCTTCTCTAGCTCCATCTCCACGATATTTACATTCGCCGTTTTGGAGATAGCAAAGAAGTTCTCCTTTGGAGAGGTTACCATAAAATCATCATCATCAAAGAGTTTCATTATTTATCCTGTGTTACTTTTTTGTCACTATTTATGTAAAAAATGATTATATCCAAAAAAGCAAAAGAGTTACTTTACAAGTGAAATTTCAATCCAAAAAGTTATTGGAGTGTGCAATTAATAGACCTTTGCACTGGGTACTACCGAGGTGGAGAGTGCAAGGTGAACATCTTGATCATCAAAAAATATATCCGCACCAAAAGCATCCAAAATCTCATACTTCTCACTCCCGCCCAAAAAAAAGGCTTCATCAATGCGTAGATTCCACACATCAAGCGTTTTTATCACCCGTTCATGCGTCGGAGCACCACGAGCAGTGACCAAAGCGGTGCGAATGGGAGAGGAGCTATCTTTGAATTTGGCTTGAATTTTGGATACCGTCATAAGCAATTTAGCAAAAGGACCTTGGGCTAGAGGATTGTTGCGATGGGTCTTTTCATGCTCAATAAAGGCTTCTAATCCTTTGCTTTGGTATATCTCTTCGCTCTCTTTGGAGAAAAGCACCGCATCGCCGTCAAATGCAATACGCACCTGATCGCCTTTGGATTTGCGTATGCGACTTGTGGAGGGCAAAATCTTCGCTGCAGCCACACCGCTTTGCAAAGCTATCCTCACATCCTCTTCACTAGCCGATAGAAACAAATCGACCTTAAAGGCTTTGAGGTATTTGGCGGTATTGGTACCGCTTGTCCAACCCGAACGCTCGATATCCAATCCGTAGTGCTGGATTGAATTGGTAATACGCAAACTCATAGCGGGGTTGTTTTTGGATAAAATTATCACCTCTACCTCTTTGGAGGCTTTGTCAAAATAGCTGTTAATTTTAAGAAGGTTATCAATGAGACGATAAGCACTTCCTTTTTTTAAGATATTGTTTTGTTTGGTAAGAAGATAGCTGTAGTAGGCATCAAGTCCCTCTTTTTCAAATATCTCATTCTCTTTTTCGAGGTCAAAAAGTGCTCTGGAGGAGATGGCTACGACGAGTTTATTGGTGAGATTGTAGCCCATATTAGTAAGAGAACTTGTATCCTCTTCGTCGTACGGTGTGAATGACTTGAAACCCTAAAATATTTTTAAGGCGTTTGCGTATTTGGTTGATGGCTACTTCGACGGTGTTGTCGCTCACATATTCAGGCTCTTCCCAAAGAGCATTGATAATCTCATCTT
>DYMA01000200.1 GCA_020721815.1 Sulfurovum sp. | reverse complement strand
TACTTAATCCTAATGCAATTGACAAATCCGCAACGGTTGTTTTGCCATAATTTTCAGCTATTGCTCGCACGTCATTGACATTGTACCGTCTATTCCTGCTCATGTTCCCTCTCCTTTTTTGCGTTGTAGAAGCATAACCTGGCATCATAGATCCATGGTCTGTCTACTGTTTTCTATATTGACCTATCTTTGTCTTCAATAAACGAATCTACAAAGTCATCAAACACCGGTATAAATTTAGTAACCGGCTCTTTACATTTAGGGCAATGCTTTACTTTATCTTCGAACCCTGCTTTGTCTTTTATAAGAGCTTTGCAATTGCTACACTCCCATTTGATGTTGCAATTGCCGTCTTCAATCATTGTCATTTCTGCCATCTTCGTTTCCCCCCTTTTTGCTGTTGTTATCCAAATATTGTCTGAGTGACTTAATAATCATATCTCTGAAAGTTATACCTTCGTCGAATGCACGGTGGCGCGCGGCTATACGCAAGTCTTCTGGTATACCCCGCAACAAGTAACACCCTTTACTTTTTACCCCTGCATAATCGCGATTATTTAGCCGCTCTACTACCTCCGCCAAAACTGTGTTCAATTCTTCCTGCATTCCTTATCCTCCACTATCCCTTCCGGCCTTCTCTGCTCAAGCTATTCTTCGACCCCATGCTATTATGATAACGTGGCATATCTACTTTGTCAAGACCTTCCGCGCGAGGCCATTCAACACCCCTGCACGGTGGCGCGCGGCTCAAGTTCCCGCGGGGGTGCTTTATCGTACAAGATCGGAGTGTGTTTTGGTGGCACCCTTGAGACGCTGGGAGTCTTTTTTGTCTGTCTAAGTAAGATCGTCACTATTCTTAAGATCGTCACTATTCTTAAGATCGTCACTATTCTTAAGATCGTCACTATTCTAAGGCCTGACCCCTCTTTGCTTGGGATCGTCAAGAGTGCAATTTGTGCTTTCTCTGGGGGCTAAAAATCAAAATCGCATTTGACGCGTTCCAGCGCCCCTCTGGGGCGACTTGTGGGTAAAAACATAAAATCATACGTGCGGCGGGACAAGTCTTCTCAGAGGGGCCTTGGAGCGCTAAATCCGGGCATGCTCTCGGTGCTTTCGGAAGAATATTCCCCGCCGCCTGTTTCTCTATCCAAGAAAAGCGCAGTTCGAGATTCGTCTTCTAAAAAAACATGAGAATCGGAGCGCCTCGGCCTAACTTCGTACGCTTGGCAATAGCTCTGATCGATGCTGAGCTTCGTACTGTGGCCGGACTGAGACGCCTCGGCTCGACTTCGTACGCTTGGCAATAGTCCTGATTGATGATGGGCTTCGTACTATGGCCGAATCTGGCATGCTTTTTGCTATTTAGTATAAAACATACTTGTGAATGTTTTAAACTCTATAATTTGATCTTGTTCTTAGATTTTGATTTTAGGTTTTGATCTTAGGTTTTGTCTTTAGATTTTGATCTTATGTTTTGATCTTAGGTTTTGATTTAAAGATTTTAAAATCGCAAGATCCGTGCCAAAATATTCAGCGCCACGCAACTATGTGGATTTATTGGCTAAAAAGACGGTAACAACGGTAACAAAACGGGTAACGGATTAGTAACAACTGGCCGTTACTGTTTGTGATAATTGTTTCCCGCGTTACTTTTGTAACAATTGTGAAGATTGTTACTCTTGTTACTTTTGTTACCCTCTTGATTTTATTGTGGAATTCAAAGGTTGACAGTTGTCTTTATGTGTGCTATGATCTCAGAGACCTAAAAAAGGAGGATAAAAAACAAAAATGATTGTCTTAGCCGGCAAGTGTTACCTCGAAGATGCAGACCTCGCTAAGATCTTATGCCGTACGGTCCAGACAGTCCGCGTCTGGAGATATACAAAAACTGGCCCGCCATATACCAAGATTGGCGGTATCGCCCTTTACTCAGAGGAGGAGATCCAAAAATGGATTGACGCAAAAACGAAATCGTCGTCAAAAGCGTAGCGGATTGCTTATGAAGAACATTGCGTTTTTGGTCGGCCGTGCACTCTTGGACGGTCGCGTGCCGACAGTCGACGCCGAGGATTGCCCTGGCATATACCGAGATATCGTCGCCGCGATGGATTCTTTGGCTACACAAAAAAGAATATCGCTCGTCACAGTCTTTGAGCGGGCCGCAGCATCAAACCCCAAACGGCGGACAGATATCGCCGTCGCTATTGCGGAGGCCGTGAATATGGCTGTTGACGATCGCGATACTCATATCGTCGCTGATGCGCATATAGCGCTCGATGGAGCGTTATTGTGAGACACTACACAGACTTAGTAGCGCAAATCGGTCTTTGGATCGAAGACAACCCCGGCATATTTACGTCGCGGCAAATCGACGATGACCTCGGGCTATCGCCGGGGCAAGAAAAAAAATACCGGTCTATCATCCTCAACAGACTTGCTCAAAAAGGGATTATCCGCAAAGAGGGAGGCCAATCAGGCAAATGGGTTAAAAGAGAAACAGATCTCGAAATCCTTGACCTGAGCAAGGAAGACACACCAGTAAACATGCCGCTACCTCTCGGGCTTAACGATCTTGTCGAGATATACCCGAGAGACATCATCCTCATAGCCGGAGCTCCTAACGCTGGCAAGACAACAATGGCACTTTGGATAGCTCACGAATATGCGAGACAAAGCGCTCAAAGTGCCCACCAAAGTGTCCACTATTTCAATTCTGAAACAACGGCCCCGGGGCTCAAACGTATTATTAAACGGTACCCAATGCCTGAGCTATTTTATGGCGAAGGCCAAAAAATAATGTGTTACTCACGAAACGACAATTTCGCTGATGTTATCTTCCGCGATGGGTTAAATATCGTAGATTACCTCGAGTTACACGACAACTTCTATCTCGTCGGCGATATGCTCAAGAGTATCCACGATCACCTCGGAGACGGCATAGCCGTTGTCTGCGTGCAACGCAAGCCTGGCGCTGCTTATGCGAAAGGGGGGGCCATCACACTTGAGAAGCCCAGGCTTGTTATCAACTTGGAAGCAAACCCGCCACACGGATATATATGCAAAATAGTGAAAGCTAAGAATTGGAAGACAGATACAAATCCAAACGCGCTTGAGATAGACTTTTATTTGAAAGACGGTTGGGATTTTATCCCGAAATCAGATTGGCGATATGTAACTGAAACAGATCGCGTTAAAATCAACAACGCATACTTGAAAGAAAAAAATGGGGTCAAGGGGTATGCGTTTACCTTCACGCTCA
>DYMA01000199.1 GCA_020721815.1 Sulfurovum sp. | reverse complement strand
TAGCATCTTTATTCGACACCCAACTAATCACAACCCCCTCATGTCCAGCCAATGATGTAATCAAATTCAAATCTTTTGTGACACTGTCTGCGTCTGTATTTTCGCCTTTGATGTCGTCGAAATCCAAATCTGCTTTAGCATCCTCAACCGCTTTTTGATCCAAATCAACTTCTACTACTTTCTCAATCACAACCAACTCAAACGTATCCGTCACCACATCAGTAGCACCGCTTAATGAGAGTGTAGCGTAGAGGTTTACGGTAGTGTTTACGTCTTGCGGTACGACTGTGCCGTTGGTTGCGTTGATAGCTTCGAAGTTGTTGCTATTCCATACTACGCCTATGTTTTGTCCCTCTACTACTAGCGATTTTGTCAAGTTCAAATCACTGGTTACATTGTTTTCGGCTGTGTTTTTGAGTTTGATGGCTTCCCATGTGATGAGCGGTTTGGCTAGTGCCAAAATATCATCGGGGGTTTTGGCTTTGGCTTTGATGACTACTTCTCGGCTCTCATTGATAGACAAATCACCCTTGGTAAGTGTGTAATCAAATGTCACTGTCGTCTCATTGGCATCTTGGATAATGCTTCCGTCGCTAGTGACAAATCCGCTAGGAGTGGAGGCGGTATAGACTATAGTTACGCCGTATTGGGTTGATGTGGGCAATTTGGTATTGGCATCAAAGGGGCTTGAGATGGCTTCTATCTCTCGGATAGCTTCATCTATTGCTTCTTGGTTGGTAGGAGCTTTGGGGGCTACTGTAAGAGCGTGGGAAACCTCTTTGGTCAATCCGCTACTACTGTGTGTGAGTGTGATGACAAAGTTGCAAGATCGTGCGATTGAATTATAGGCAGGTTGTGTTACGATACCGCTAGTGTCGATAGCACCGCAACCGTTGTTATTGTAGGTAGCTACTATACCATAAGGCAAAGATGTGGGGAGTACCAGATTGGAAGTGATGTTGTTTGTGGCACTGTTGTTGCCTTTGATTTGCTCAAATGTCACATGGGTTGCAGCACTATCCAATGCCTTTTGAGGGGTAATAACACCTGCTTTTAGCTTGATAGTAAACTCTTTTGTTGTAGAGGCTTCGCCCTTTTTAATCGTGGCTTTGAGTGTCGTGGTCACATCGCCCTCTTCAAAAGTCGGTAGTGTAACGCTACCTGTAGAGAGATTGACTCTATTGTCTCCTCCACTCCATGCTATAGTGGTATCGTGTCGATAGTCGTGTGCAGTAGAGAGTATTAGAGCTTGGGTAATGTTGTCTTCGTCGCTATTTCTCCCTAAAATAGAGAGAGTATTGGCTATGGCTTCTACCACTTCTTGATCGCTCATCTGGGGAGGTGTTGGCAGTGTATCAAGCACACCATTACCCTCGCCAACACTTGGTACTTTGGATATATCTTTCGCTAATTTCCAAATCTCATCGAGTTTGTAGGTGTGTTCGTTGTTGAGCGTCATAATCGTACCCTCAAAAGTAGCGATTTGTGATGCCACATCAACAAAACCACCATCAAGCAATTGAGCGTATTTGATAAGCATTAAGTTGAGTCGATAGAGTGAAGCGTCGCTTAGAGGATTGGCAATGACTTTGTCGCTCTCTACGCCTAAAAACTTAGCTACTTTGGCTCTTGCATCATCGATACTCATACTATGCTTGGAGACAAGTGCCTCTACCAATGTCGTCGATGGAGTAGCGATAAGCCCTTTGAGATTGTCACCCTCTTGGATACGTTTTTTGATAGTACCTGTAAAGCTTTGGTTGGTGGTGGTATCTACCCCGCCTGTAGCGATAATCGATACATTGTATTTGAAATTACTATTTGTGAGATTAAACTCATAGTATCCATTGGCATCGGTTGTAGTTGATGGTTCGTTTGTATCGTGCGAACTATTGGCATTGAGGTCGATAAAGACATTAGCCCCCGATACCGCACCATCGATAATGTAGCCCGATAGAGAAGTGGTTGGCGTTGGTTCAGGCGTTGGTTCAGGTTCAGGCTCAGGTTCAGGTTCAGGCTCAGGCTCAGGCTCAGGTGTTGGCTCAGGTTCAGGCTCAGGCGTTGGCTCAGGTGTTGGCTCAGGTGTTGGCGTTACTGATTGAATTGGAGGCGTAACTACACCCTTATCACCAATAGCCGTAAACCCCTCACTGCTTCCGCATCCTGCTAGTAGTATCGCTGTGATTGTGCTTAGTAATATATTTTTGTTCATTTCATCGTCTCCTTAAAAGTAATATCTAACGCCGATAGTGGCACTATTGATATTTTCATACAACACTTCTGATTGAGTAGCTCCGCTTGTGAGTGTTGTGGTGTGTTCGGTTTGTAAAAACTTGTATTGTCCATAGATAGAGAGGTGATTGGTAATATCTTTTTGGATACCCACTTGCACACCGTAGATAAACTCATCTGAACTCTCTTCATAGATAGCCGTAGGTGCCCGATCCCACTCAAAAGCACTCATACCTGCTACTATACCTCCATAAAGCATTCCCCACTTGTAGTTGATAGAGGCAGTAATATTTTGCATCGTTGCTTGATCCAAATCAAGATAATCATAGTTTAGAGTATAAAAAAGATTGCCTTGTTCCAATCCAAGCTCTACTCCGTACGAAATCCCCTCATATTCAGGGACAAAGTTTGTCGCAATGGCATTGGCAGGATTTTGAGTAGCATCCAATCCAATATATCCTCCATTGATACCTACAAACCAACTTTTGTTATGTACTACCTCTACTACTGGTGCTATTGGCTCTACGATAGGCATTGTATCCCCACCTGCCAAAAGCAATGATGATGCAACAATAGCAACATTTAAAACTCTTTTCACTCATTTCCTCCATTGATTTAAGATACTTAAATTTTAAGATAATAAAAATTTAGAGATTGTTAAAATATATCCTGTAGTAAGGTTCTAGTTAGGTTAGTAAGGTTATTGTTAGTATTTTAAAAATAGATTTTTGTTAAAATACATTTATAAAAACATATTGTGGGAGTCAAGGATGAACGATGAGAGAAAAAAAGCCAACGAAAAAGACAAGATACGATCTCGAAAGTTTGAATACATTATTACCAATCATATAGGTTCTATAGATGCCATAAAAGATAAATTTGGTTTCAAAAACAAATCAAAACTTAGCTCTTTTCGCAATCCAGAATCTTCCGATCAGCTCACATCTTTGCATTTGTTGGGACTGCAGGAGTATTTCAACGAATCTTCCCGTCAAATTACCCATCAAAAGCCCTTTCTATGGGGAATG